>JBAVYX010000359.1:0-15011 GCA_049588475.1 Silvibacterium sp. | reverse complement strand
GCGCCAAGCAGGGCCTGGGCGTTGGCGTCGGTAAACGACGCTAGGTCGACGACCGGGCCGTGGAACGAGACCTGGTGGAGGTTGACGATGGGGTCAACCTTGAAGGTGCCGCTGGAGGTGTAGATGTCGGCACCGATCTCGGCCCAGCGGATGCGCACATCGACGGGCGGGGGGCCAGCGCTGATAAAGGCACTCGAAGCGCCGACCAGCCATCCGCCGGGATTGGTGAGCACGGCGCGAATGTGCAGTGCATGCGCGGGATGCGGAGGCGTGGGCGGGGCCGATTGCAGCGGAAGCTGGAACAGGTCGCCGCGCATCGTGGAATCGACCGCGAAGTTGCCGGCGGTGGTGGCCAGGTTGACGTGGGCGCGGGCGCCGAAGGCGATGTGTGTGGGTGGGGGGGGAGTGGTGCCAGGGTTAGCGGCGGAGTTGGCGAGCGCGGACAGGGCCGGTTTGAGCAGGTCGAGGAGGCTTCCGCTGAGCTGGCTGCCGATGGCGAGCACGGGGCGGCCACCGGAGTCGATGCTGGCCGGCGCAGTGATGGGCGCGGGGAATGATCCGGCCGGGAAAGGAGAGGCGCTGGCAAGCGCACCGACGGAGACCGGAGGTTTGTAGCCGTCGAGAGCGAGGACAAGGAAGTCGAGGGCATCGCGCTGGGGACCGGCGGCGATCTGGGGGCGCAGAAACTGGATGACGCGCAGGGCGTCGCCCATCCGCGCGTCGGACAGGAATGGAACGGCGGAGCCGAGGTGCGGCGTGCCGAGCGTGATGAGGCCCTGGACCAGCGTGGGATTGGCGGCGGTAAAGGCGAGCGCGGCCACTCCCGCTGTCGAGTGAGCGACGAGGGTGACAGGAGTCGCGCCGTTGAGTTGCTGTACGCGGGCGACGAGGTTGCCGATCTGCGTGGTGAGAGACGGCAGCTTGCCGGTGCCGTCGTCGCCGAGGTCGGCGGTGTACCACGAGGCCTGGGCGGTGATGGTGGTCAGATCGACGGTGGTTGGATCAATCCCCGGAACACGGAGGTTGAAATTGGTGTTGGCGGCGGTGGTGCCGTGGAGGCCGGGGTCGGCCAGCAGCGCGGTCCAGATGGTGTGATCGCTGAAGGCGGGGCCGAGAAGAAGAACCGTGCGTGCGTTTCCGGCGCCGCCGGCGAGCGAATCGACCTCGGCGAGGATCTGCGAGATTGCGGCCGGGTCGGAGGGTTGCGTCGAGTGAGCACTGGAGAGGGTGGCGCCGGCCGTCCAGTTGGAGCTTGTGGGTACTTGCGAGGCAAGCGGAACGACGCCGTCCCCCGTGGCAAAGAAGCCAGAGAGCGAATTGAGCGCGTTGGCCAGAAGGCCGGCATCGTTGTTGGCCAGGCCGTTACTGAGTGTGGGCAGGAAGCCGGCGACATTTTGCGCCACCTGGAGCAGGGTGAAGAAGTTCGCGGCGCCGGTGGCCGCGGCGATGAACGGAGTGGCCCAGTTGGGCGGCGGGCCGGCGGGTTCGAGCCAGACCAAGGCGTCGATGTTGGCGGTCGCCGTGGTGGTGATCGGCAAAGCCCATGGGTCGTCGTAGGTGCCCGAGCCCGAGATGGGCAGGCTAAATCCGGCAAGCGGGTTGCCGGGCGCGGACGGTAAGGCGTCAGAGAGCAGCCCGCGCAGCCAGGGGAAGATCTGGGGCAGGAACGCTCGGCCGTCCGCAGACACGCCGTTGGCGATGGATTGGAGCCAGTTGCGCAGCGCGGTGAAGGGATCGCTGAGCAGCGAACCGGGAGCGCCGGGATCGGCGAGCGCAGGCCAGTCGGCGGAGAGGCCATCGAGGCTGCCGTGCACCCCCAGCAGGCCGGCGAGCGTGAAAGCCGGCATTCCGCCCCACGAAGACAGCGCGCGCGCCAGTACCATGCGCAGCAGCAGTTCGAGGTTGGGGATGGTGATGCCGAAGTCTGCGGCGATGGTGGCGGGGTTGGTGACATCGAAGGGCGCGGCGAGCGGGAAGCCGATGGCGGGCACGTTGATCGTCGTGCCGTTGAAGGTGAGCGAGACGTTCTGGAGCCCGGCGGACCAGGTTAATGGCGAGCCGGGGATAAAGGTCATGTCGGCCGCGAAGTCGGCGATGGTGAGCGTGAGGCCGGCGATGGGTGGGATGGTCGGGATCGGCTGCACTCCAACATGCGCGTGCTGGCCGGCCATGAGTGAAACAGTTCCGGCGCCCGACTGTGGCAGATCGAAGGCCAGCAGTTCGGCGAGCCAGTAGATCTCCGCAGGAGATTGCGAGAACGAGGCGCGCAGGCCGATTCGCAGCTTCTGGGGATCGGTGGCAACGCCGCTGGTCTGGTCGTTCCACGCGGCGATCTCGATGTGGATAGTGGAGGGCGGCGCGAGTTCGAGAACCCATGGGTCGTTGCGCGTGCCCGAGCCTGGGACAGCGGTGGCGATTCCAACCAGGCCACCGACTTCTTCGAGCATGTGCGACCACGGGTGAGCGTTGTCGAGAAGCACGGCGCGATGCAGGGTGGCGATGGCGCGCGCGGGGTTCGAGACGAGCTGGGTGAAATCGAGCGTGTGCGGCGAGGTGGGATCGTTGGCGGGCGGAATGATACCCACCAGGGCAGCGAGATTGCTTCCCGGGCTCGTGCTGCCCAAGTAGCCCTTGATAGTGTTGGCGATGGTTGCCGAGACGTCGCTGGCCACGCTGTCGGCATTGGTCAGATCGACCTTGTCGTAGTGGGTGGTGGTGCCGAGGAGGGTGAAGTCGACGCCATCGAGGTCGAGCAGGGGCTGGAGGGCGGAGCCTGTCCAGGTGAAGCCGGCGCGGAACGACTGCACGGTGATGGTCGCGGTGCTGACCAGCGTGCCGGCACCGATTGCGCCGGGCGCGAACGCGGTGACCGAAGCAGAAGGCAGGATGGCCGCTGCGTCGGTGCCGGTGATGGGGATGGACGCGAGCGTGGCGCTGCCTTCGATGCGAACGGGCGGGTTGGCTCCGCTGGGGATCACGCGGGCTTCAAGGCCGATGAGCAGCGACGTGGTGGTTGCGACGGTCTGGGTGGCGAAAGTGATGTTGAGGCCGGAGCCGGCCGCGGCTCCGAAGGGAATCACGGGGGCGACCCATGGGTCGGACGGTGTGCCGGTACCGGTTACGGTGGGCGTGCTGACGCCGATGAGTCCGAGCAAATGGCCGAGCCACGCGACCAGCGGGGCCGTTGCGCCGCCTTGTAGCAGTGAGGCGAACCACGCATTGAGAGCACCGGGATCGGCCAGCTGGGTGAACGGAAACGGAGGAATAGCGGCGTCGCCAAAGCCGAGCAACTCGAGAAGATGAGCTGTCACAGCTCCGGCTTCGCCGGTGGTTGCGGCCAGGCGCTTGAGCTGCTCCTGGATGAAACCGATGATCAGGTGGACCGCTTCAGACTCGAGGTTGTTGGGATCGAGCGTGACATTCTGGGGACCGGATGGGTCGAGCTGCAGGCCCTCGAGGTCGATGGTGAAGGTGGCGGGCGTGGGGGCAAGCGGCGTCAGGCTCGCCGTGACAACGACCGAATCGAGACCGATGGGATCGGCTGGGAACGTGAAGCCGAGATGCAGGCGGAGGCTGACGTCGAGCGGTCCGTTCGCCGTGCCAGCGACGGCGGTGACGTTTCCTCCGCTGAAGCTGACCAGGGGCAGATGCGCCTTGAGCGACGCCAGCGGCGGAGGGCCGTCGCTGGAATGAAACTCACCGGCAAAGCCGAACGTGACGCCATTGGAGGTATTGACGGTGAGATAGGCATTGCCGCGGGATTGATCGCCGAGCAGGGGATGCCACGTTTCGTTGGCAGGAAGGTCGGGCAACTGCTGCGGCGCGAGCAGCGCATCGAGCACACGCAGAAACGCGGCGCGCTGCGTATCGTCGGTGAAGATCGATTCGACGTGGCTGAGGGGATTCTCAAACCACTTGGGCTGCAGGTTGCTGCTGCCATCAAACAGACCTATAGCTTCGCCCAGGTCGAGGACTTCGTTGCCGAGACCGTCGCTCATGCGGCGCCTGCCGGTGCGTTGGTGAGGGCCGGGCCCGCATGCAGGCTGAGGGTGCCGGCTGCGGCCGAGAGCGCACGTGGCGAGAGGCTGCGTTCGGCGGCATGATCGTTTGCCAGGCCCATGAGGCTTGACCAGACAGCCGACTGCAGCTGCTGTCCCCAAGCAGATGCAAGGGAGCCGAGACCGCGGGGCAGCTCATCGGTAGTTGCGACCAGGCCGCCGAGTTCGCCCGCGCCGCTGACCGCGAAGCTGCACACCAAGGGCGTGCGGCCGGTCTGGTCGGTCTCGAGATCGACTGACACCAGCACCGTGCGATGGAGAATGCGGACCGCGGTTGAATCGAGGTGAACGAGCACCTCGTTGCCGTGATCGACCCAGATGACTTTGGTGGGCGCAGGCGTGCCGGCGGGAACGGCAGGCAGGGGAACGCCGTTGGCCGTTGTGCCCATCAGGCGAACGGTGATTTGCGCGGTGAGATCGGTTTCGCCCAATTGATCGGGGATTGTGTATGGAGGGCCAGGAGGAGGAGGCGGCGGTGGATGATGGCGATGCCTCCAAATCCACGCAAGCAGGAGTCCGATGCAGATGCCGAGCACCAGGACGAAAAGGAGGAACATTAGCACAATGATCGTGAGTGTGCTCATGGGAATCCCACACGGTTCGAGATGAAACCAAGGGCCGATAAGAGTTTGTCGCTCTGGTCGAGCAGCACGTGAACGGTGGTGAGCTCCAGAACTCCCGAAGTGAGTAGAGCGAACAGAACTATACCGCCAATTCAGGAGAAGTCAACAAAATAAAGGAGAGCTCTTCCAGAACTGGCGGAACATTTCGTCCAGTGGTACAAAGAGCTCTCCTTAAGCGCCTTTGCGAGTGGTTAACAAGGCATCATGGCCATCGACCGAAGCCAGAGGGAAACCCTCGGTAGGTGGACGACCGCTCATTGAGTCACTGACACCTTAAGAGTTTCGAAGGTGAGCCCCGGCTCCGACAATATCTTGCGTAGGTGAGGGACTGCAGGGCTGCTTTCGCAAAGGGCACGGTTGGCTCAGCATTGTTGTGCGCCTAATAAGGTTCACCTACGACCAGATGCTTGGCGTTGCCGCCGGCTTTTGCAAGCTGATAAGCTGCTTCGGCAAATACAACCCACGGAGTGGATGAGCCAGTTGTCAGAACCTGTACCGTATCGGTAGATGCGAGAGCGGGAACACTAACGGCGGTCATGACTGCAAGCAGGCACGCTAGCACACATTGCGAATTTCAATTTTAGACATTGTGAATTCCTCGATGTTGCAAGCTGTACGCAAGGCGCCCACCGGAGAATCCGTTCATATTTGCCTGCATAGACTGACTCTGGCCTGTCGTGATCTGGGAAGGGACAAGGATGCATCTGCTGCTCTCGATCTCGAAAATTTGCTCATATTAAGTGTGCACCTAAAAGGTCAGTCTGATGCCAGCTGTGCCGCGAAAGGAATGCCGACAGTGGTACCGGGGCCAAGAAGTCTCCCAAGGCGCCACCAGGTACGCGCAGCTGATTTGGGCTTCTGATGGATTCCGTCGCGGTGCAGGCCGGATCCGCGCAAATATCCGTGACGTTACCCGCCTGCGCCTGGGCGGGTGGCACGGGAAGTGTAGCAATGTTGGTTACATAATTGGCGCCGGATTGTTGCGGTTAAAGAGGTTAAAGAATTCGATGAAGGGCATGATCGATCACCTCTCGCCCAACACTAGTTGGACGGCTGACGCGCAGGGTCGGTTTGGATATGGGGAGTTCCGCGGAACTTAGGAAGGTCCAAAGCCACGGGATGAGAGCCGCATTTCACTCTCAGAAAGAGCCAGAGAATTCACGCTCATCCTTCCCCTCGTTGTGCTACCGTGGTTTGATTCGGTCCAGGCTATCCGTTTCCCAAGCTCAGCCTTGGGGTAAAAGAGGGCTCTCTTGGACGAACTGATTCCCGTTCTTATCGCCGCGGTATTCGGGGTCCTGATCTGGAGCAGCACCAGCGGCCATATTCGGGTTCTGCTACTCACCGCGACCATGGTCGCCATCGGTGTAACGGCAACCATCCTCAGCGGTGAATTCGCCGTCAGCTGGCTCTACCTGCTCCAGGACATCGCAGAAGCCGCAGCCGGTCTCGCCTGTGGTGTCGTCATCCTTCGTTGGCTTACCGCGACGTCTCTGTCGAGCGCAGGAGGCTTTATGGTGCAAAGACAATCGACTGAAGGGGACGTTGGCAGACGCCGGCCCACTCTCGAAAAGCAGCTTGCCGCCGTGCACGCGCCCCCGGGCAGCTCTCTTGCGAAGGTCATCGCGGACAATCAGGACTTCTCGATCCTGCGGCCGAAAAGAAGCCAGCGACAATCTGCGCTTGCCGCCTTGACTGCGTGGCCCGCGGTGCTCATCGCATTAAGACAGACGGAGACTACTATGCGAACGACGAGATTAGGCCCCGAAACAGCTTTCGCTGTCCTAGCGTGCCTCTTTCCAACCATCGCTTTGAATGCACAGAACCCCAGCGGAAGCATCCGCGGGATCGTGCAAGACTCGACCAAAGCCCGCGTACCTGCGGCGAACATAGAGGTTGCGCTCTCCGGCTCTTCGCAAATGCGCCGTATGAGTGGAGATGCGAAGGGTGAGTTCCGCATTGAGGACCTCACGCCCGGCGAATGGCATGTGAGCGTCGACGCGCATGGCTTCGCAAGCGCGCGGGCCGACGTATCCGTGGCCGTGGGCACTGTACGCGACATCGTTGTGACCCTGCAACCACCGCAGGTTAGTGAGAGTGTCAAGGTCACGTCGCAAGGTTCTTCCATCGCCACCCAACCAATCGACCTCGCCAGCAACGTCCACCAGGCAGTGGTCACCACCCAGGACCTAGAGGGCATGCCGTTGCCCGCGCGGAGTTTCGCGAACATCGCCTACCTCGCGCCAGGCACAGAGCCGGTTGAACCATCCGACCCAACCAAAGCGCGCATCACCGCAGTCTCGACCGGGGGAAGCTCCGGCCTCAACAACGAACTCTCCGTCGACGGCGGCGACAACTCCGACGATTGGATTGGGGGCTTCCTGCAAAATTTTTCTCCTGACTCCATCCAAGAGTTTGCCGTCCGAACCTCCCAGGAGGACGCTGACACCGGTGGCACCACCGCCGGCTCCATCGTGATCACCACGCGCAGCGGCAGCAACGACTGGCACGGCCAGGCAGCCGTCTACCAGCGCGCCGCGGCGCTCAACGCCCGCTACCCCATCGAGAACCCCGCGCCTAACCCGAAACAGCCGTTCTCGCGGCAGAACTATGTTGGCACGCTCGGTGGCCCGATCGTCAAAGACAAGCTCTGGTTCTTTACCGCCTTTGAGAATGTCCATGAAGATGCCAGCATCGCGTACAGCCCTGCCAGTATCACCCAGTTCAACGCGCTGGCCACACTGGCCGCCGAGGGGCTTGTCACCGGAGTCACCTCCATCGTCGTGCCGTCCTTCGTGCCCATCCCTTTTCGCGACTACTTCAGTCTGCTGCGCTTCGACTGGTCGAAATCAGCCAGGTCCCAGTGGTTCCTGCGCGCTTCGAACGACACCTACACCACGCACAACAACCTGGTGCAGCAAGGCACGCTGCCATCGACCGGCCTGCTTACTCACAACAACTATCTCAGCCTTGTGATCGGCAACCAGTTCACGTTCACGCCCACCTGCATCGGCAAACTGGTGCTCGACGCCGGCGGGCTCCACCTCACGCAATCGCGCAACTCCAATTTGGGCTTCGCGATTGCATTTCCCTTCAGTTCGACCACGCTCACCATCTCAGGCTTCGAAACCTATGGCGACAACCAATTCGCCACTCCCATCACCTATTTCCCGTCGTTGCGCAACCAGCAAAAATATCAACTTCGCTATGATATGAGCCACGTCCAAGGCGCACACACCGTGAAGTTCGGGGTCAGCTTTATCCATGAACCGGTGCTCGGCGGCGCATTCCCTGACAACACCGAGACACTCTACGCACTTCCGCAAAACCCGACTTACTATCTCGACAATCCCTCTCAATTCAACTCAGATCTAATCAACGGCGCATCGACCTCGAACCTCGGTGGCGGCTTTTCGCAGAATGTCCAGCGATTCGCTCTTTACGCGCAGGACTCCTGGCACGTTTCCGCTCATATGACCTTCAACTACGGTCTGCGCTACTCGACTACTTTCGGATTGCTCAATGGGGCCGGGCGGACCCAAGGTTCCAATCCCGGCTACATTACCTTGGCTGCGCTCGGCATTCCCCTGGTCTCCTCCGCTCCGCACGACGACCACAAGCAATTCGCGCCACGGCTGGGCTTCGCCTGGGCGCCTGGCGGCCGCGGAACGATGGTGGTACGCGGCGGCTTTGGCCTCTACTTTAACGACCTTGCGCAGAACGGTTGGGCGACCGCCTTCCAGGCGGTAAATTCTGCGCCCGGCCCCTGTGTCGATCCGATCCAAAACCCCGGTGGACCGGAGAACGCCGGCTGCATCCCCGGCGATGCTTTAGGAGGAACGGCCAACATCATCGATTCGGGATACAAGACCCCCTACGCGATCCATATCTCCGGAGGTGTTCAGCACGCCTTTAATGCGAACTGGTCGCTCAGCGCCGATTACATTCACGAGCAGGGCAACCATGCCTACCGATCCTACAGCTACACCGGCGGGACCAACTTATTCACGCCGCAGCTTTCACCTACTGATCCGGACCAGGCAACTTACGTCCCAGACGTTAATGTCTTTCACTCCGACAACCGTTCTAGCTACAACGGCCTGCTCATTCACCTGCAGGGCAATGTAAGTCGCCGGCTGAATCTTGTCGCGAATTACACCTTCTCCAAGGCTGAGACTTGGGGCTGCGTTCTCGGCGAGCTCTTCGATTATGTGAATGGGGTCTGCGACCCGCTCAACGCATTCGCCCCCGGTGACTACGGCCCGTCCGGCGAGGACGTACGCCAACGCGCTGTTCTCGCCTTTACCTGGATGGTCCCAGCGGGCTTCGAAGTGAGCGCCTTGTCGCAGGCCGAGAGCGCGCGTCCCTTCACCATCACCACAGCTGACAACAGCGGACGCATCGCGGTCAATGGAACGCCCACCTCGCTCGACGAGTTTCGCGCCACTCCTTATATCCAGACTGACCTACGCGTCAGCCGCTCCATCCACCTGGGCGACCGCTGGACCGTCATGCCCTTCGTCGAGTTCTTCAATCTCTTCAACCGCAACAATCCCGGTGCGAACTATGTCACCAACGTCGCGTCGCTGCCCGTCCCTTTGTCACAGGCCCAGGCCGGCACCGTCAGTGACATTTGCACCAATTCCGATTGCACCGCGACCGAGCGTATTACCAGCCTCAAGCAGCTTGGCGTGCCGGCCGGCGCGTTGGGGGACTTCTTTGGCCCTGGGACTACCGTGGGGATTCCTTTTGCAGCACAGTTGGGTGTGCGTGTCATGTTCTAGTTGACGGTCGACTCCGCCTATTTAAGTTGATTTGGGATCACTCAATCTAGCGCACAGCGTTGCCTTTTATCCTGGATCTTGCGATGGCTCCCGTGCGAGCGTTGCCAGGACGGAAAACGCTCCTGAAAGCATTCTGCTAGCGAGAGCTTTGGAATCGTGGTAAGGCCATGTTATCAACGACTCAGAGCCCGGGAGTGGGCGCATCAGTGAACGCTGGCCATCGAGCATCCGTGCCGGAAGCAAATCTGTGAACCACTTCTCTAGCACCTATGTGTGGTCCTGAAGTGGCCATATCGACCACGGCTATTTATTCCTCACGTTTAACGGACTATTGCACGATACACAAGTGGGACCGGCGCAGTGTTTTATATTTATGCAATTTAGGGCCAGATTAGTGGAGACTCTATATCGAAACTCTCCAATTTGATCCTGGTAGTTATGTCAGTTGGTTGTTTTGGGATAGTGTTTTTCAGTCATGCGAACAGCGCGTTCGCCGGGGCACCCAGTAACAGTCTTTATGCGGGTGGATGGCATCATTGTCCAGCGGTCACCGACCTTGATTGGACGGCTGACGCGTAGATCGGTCCGGACATAGGGAGTGGCACGAAATTCGTCGAGCGAGGTGGGTACACCGTTGACCGCGATGCGCCCGCGATTGTCCGCAGTAGTGATGGTGAAGGGGCGTGCACTCTCCGCCTGAGACAACCCGCTCACTTCAAAACCGGCTGGGCGGTAGTGACGATGCAGTGAATTTGAATACGCGAAGCTCCGCCTTCCGCACAGCATTCAGGACTTCAGCCGGCGCTCGAGATGACGTAGATAGCCCCGGCGATGGACCCGACCCGGGAGCCTCTCACTTTCGAACGCGGCAATTACACCATCAAGTTAAATGTCGATGGGCAAACGCTCACGCAACCTGTAACGATTTTGCCCGACCCGCGCGCTTCCTAATGGGGCGGACGCTTCGCCAGACGAGGGTGACGACGAATAGCACCGAAGTGCCCAATCTCGAACCGGTCGGATTCTGCTCCAACAGCTCGAACGGAATGTTGCCCATGCGGATAAAATTCCAACGAGCTGTGCAGCGTACTTCTTCAGTTCTCTCTAGAGACTTCTATCGAGGTCAACGATCAAGATGAGAAATCGCCGGATTTCATGCCTCCTATTCTTTGCGTTCTTTTTCATCGCGCCGCTTGTGCCGGCTGCCACTCGCCTTGCGGAGCAAGACGCCAACCCCATGCCGGAGATGCACTGGCGGATGATCGGGCCATTCCGTGGCGGGCGCACGCGCGCAGCCACGGGTGTTGCGGATGAGCCAAATGTCTTTTATGTGGGCCAGGTGAATGGCGGAGTTTGGAAGTCGAACGATTATGGGCGTACGTGGGAGCCGATCTTCGACGGCGAGGACACGCAGTCGATTGGGGCGATTGCCTTGGCGCCCTCGGACCACAACATCGTGTATGCGGCCAGCGGCGAAGGCTTGCACAGGCCCGATCTTTCCGTCGGCGACGGCATCTATCGCTCGAACGATGCGGGCAAGACGTGGACCCACCTCGGACTGCGCGATGGCCAGCAGATACCGGCGCTGGCTGTGGACCCGGCAAATCCCAACCGGCTCTTCGCCGCGGTGCTCGGACATCCATACGGTCCGAACGCGGAGCGCGGCATCTTCCGCTCAGAAGATGGCGGCGCGACATGGAAAAAGGCGTTGTACAAGGACGACCGCACGGGAGGTTCCGATGTGGTCATCGACCCGAAGAATCCGCAAGTGGTGTATGCCTCGCTGTGGGAGGAGACGCTTGGACCGTGGGAAGACAGGAACAGCTACGCGGGCAAGCATGGGGGTTTGTTCAAGTCGATCGACGGTGGCGCGACGTGGACGCAATTAACCAATGGTCTTCCTTCCGATCTTGTGCAGATCAATGTGGCCATTGCGGCCAGCGACACGCAGCGCTTATTTGCGACAGTCTCGACGACGGGGGAAGGCGGCTATGCGAATAGCCATGGGTTGGGAGTGTACCGGAGCGACGATGCGGGCGCGAGTTGGCGAAGGATTAGCGACGATCCGCGGCCGGCGATGAAGATCGGCGGCGGCGATCTGCCGGTGCCAGTCGTCGATCCCCAAAATCCGGATGTTGTTTACTCGACGAGCATCGTAACCTGTCGCAGCGAAGATGGCGGCAAAACCTGGATCAGTCTGCGCGGCGCGCCGGGCGGCGACGACTACCAGAACCTGTGGATCAATCCGCGGAATCCCAGGATCCTGCTGCTGGTGAGCGACCAGGGTGCACTGGTGAGCGTGAACGGCGGCGAAAGCTGGAGTTCGTGGTACAACCAGCCCACGGCGCAGCTTTATCATGTTGCGGCAACGACCGGCTTCCCTTATCAGGTATGCGCGGGCCAGCAGGAGAGCGGGTCAGTGTGCACTTCCACGCAAGGAAACGACGGGGAGATCACATTTCGCGAATGGCATCCGGTGGGCATTATTGAGTACGGCTATGCGGCGCCCGATCCGTTGCATCCTGAGATCATTTACGGAGCTGGGCGCACGGAAGTATCTAGATACGATATGGTGACCGGCCAAAACCAAAACGTGACGCCGCTGCCCATGCGCGGAAAAGACGTCCGGGCCGACCGCACCGAACCGATTCTGTTTTCTCCCATCGATCCGCACACGCTGTACTATGCTGCCAACCATCTTTTCAAAACCACAGACGGCGGCCGAACCTGGGAGACGATCAGCACCGACCTGAGCCGGGAAACCACCCCGCAACTTCCCAATCTTCCTGCGCTGACGCCCGAGCAACTAGCAGCACGGAGGGGCGTCATCTACGCTGTCGCAGCCTCTTACAAAACCATGGAGACCATCTGGGCCGGGACGGACGATGGGCTGGTTTGGATCACCCGCGATGGAGGCAAAAACTGGACCAACATTACGCCCCCCGGCGTCGCGCCGTGGAGCAAGATTGCGCAGATCGATGCTTCGCGATTTGATGACAACACAGCGTATGTCGCCGTGAGCCGACTGCGTGTAGACGATCTGCGTCCCTACGCCTACCGCACGCACGATGGCGGAAAGACATGGCAGCCGATCGATGCCGGTCTGCCCGACGATGCGCCGGTGAACGCGGTGCGCGCCGATCCGGTGCAGCCGGGGCTCCTTTACGCGGCTACGGAACGCGCTGTGTGGACGTCGTTTGACGATGGTGCGAACTGGCGGTCGATCGAATACAACCTGCCGCACACGTCCATGCGCGATCTGCTAGTGAAGGATGACGATCTGATCGTTGCAACGCATGGACGCTCGTTCTGGGTGCTGGACGACGTGACCCCGCTGCGGGAGTTGGTGGCCGCCGCAGGCAAAAAGGCGCCGATGCTGTTTGCGCCCGCGGCGGCATGGCGCGTTCGGCGCAGCACGAACACGGATACGCCCCTGCCTGGCGACGAGCCAGCAGGCCAGAACCCGCCGGATGGTGCAATCATCGACTACAATCTGGTCCGCGATGCGCCTGGGCCCGTGGTTCTTGAAGTGCTGGATAGTCAAGGCAACGTACTGCGCCGGTACAGCAGCGAAGATCCGGTTGCGCCCACACTGCAGCAACTGCGTACGAATCTGATTCCGCCAATGTGGCCGCAGATGCGCGGACCTTTGCGGGCAACGGCCGGCATGCATCGCTGGGTGTGGGACCTGCGCGCGACGGCCCCGATGGCAACGCATTACGAATACCCGATCTCAGCGGTACCCCATCGGACGCCGCTCGAGCCGCAAGGGCCGCTTGTGGTGCCGGGAACTTACACGGTGCGGCTGACTGTGGATGGCCACAGCGAAAGCGCTCCCTTGACAGTCAAAATGGATCCGAGGGTTCATACGTCGATGGCCGACCTCGAAGCGCTGCATGCGGCGCAGACGTCGATGGCGGCATCGCTCGATGCGCTGGCAAAGGCCAATCTTGCGGCGCATTCGGTGACTGATCAGCTTTCCGCGCCGGAGAACGCATCTCTTGCCGCGCAGCTTGCCCCATTCAGCGACACGTTGAAGACCCTTTTGGGCGGAACCGGGTCCAAGACGCCCCGGCCGCTGCCGGGAATCGAAGAGGTGGCCTCGGAAGCAACCGAACTCTACAGCCAGCTGCAACGGGCCGATGCCGCGCCCACAGCTGCTCTGCTCGCGGCCGCCGCACAGGTGCAGGATGAAGGCAAAGAGGTACTGCCAGGCTGGGAGGACTTCAAAGAGAAGCAGCTGCCTGCGCTCAATCAGAAGCTACGCGACGCGCATCGCCCGGCAATCAACTTGAGCCGTCAACCTGAGGACATGCCGCAGAGTGGGGACGAAGAGTAAGTATCCTCCGGCTCTGCCGGAGAATTCTTACTGTTGGTCTGCAAACAGCTCACGCCGTCGAGCAACTCGCGTTCCTTTCGCCCTCTCGCTTCTCCGCAATTCTTGAGCCTCCGCTACAAATACGGTGCAGCGCACATCCCGCGTATTTTTTGTGACTTATGAAAATTTAACGATCTTGGACTCCCGCTGAGCTGTCCCTCGTTAACCTCATACATATACCTGATTACGGAATGCGCAGCGGATATGCTCGCGCGCTCGTTCTCTTGAGAGCGGTCCCTGGTCTCCACAGGGACGGACCAAGGTCCTATCTTCTCTGGCGCCAGTTACCACGACTAGAGCTATCAGTGAAAAGTGCCTTTTTCAGGACTTATCTTTATTGGACATTCAAAATAGAGAGAGTAAGCAGATCGGGAACAACGGCTTGTTTAAATCGAGAAATCAACGTAAGCATTGCGGCACTCGTCCCCCGACACAATCTGAAGTCCCAAGGAGTGCAGCATGCGCTTGAAGCCCTGCTATTACCTCACGGTCTTGGTTTTGCTCATTGTGGGGACTCTGTCCCTCGCTCAGCAACCTTCCCTTACGCGCTCCAGCAATTTGAGACAGGAACCAACCAACCAACCCGCCAGAGTCCGGTCATTGCGTCACTCGGAAAGGGGATACGATAACTCTGACATCTACGGTCATGAAATATCGACCTCGTCACATTGGCGGCCATGCTTGGCCACTCAAAAATCAACATGGTCATGCGCTACGCACACCCGACGCACGATCATCGACGAAGGCGATGGAGAAATTGGAACAGTTCGTAGCTCAACAGCAGATTGACTCCGCTGCGTCAACAAGGAATGTCTGAAATGGCGGTTCAGTAGGACGTCATGAAAGAGTCTCTGCAGTTTTCACTACAGTCACTTTCGAGCCAGCCGATCGACGTCTCTAAGTCATTGATAATTTGGAGGCGCGGGTCGGGATCGAACCGACGCATAAAGGTTTTGCAGACCTCTCCCTTACCACTTGGGTACCGCGCCTTGGAAAGGAAATACTACTTCACAGAGGATGAAGAAGCCAGTCGGCAATGCATCGAGTGGGATCAAGATTTCGGCTGACTGGAGCGGGAGACGGGACTTGAACCCGCGACCCTCGCCTTGGCAAGGCGATGCTCTACCACTGAGCTACTCCCGCTTGGTACTTATGAGTATATCGGGAT
>JBAVYX010000358.1:0-3705 GCA_049588475.1 Silvibacterium sp. | reverse complement strand
CAGGTGATCCGTCACAAAATACTTGATCGCGTGTCGGCATTGCCTGGCGTGAAGGTTGCGTCTCTTACGGACTGGATTCCGATGACCCTGATCCAAAAGAAGGAGGATGCTTATCCGGAAGGGTATGCACCACGCCCGCATGAATCTTTGAAGGTGCCGCATGCCGAGGTGTCCCCACGGTATTTCGAATCCCTCCATATACCCATTCTGGAAGGACGCGAGTTTACACCGGACGACGATGAAAAGGCCCCGAGGGTACTCATCGTGGATCAGACCGCGGCGAGGCGCTACTGGCCAGGGCAGGATCCGCTGGGAAAGGAACTCAGGGTGTGGGGCAGCCTTTTCACGGTAGTTGGCGTTGTGAGGAATTCAACACATATATTCGTGAATGAGTCACCGGAGCCTATGGTGTATATGAGCTTTTTCCAGGCGGGGTACGAGACAATGGTGCAAGTGAAGACCGAAGGAAATCCGGTCGACCTGGCGCCAGCGGTGCAAAACGCCATCCACGAAATCGATCCACGGCTACCGGTTTTCGATGTGCGTTCCATGCGAGAGAGTACCCAGATGGCGAGCAGCTTCGCTGTCATACAGAGCGCCCTGGCGGGAATGTTCGCGCTGATTGGGCTAGTTCTTGCGATAACCGGGATCTACGGAGTCGTATCCTATCGAACCCAATTGCGGACCCACGAGATCGGAGTACGAATGGCTCTGGGGGCTTCGCGCGTCGATGTGCTGCGGCTCGTACTGTTGCAGGGATTGTGGCTCACAGGCATCGGGCTCGTGCTAGGACTGGCGTTTGCGTTGGGAGTGACACGCATTATCGTCCGGCTGTTGTATGGAATCGGCGCCCACGATCCGGTCACCGTCGTTTCCGTCGTCATGCTCCTGGGAGCAATGTCATTGCTAGCATGCTACCTTCCCGCACATCGAGCGATGCGCCGGAACCCCGTGACCGCAATTCGCGAATTGTAAACCGCAGCTCGGACTCGACGCGAATTGGACGCTGGACCGCATGCACCAACGAGTCACTCCGCAAGTCATGCGGCTCAGGCGATCTATGGCCGAGCATCCCTTCGCCAACCTGAAATACCGCATCTTCGGTCATCCGCGCTTCCTGCTGCGCGGACTCAGTGGCACACACACCGAGATCAGCCTCTCCGTCATGGCCTACAACCTCAAACGTATGATCAACATCCTCGGCGGCCGATTTCTCACCGTCAAGTTGCAACCAGTCTGAGGCCGATCCGGCAAAACCTCTCTGCAATCCACGCAAAATTGAAACGCCCCCTGCCGGGAGCCTCTCTATCTCTTCTTGGTGCTGCTCAGAAGCCGCGTTTCGTAACAGTCTCCGAAGCATCCCCCTTATCGATCGGTCGAGGCCACTGAGTCGGCGCTCGGGTTGCTTCCCAGCATTGCCTTATCCTCCGCTCAGTTCGGGCTCATTCTACTGCGGCGGGATAAAGAAGCGCATCTTTGCGGTGGGTTCTGAAGGGATGACACTAAAACCTAGGGGGATAGTGGTCCAAGCGAAGAATCACCTTCCCCCCAAGGAGGTACTCAGCATGCTGAGTAGCAATGTGAAGTATATCGGCTTGGATGTTCACAAGGAAGCCGTTGCAATTGCGGTTCTGAATGGCGCCGGCAAGTTGGTGATGGAATCGATCGTCGAAACCAAAGCCAGCACTCTGCTCGATTTCCTGCATGGGCTGAGAGGAGAGTTGCATGTGACCTTGGAAGAAGGAACCTGGGCGGCCTGGCTGTACGACGTGCTCAAGCCTCATGTCGCGGAGATAGTGGTCTGCAATCCGCGCCGCAACGCGTTATTGAAAGAAGGCAGCAAGAGCGACAAGATCGATGCGCGAAGGCTGGCCGAGCTGCTGCGGAGTGGAATGCTGCGCGCGGTCTACCACGGAGAACGGACTGAGGACGCTGCGAGAGTTGGCGCGTGGTTATCTGACCATCAGCAAAGACCAGGCACGGGTGATGAGTCGGCTCAAGGCACTGTATCGAAGCTGGGGTATTCCCTGCTCGGGTACGCAGGTCTATACCCCACGCCATCGCGAGCAATGGCTGAGCAGGATAGCGCAACCCGGTGTGCGCCGCCGAGCAGAGCTGTTGTATCAGCAGAAGGATGGACTGTTGCTGGTGCGGCACACCGTGCGAGGAGAACTTTTAGCCGAGAGCCGGAAACATCCGGCCGTGAAAATATTGCGCCAAATTCCCTTGATCGGCCCTCTGCGGGCTACCCTGCTGCTGGCCCTGATGCAGACGCCCTACCGGTTTCGCAGCAAACGGCAGCTGTGGACCTACAGTGGTCTGGGAGTGGAGACGCACGACAGCGCTCAGCATCGTTATGTAGACGGACAATTGCAACGTTCCAAAAAGCCACAACAGATCCGCGGTCTGAATCAAAATCACAACCACGAGATGAAGAAGATCTTCAAAAGTACGGCCGTGGGCGCCAGTTGTTGTGCGGGGCCGCTGCAGGACTTTTACGCAGGATTGCTGGCCAAGGGGATGAAGCCGGAGATGGCTCGCCTTACGCTCGCACGCAAGATCGCGGCCATCACGTTAACACTTTGGAAAAAAGGAGGGCGCTTCGACGCAGAACACCTGAAATCGCAAGCAGCTTGAGCGTCCACAGAACCCAGGCAAGCCCCGGTTTACTTACCCGATGGTTAGCCCATCGGTTCTTGCGACGCTCGGGGTCGAGGGAGAGTATCCATCAATGAGTTAGACGCTCCCGTGTGCTGTCGTTCAGCACCGAGTCTCCAAAGTCACCGTATGCCCCCTCGCATAACCCAAAAAAGCTGTAGGCCTCGAGTCTCAGATAGGACCATGGTTGGCTCACTTTAGCCAACTCTCTTGCTTGCGTAGCTTCCGGAACCGAAGGCGTCGAACGACCATCGCGTCATGAAACCGTCGAGTAGAAACCATCAACTGGCTTGGTCTGTCTGGAATGCGCGGCGCGCCCACAGCCTCTCCAGAACTGAGATTGGGCTGGATGCAAGCCACAACATTCATCTCCCTTCGGAGAGGAGGGGAAGAATTTTTCTTGACATCCCCTCTGATAGGACATCCCCTCTGATAGGACTCATTGACAGGATTATGGGCGGATTGTCGGCAATCCGGACAGAACTCGATTTCGGGGCTACTTCCCGGTTGCCGGTGGTCCAGGCATATTGCGGATCGCTGCGTAGACAGGCGCCTTAAAGATTTGGCATCGAATGTGGTTACACGAATCAGGTAGGGAACACTGGAAACATCTGCTGCGTAGGAAGTGAAATAAGGAGTCGGCAGCCCTATGTCTCAATGCGGTCGTCTAGCTGGTTCTCTGTTGCTCGCTTTCCTCGTAATTCCTCTTCATCCGCAAAGCTCAGCGGTCTGGAAGGACCCATCACCTCACACTACGCGATTTGTAACTGTAGACAAGGACGTTCGGTTAGAGGTGCTCGATTGGGGCGGTTCTGGCGAGCCGATCATTCTACTGGCCGGGGGCGGCAATACGGCTCACGTTTTCGACGATTTCGCGCCGAAGCTCACGGCTCACTGCCATGTATACGGCATTACCCGGCGTGGGTTCGGTGCCTCCGGTTATTTGGCAACGGATCACCCGGCAGATCGCTTCGGCGAGGATGTGGTGGCGGTGATTGACGCCCTCCATCTGAAGAGACCTATCCTCGTAGGGCACTCGATCGCTGG
>JBAVYX010000357.1:0-17796 GCA_049588475.1 Silvibacterium sp. | reverse complement strand
AGATACCACCGTACGGCTTGCAGAATTACATCGCCGGGATACTGGCGGCCCTTGAACGGATTTGTCACTATGATCGGCATGGACTCTTTACCCTATCAGTCCTGATCCTGAACTTCGCAATGAAACCTCCGAAGGTTGAGATCGGGATAATCACTCGTGCTGAGTCTCCGCGGCCATTTCGTCAGGATATGTTGCACTCATGTCAGCCAGGACATGCGCCACACAGCACGTCAACTTCTTGACCGCCTGAAGGTCCAAGCATTCATTCGACCCGTGCGCGTTCGAGTGAGGTCCCATAACCCCAGTAATCAGAAACTGCGCTCCGGCAAATCTGTGCGCGAGGGTAGATATCGAAGGAATTGATCCGCCTTCGCCAATGTATGCAGCCGCTTTCCCGAAAAATACAGATGACGCCTCGTCTACGGATCTGAGAAGCCATTCATCCAGCCTTTCCGAGTTCCAACCAGACGTGCAGTGCTCAATGTTAAAGCACACTCGCGCTCGATACGGCGGATTCACTTCAAGCAAGGTCTTCAGATCGTTGCCGGCCACATGCGCCGGGCATGTCGGCGGCAGCCGGAATGAGAACCTGACTGCCATCGCTGGAAGCAATACGTTAGCTGCGCCCTCCAGAGACGGAATCCCAGCCGCTCCAGTGATCGACAGCGCCGGACGCCATGTGCGATTGATAATCAGTTCGGTTATATCTTTGCTGATGGGCTCGACTCCGTCCAGAAAAGGAAATCGTACATAAACATCGTCCCCCACGGCTTGCGCGGCACGTGCTGCCTCATTCCAGCGTTCCTGAGGTATGGTCACGTGGAACTGGCTGGCGAGTATGGTTCCGGTTTTCTCGTCCTCGAGTCGGCTGATGAGCTGTCGACTGATGCGAAAGCTGGAGGGCACGATTCCACTGGCATCGCCGGAGTGCACTGCTTCTCTTATCGTCTGCACAGTTAACGTGCCGAGTACGATCCCTCGCAGGGAAGTTGTGATCCACAGCCGGTTGTAGTCGCCCGCACCCGAATCGAGGCAGATGACCAGATTCGGGGTGCCACGGCGTTCGGCCAGCAAATCAAGGTAAAACGGAAGGTCTACACTTCCGCTCTCTTCGCAACACTCGATTAGAATCACGCAGCGAGGATGTGCGATGTTTTGGTCACGCAAAGCGAGAATCGCCACAACAGACGCGAACGCGGCGTATCCATCGTCAACCGATCCCCTGCCATACAACTTGTCTTCTTCGACTACGGGTGTCCAGGGACCGAACCCATCGCGCCACCCTGAGGCTTCCGGCTGCTTGTCAAGATGACCATAAATCAAAACACATCCACAACTGCTCCCAGGAACATCGATAAGAACAAGCGGAGTGCGGTCAGGTGCGCACAACCGCTCAATCGTTACACCAGTGGCCAGCCGCGCTCTGCTCCAACACTCAATGAGAGCGACTGCTCTGTCGAGGAAGCCATTTTCGCGCCAGTGGGGATCGAAAATGGGCGACTTGCAGGGGATGCGCAGATATTCGAGCAGTGCCGGCATAACGGATTCGTCCCACACAGAGTTGACCAGTGAGCGCGTTCTTTCATAGTTCATGGTTGGTGACACCTCTAAGAGTCACCCAGATCGGCTTAGAGTCGGTCGGCCGCCGGAAAAACGAGGCGTCCCCACAAAGGTGGCGGGTTGTTATGCTCAGGTACACTCTACAAGATTGCACATTGTCCGAGGACAAATGAACAAGTTGCGGGTATAAGGAGGTTCTTAACTATGCGATTCGAGGAATTCGTTCGTTGTCTTGATGAGGCGACCGGGGAGGACGTTCCTTCGCACGCTGTGACGTTACTATCGCGTGCCGAGGACTGGGCATCAATGGTTCGTGCACGAATCGACGCTCTGGATGATGACGAGTTGTGTGCGCAGGTGCTGCGGGCTCACATAGCACATGTCGAACCACGGATTTTCATGATCTATGAGAAGACGGGCAGATATCAGATCATCGTTCATCACTTCGACAGGCCAGCCTTCGACGAGCATTGGCAAGCAGGCCGCCTCGGACCGCATTATCACCATTTTTCATTTACGACCAGATTGCTGCGAGGGGCCTACTACAACTGGATCTACGACAACGAAGGTGACCTCAATTTGCCCCAACTCAGGCTGAGCGGACAGGTAAGATGCGAGCAAGGAGACGTTTATACGCTTCCTTTCGATCGCTTCCATTGCGTCCTGCTTCCTGACCATGACACGGTTTCGCTCATGGTGCGTGGTCGTCCCGTGCTCGATCCTGGTCATCCGCCAGATCCAAACTATGGAAAGAGCGAGATTTTAGAACTTCGCAACAGGCTGCTTCAGCTTTTGCAGCACACCCCGCAGGTACAACCGGGACGAATCCGAAGCCTGCCGAGTGCACCCGGTGAGAGGTCAGCCAACGTAGAGGCGCCCCATCAGATCCAAATCTGAGACTGCAAAGACTGCTTTGAGGACGCGGCTGGTCGGTCAGCCCGCTCCCCAAAATCCGGCATAAGTGCTTCCGCGAATCACCATTCGTTGTTCCCCACTCGACAGCGGGCCTCCGCGATGGAGGCAATCAGTGTTGAAAATAACCAACGTTCCGGGCGGGCCACCGAGTGCTACCGCATCCATCCGTACTACCGCCTTGAATCTCCGGAACACGTTGTAGAAATACTCCTCCGAAAACTCATCGAATACCCGATTGCGGATGGCGCGGAAATCATCGACGCGGTGCCACTCCGACATACGAATGAAGCGGCCCTCGGCCTGAGTGCCCGGGATGACCTCGAGTGTTGCTGTTCCTGTTCCTGCATTGGTCAGGTAGATATAAAACTTCAGAGCGTTCATTTCATCGAAGTGGAAAGGAAACGTTTCATCCGCTGGCCTGAAGTCGTGGGTCAAGACGACATGGCGGTTTAGAGAGTTGGGCGTTCCCAGGACGAGGTCGGCAACCTCGCGCATGAACTCGCAGCGGAAGACACGTGCCATGGCAGGATAGGATTCTCTGAATTGCCGGTTGTTGGTCAGTTTCAACTGACAGCCGGTTTTGGTTTCGGAAAGATCAGGCGAGAGATTCTTCTCTTGGGGTCTGTCGGAACTGGCTGTCTGCCGCCTATCAATCTCGAATGCCTGAAGTGCTTGCTGAGACTCCCCCTGCAACTCGCTCACTTCGTCGATAAACTCCGGAAGCAACGCGACGCCAAACTCATTCAGCCGAGCCACGGTGCCCTGGACAGCTTCTTCCTTGCCGGCCGCCGTACTCACTCTTAGTTTCTCGACGAGCATCAGCTAAATAATCTATCTGAACCGGATCTGTCTGTGCTCAGGGTGCGGCCCCTTTCGATCAGGCTTTGCTGCGTCCAATAACGAATGCCGCCCTCTATTGTTGCGATGTGCGACTTTACCAGCGCCGCGCTGACCTCCAGCATATCCATGAGTGATGCGATCCTCTGCTGGGCGACCGATATGACGGTTTCCGCTTCATCAGATTCAATCAACTCATCGACGGCCTGCACCACGATATCTGCGAAGCCTTGATTCACCGCCTTTTCAAATGCATCCAACAAACGTTCCTGTTCATCTCGCCGCCCGGGAACCTTCCGTCTCCACTCCCACGTGATCGACGAACGCAACGTCGCAATCAGATTCATATATCCCTGAAACTTCTCGGCACACAACTCGGCGATCTTTTTCGCGGCCCTGACCTTAGCATCTGGATACTCAACCGTCAATCGCAAACCCTCGTCTCTCAACACGCCATCGCGCTCCAAAGCCCCCGTAAGTGGTGCGCCAAAGTGAGCATCCACGCCAGAGTTGATGGTTACCGGTTTGCATTCGTTGATCTCTTTTAGGAACTGAAGGTCTTCCCTAACGTCAAAGATCGTCTTGCGTGTGTTGAAAAGCATGAATCCCGGTTGAAAAGAAAGCCCAAGACGTTTGACACCCTCAACCGCCCGTCGGTTCTGCTCAACATCGTGGCCTTTGCCATACAGACGAAGGCTCTTTTGCGATCCTGATTCGATTCCGATGAAAACGTGCGCGAGACCGCCTCGCATTAGCTCGAGCAGTATTGGCTCCCGAACATTCTCCGCACGGCAGGAGAGAGCGAACTTCAGTGGGAGGTGGAGTTCCTCCATGCGGCGGGCGAAGAGACGTGCTCTCTCGAATCCGGCTTCGGTCCCCCCAAAAAATTCATCGTCAACAATAAGCAGTTCCCGCAGCGAGAACGCTTTGTGAAGCGCATCGATCTCTGCGACCACATCATCAACCCGCCGTCCGATCCAGCCGCCGGCTGCGCCCGGTCGATTCTGGTCCAAGCCATAAAAACGGGGAATGCTGCAAAAGCTGCAGCGAGCGTAGCATCCGCGGCTCGTCGAGACACATGCCAACCCGTCCAGGCGGATGACTTCAGCCGTCAAATCGCGGGCCGGCCACGGCACTTCATCGAGCGCATAGTTGCGTACCGGAGGAGTTCGACGCACGCCCGTACCGTCGCGAACACACACACCCGCGGCTGCAGTCCAGTCTTGTTGTGCCGCCATTGCCGCTGCAACCTGCCGTATGCCGATCTCTCCCTCCCCACAGATCACCGCGTCGACCTCGGGCACTTGCCGGAGGACGCGATCGGCAAAGAATGAGACGGAGTGGCCGCCTACCAGAATGACCCCCCGATATCCAAACACGCGCAACCGTCGAAGAACCTCAAGAAGATGGTCTGGAAAATGAGCGAGAATGACAGTGAAACCGACAATATCAGGGCGGGTATCGAGGATACGATCCACCGTTTCCTCAGCAGACCAGTCATACAGCATGCCGTCCAACATGAATACTTCGTGGCCGTCCAGTCTAACTGATGCCGCAAGATACCCAAGCGCCAGGCACTCGACAGGCTTCGAGAACTTGTGGAGAACATCCACCGATGGTCTTACCAGCGCGATTCTGACCTTATGCAACATACTCTTGAATCATGCCACTATGTTCATGCCGGTATGTTTAAGGACGTTAATAGTCCTGACACTCACGTCGACCTAGAACGCGAAACGTGGAACAGACAGCAATCGCACCCGAATGCCCAAGAATCGCTCCAGGTCCTTCCAGTGCTGGCCTTGCAGGTCGCGTCCATGTTCATTAAATCCTGATTCCGAAAGAAGCACAACGTCGGGGAGTGCAGAGGACTGCGCTTCACGCTCCACTGCGCGAGCTATGTCGCCTACGGTACACATGTCCATCAACCGAATGTTGCCACCCAAATATTCGTTCGTGGCAATCACAAATTGTATTTGCTTCCGGAGTTCTGGTGCGTATCTGTCGATCAGGGCTTCTCCGGCGGGACGCATCAGCTTCGAAGTGATCACCCAGATATGCCTGGCCTGAAGTTGAGCGGCGATCCGCCGGATTTCGTCAGCATTCCTTGGGCTGAGAGAGGGCGCCATTACAACTCCACAGGGGAAAACGTATTTGCAGGTTACGTGCCCGGCATATGGGAATCTATCTGGTGAGCTCGCATCAAACTCGCACACGCGTGAGCCGGTCCCCGATTGAACAGTAAGCCGCACGCGCCCCCGTGAGAGCAGCAGCAGCGAGTTTAGCTCGACACGCGTGCGTATGTAAAAACCATTCATCTCGGTGACAAGATCGTTCGGCCGCAGGCCACTTGTTGAAGCCGGGGAGCCACGAATTACACCGAGAACCCTTGGCTCGAGGGGGTCTCGTCCGATGATGTTCTGTTCGAATGCGCTGGGTATCGTAAGAATGGGTATCGAGACATCCAAACGAAGTTTGCGAACCCAGTTGACCACGGTCGCCCAGTATTCGTCCGTGTCAAAGTCGTGCTCGTACGGCAGTTCTCGTGTAAATCCAGGAAGATTAACCCTCACGAAAGTAGCCGGAAGACTAGCGGCTGCTCGGATGGTCCGCTCGAGATCGTGCAGCGGGAATTGTGGAAATGCAACCACGCTGATCCCGAAGGGAATTTCATGCTCGACCAGAAGACGCAGCGAAGAGATCGCAGTGCTCGTCAGAGAACTATGCTCCCGCATGACTTCGGATCGGCGTTCTTCGTCGATACTGTTGATTGAAACGATCAAATGAACAGGCTTGACCTCAGCCAGCAGTTTCACAAGCTTCGGCTTCAGTGGACTACCGTTGGTGATGAAATAAAAGGGCTCATTCGTTCCTTGACGGAGTGCGGGCAGTAAGGCATAAATCTTCGGATCTACGAGAAACTCATTGATTTCCCACTGCGCCTGAAACAAGCTGCGCCGGTTTTCAGAGCTGAAGTAACGCAACCGTGTGTTGAGCTCCCTTTCGCTGATTACGGAAGTACCACGCGCCACAGCGAGGCTCCCCGGGTTGCCGTAGAGATAGCAAAATTTGCACGAGACGTTGCAGACCCTGGCCAGATACTCGTAGACCTCCGACGGATGTCCCGTGCCGTCAACGACCCAGTCTGCTGTCCGTCGTAGTCGAAATCCGTCAATCGTGGGACCATTGCTGCCGCCGTTGATGTTCAATCCCGCAGCGAGCAAACCCCAGTGCCTAGCTAGAGCAACGATGATGGGCTCAGTCGCGGCCACACTGTGCAAAGGCTGGCGCGCGCCAGTGCCTTCCAGTCCTCCCGAACGTGGGCCCAGCTGAGGCGGTATGCCCGGTACGTTCGGGAAAAGCGGCAGCGTTTCGTCATTGCGGAGTACAAGATCCGGAAAGATCACCTCTGAGTCCTGCACGAGATCGACAACGTCAAGGAGTATAGCAAGCAGGTCACGGCAATAGGCGATACGCGAGTGCGGCGCAGGAGCAACTGAGATGGGGTACGAGAAGACGTAGTCACTATCCTCTTCCACTTCGAGGCGCCACTGTCCTTTGCCCTGAAGATCTGCGGCGCTCCACTCCCAGGCGCCCGAGTACAGTGGAGCAGGATGGCCTTTCTGATCTCCAGAGGCATGCCCGTTTACGATTACTCTAAACGCCGGTATCTGCGCCGGCATGGCGGCCTTACATTCCGGCACAGTTACCTGCAGCAATGCTTCCAGATGAGTTGCGAGCAGATCGACCGCCGGATTCACCGTATCGGCAGAAAGCGGAAGGGGGCCGTTCGGAGCACTCGAATCACGGAGGACGAAATGGTCTGGTTCGAGGCAACGCTGCTTACTGAGGAGTCGGACTTCGCGCAGTACTGAATTGAGAATCGCGCGTGCATACCCCAGAAAAGCTAACCGGGGTGTAAAGCTTTCACTGCCAACGACAGTTAATGTTGTTCTATCCTCGATTGGAGACATGTCACTAAATCAAGAACGGTCTAAAGAAATCTCTTCTCACGGTCGGCTATAAACATCCGAGATAGACTGTTAATGCACGTACGTCGCAGGCGTGATTGTGCCCACAATATGCCGGAACCGCCGCGGGCGCTTCAACGCTGACTACAACCGGCGGTTGTGTTTACTCGTTCACGCCTTAAATCGTGCAGGCTCTAGTCGTCGATCTTGCTTTCAGACGCAATTCACATGCTGAATTCCGTCCGAAACTTGTTTCGCAACCAGCTCCGCGCGAGCGAGCACCTGTTCGCGGCTCAGGTTGTACTTCTTCATCAAGTTGTCCAACTGATTAGGGTCGCTCAGGGCATTAACTAATTCGTGAAGACTAATGTCCTGAGGATCGAAGCGGCGTCTTTCTTCCATGTTTACCTCCAAAACTTAACAACGGCGCTCAAGCGCTTATCGTAGACGGGACATCAAGCGAAGCAGCCGTGACTTCATTGTATTCAGCAACAAAAATGCTTCGGCTCGCAGCCGCGATTTCTCCATGGGCGGCTACGAGCGCCCGCATGGCATAACCGTGTGGCGGAAGCTCGGCCGGTAAGTCGAACCGGAAGTTGACCTCGGCCGCCCCGTCGCGCAGCTCGCACACCGTGCCGTCATTTTGAGGAACAAGATGACCCACACACTGGGCGTTGATACGTGCCCACACGCGAACGTTCACTAGCTTCTTCCGGCTCGCGGAGGTGATCCTGAGGCGCACATGCAACGGCTGACCTCGAACGGCCAGTAATGGCGCCTCCAGACGCACTCGCGCAAGCTCCCCCGTGGCAGGGACGTCCTCGACATATCCACACCGCCAGCAGTTTGTAACCACACGCCGCGAGCCGTGGAGCGAGTGACGGAGCTTCTTATGGACTGCACTACTCGAACAGTTGGGACATATCGCCGGAGTTTGACCGTCTCGCTCATACTCATCACTCCACACATTCGTCAGCAGGAACGAGCCAGATACCTTCTGCATGAGGTGGTCGAGTGACAGGTCTCGAATCATCGTTGTTAGAGACCGGAGAACTTGGAGCTGCTGCCGCAGCCGATAGACGGCCGAACCGTCGAATCCGACGTTCGCCAACAAAACTGCAACATTCGCTCGCATCCTCGAGATTCGGCCAAATAGCGGAGCCAGATTCGGAATTTGGGGTTCGAGATTGGCGACGCGCACAAAATCCAACCAAAATTCCGAAGCTTCGATCACCGCATTAGCATCCTCCCGCAACTCAGATATCTCGCAGGATTTGATCACTATAGTTTTTAGCTGCTGTGGGAAGCTGAAGAAGAATAAACGAAGAGCCTGTCCCGCGCCGTTCGTTTCGAGACGATAAAAGTAATAAACGCGCTCTTGTGACTCGCAGGATCCCAAATCAAGAACCAGCGTGCGTCGTTTGGCAGACTCCAGCAGTCTGGGGTCCGAGACGAGTATCTGTGTGTGATTGGCATCGGCAAAATCGATCTGACACGGGAGTGCTGGCGTGTGAGTATTTAGCTCGCGGTCCGCTCCATTTCTGAGACGATAAGTGCCTGTACCGATGCCAAGGAAGGCCGGTTGATCAATTCCGGTCGTGTAAAGCAGGCCATTTACTAGCGCGGTCGCTTCAGCGACCGAGCAGCCGGAAGCCATAGCTGCCGCGAACGCGACGCTGCTCGGCTGTGCATGACTAATGGTCAGCGGAGTGGACACATAGTCCCGTCCTTCGCCATCCATAAAACACAAACCGAGGTTGAATTCAGGTTTGAGCTGACTATCGGCAAAACGGAACGAATTGCAACTCGCCAGCATTAGCACCGGCGTCTGCAGGAGTCGCAATGGCATGGGTTGCGGCCCGCGCGGGCAGTCATAACCGCGCGCACATGCCAGAACCCCGATCTCGTGTTTTTCGAAATCCGGCATCACAGAGTGCAACCCGCACAACACCACGCCCGATCCGGCGTCCGCGCAAGCTTCGAACCCGTGAGTTGCAACGACGATAACATCCGACGGCTTTGTATAAGAGGCAAAGACATTATCTTGATGCTCGATAATCCGATTCACCGGCTGAGCACAACCGCTCCCGTTTACCCCTTCACGGGTGAGTTCGCGTACTAGCGGATCAGAGCCCGGAAATTCATAGTAAGCAATGCGCTGAAGTTGGCGCGGCGAACTATCCTGCAGCGAGGATGCCACGATACGGCCGATCAGGCGGGACAACGACGGCAAATCACGCGCGGTTAGCAGAGATAAATGAGGAATCGCCTCCCAACCAACATCGCAGTTTAGCGCTAGCGCAACTCCCTGAAGCAGCTCAAATAGTACCGCATCTTCGAATTCGTCCGGGAATCCTACAAAACAAAAATCGGTCGCAGAACGATCGGGCCGATAATCCCCTGCCACCTTGCGTGCTGCCTCGAGCATACTTAGTTCTGTCAACTGCCAGCCCGCGCCAAGGCTGCCTGCGAGAAATGCAGCACACAACGATGCTGGTCCACGGGAAACAACAATCTCCAAGTTCCGTTTCTCATGCAATGAGTCGATTGAGCCGTATCGCTCTACGGCCAGCTTCGAAACTCGGTAGATCTCGTTTGCGATCTTGTCACCCGAATAGCTCTTTGCTTCGCCTGACCATTCTCTTGAACCCGATAGGACGGGAATGACAGACGGATCGCGGCTCTCGAGCGTACAAGCGGTAATGTATTCCCGCACAAATGCGTAGCTCTCGAACCGCATCAGCACTCCATACCCTCATTTAGTTGTATGCTGCGACCGTAAAGAACTCAGCCCAAAAGCAAACAACCCTCGATTGATCGCTTGGAATTCCATCACGAACAGTCGAGGGTTGTCAAAAATGCTTAGTGCCCTCAACCTGAGGGCTTGTTACCACAGTCAAGCAGCTGCGAATTTGAGGTTGGTCGACAAAGCGCCCTGCCCCGCCGCAAAAACCGTTCTCTCCGCCGTGGCGGACACACATAAAGAAGTGAACCTGCCTGCCTGTCTGGCCCAGCTGCCGGCTACTTCGCCCTCAATTGTGGTGGTATTTGCACCGCTTGTCAGGGTTAATGGCGCGCTCGCCCTGAACTTCCCATCAGCTGCGAGGCGAGCTGTGATCGGTCCTTGGAGAGTGATGGTGAGAGCGCCGAGATCAGCGCCGTCCAAACGTTGCCCCAACAGAGAAATGTTATCCATGATGAGTTCGTCCCCGGAAATTCTTTGTGTGTGGTAGCCGGAGAAATGGTACTTGCTCTTACCCAGCACGGTGTGGATTTCAGGATGCTTGGAGGACCAAAATGGCGTCCGCTCCGTCAAGCTCTGCTTATCGTCATCTTTGTATTCCATACAGTTTGCTCCTCGGAGGTCCTAGCGCGCGATTGGTGCTTTGGGAACCTCACAACATTGAGCGCTCACCCCCTCCCCTGATACAAGATCGCTAACCTGCCCTGTACAGGAGCGTAAGCAAGTACGCCCAACGTAAGACGTTTTACAACAAAACTGTACACAACTAATTGGCCCAGTTCCGCTGGTTGTGAGCAGCGAACCCCTCAGCTTAAGACAAAACCACGCGATTTGCAACAGGGAAAATCGGTTTTCGGAAATAGCTGCTCGCCTAAAAACGCATGGGGATAGATAAGTCCGATTAGTTGCTCATGCGGTTTTCATGATCTATGAAAACGGTGCGCAGAGAGGTAAGGCGGGCCCACCTATTGACTCGTTCCGGGCCCGTCGCCATACTTTACGCATGCGGTCTCGCCTGTCGCGGCCGACTGCGGCTGACTTTGACGTAATCTATATCAATGCTAGGCGCCCGGAAAATTTGCCCTGGTATCACGCGGAACCGCCTAAGTTGTTGCAACACGTTGTTGACCTCAGGCAGCGATCGGGGCGACGGGCACTAGACATAGGATGCGGTGACGGCATGTGCTCGCTGTATCTTGCCCGTGCGGGTTATACGGTAACAAGCCTCGACTTCTCAGAAGGCGCTTTGGAAATGACCCAGGTGGCGGCTGCTGGCGCCGGGCTTGATATCAGGACGGTGCGCGCCAACGTTTTGGGATGGTCCGCCTCGGAGCGCTACGACCTCATACTCGATTCTTGCTGCCTGCATGTGCGTTCTTTCAGGAACGCCGATCGTCCACGTTATAAGCAGCAGATTCTTAGGTGGCTTGCAGAAGATGGCGATTATGTGCTGGTTCACTTTGATCGGGTTCATCTTCTCGATTGGCGGCCAGTCGGGCCTCGCCGTCGCACGCGTGGTCAGATTCTTTCTCTGTTCTCGCCGGAGTTGGCCGAGCATGAGACCGATTTTCATGAACGTGAAGCCCCGCTTCCGGTAGGTCCGGTCGTTCGTGAACGAGCCTACTGGTTCCGCTGGAATGCCGCACGTGAGCCGCATCTGAAGGACTAACGGGATTGCAACGGTGGATTCAGGTAGGAGGTGCCGATGAAACGACTGGAAGTGGTTGAATCAGCTGACGGGCGCAAATACCTATGGAAGCTGGAGGACGGAAACACCATTGAAAGTGTATACTTCCGATCGATTTATGCCTCCCGTCAGGCTTGTATATCCACGCAGATAGGCTGCAACGTCGGATGCAGTTTTTGCGAAACGGGTAAGCAAAGATCGGTGCGCAATCTTGATGCAGACGAGATTGTGGATCAGGTCAGAGAAACCATCGCAGAACAGGGAATGGATGGCCCGCTAGATACAGTCTCTTTCGCCGGGATGGGTGAGCCGCTTTATAACTTCGACAACATGGCCCTCGCATGCAAGATCATGAAAAGCGAATCACTCACCAAACAGACCGTATGTTTCACATCTGGAGTTGTGCCACGTATACCGATGGTCGCTCAAACTGAAGTGGATCTGCTTTTTGTTTCTCTCCATGGAACCACCAATGAAGCGCGAGCGAAGCTAATCCCTTCAGCCAGACGGTACACCATCGAAGCGATCCTTGAGTCCTGCCATGAGTACTACAAGCTCTCGACCAAAAAAGTGTGGATCAACTATCTCTTGCTACAGGGTATCAACGATTCCGAAGGCGACATGGAGCGAGTCTGCGACCTTCTTAATCCCGCCGAGTTTGCCGTTAGAATCTGCCGCTGGAACAAGATCTCTGACCGGAGCTTCATCTCCTCCGAAAATGGCGAGCTTTTTCTCAGCAAGCTACGGTCGCGGAACTTTACCGCGAATCTGGAGGCTCCGTATCAAGAGGCGAGAGCCGTCGGCGGTGGTTGCGGCCAGCTTCGTTCGCGCAAATTCCTTCTGGATGAATCCCAGATATCAGGAACGTAGCCTCCCTCCAGGCCGAGACGCGCATGCTGACCGCTGAGGAAAACGAATTTCTGTGCCGTATCGGCCCACAGACACCGATGGGCAGCTTGATGCGTTGCTACTGGCTGCCCCTACTCGAATCCGGTGAGCTTCGAGCCGACGGCCCACCCGTTCGCGTGCGTCTACTCGGTGAAGACTTGATCGCATTTCGCGACACGTCGGGAAAACCAGGCCTCTTACAGAACGCGTGCCCCCACCGAGGCGCCTCTCTTTTTTTTGGGAGAAATGAGGAGCACGGACTCCGCTGTGCGTATCACGGCTGGAAGTTCGACTGTACTGGCAAATGTGTCGAAATGCCGAACGTTCCCGCGGAGAACGATTTCAAGGAAAGGGTCCGGACTGTCGCCTACTCCTGTCAGGAGCGAAACGGCCTGATCTGGGCTTACATGGGACCGGAACCTGCGCCGCCGCTGCCGGAATTTGAGGCCAACATGATCACGGATCGGCCCATCTCCGTTCGCAGGGTGCTAAGAAAGTGCAACTGGGTACAAGCGCTTGAGGGTGATATTGACAGCAGCCATTTGGCGTTTGCACACCGGCGTTCGTCTCACACTGCAGAGATTCGGCTGACTGTTCCTAAGAAGCATTTCATCAAGGACATCGAGGTTGGCTCATCGTACGCCGCGGTGTTCGATACACAAGAGGGTGTTTGGTTCACGCTGATCAGCCACTTTCTTTTCCCGTGCTATGTGATGGTTCCTTTCGGCGAACTAGGCGGCCATGAGATCGCCGTGAGGTGTTGGGTGCCACTCGATGATTACCATACGCTCTACTGGGACATCATGGTGGTCACCGGGGCAACAGAAACCTTCCTGAGCCGGAGCGCGTGCGAGTATCTGCCCGCCACAAGCGATCCGTTGAGCAGATTCAACCCAGTCCAGTGCAGCGCCAACGACTATCTGCTCGATCGCGGGATGCAGCAGACTACGAATTTTATGGGCATCAGTTTGACCAACGTCTTCCTCGAAGACCAGGCACTGACTGAAAGCATGGGACGCATTTGCGATCGCTCACGGGAGCATCTGGGAGTGGCCGATAAGATGATCATCCGGACGCGCCGACGCCTGATCAATGCTGCCCGTGCTTTACACGCCACGGGCATCGTGCCACCCGGCGTGGAAGCGCCCGAAGGTTATCGCAGGCGCGCCGTGAAGATGGTACTTTCCCCCGATACGGACGTCTTCTCCGCTGCTGATCGCCTGATCACGCTCTCTCAGCGGGCAGCAGCCGGTCTAAGGTAAAATGGCCGCCATGCCATCGCGTCTGGCTACGCAGGATGAGGTTGACCATTGGCACGAGCATGGCTGGACCTTTCTCGACAGTCTGATTGGATCTGACGAGATCGAGGTCGCCGCGCCCGACTTGACCAGGATGTATCCCACGCCGGACGAGTTCGCTCAGGATATCAATCCAAAGCGTAATGAACGGTTTCGGCTCGCCCCAGCCGACCCTTTATTGCCGTTCGAAAACATTCCTGGGCCGGCTTATCGCCGGTTGCAATTCGCGGGAAACGAAGACTTCCCCTTCCCGGGACATACACTTAATCGGCTGGTTGTTCATTCGTCGATCGTCGATGCGGCTGAGCGCCTGCTCGGCACGCCGGATATTCGCCTTCACCAGGCTCAATGTATGGCGAAGTACACAGGTGCAACAAACTATGAGCAGCCCCTTCATCTCGACTACAGCACACACACGCTGCTTACGCCTCAGCCAGGCGAACAGATCGAAATGTTCGTTTATCTATGTGATGTCACGCCAGATCTCGCGCCGACCCACGTTGTTTGCAAAACACTGACTGAAGAGCGTTGCGTGGTACCGAAGGCTGTTATGCGCAGCTTTGCACCGGACCTGTATGCGGCTGAGACCTCTGCACCTGGACCCGCAGGTTCGGTCTTTGTGTACGGGCCGGGCACCTGGCATCGCGGGGTAAATCTTCATAAGCCCGGAGGCGCTCGTTTTTGGCTCGCACTCGGGTTCTCAATCGCTGGACTGGCGTGGCTTGGGTTTCAGGCGTTTCAGCGAGCTGGGCTGAGAGCGGAGTGGCGATCTTTCGTCGAGAAGAGCACGCCCCAGGAATTGGCGCTCTTCGGCATTCCTCCACCCGGCCATGCTTATTGGACCTCGAAGAGTCTATCGGAATTTGGATTGCGGTATCCGAGACTCGATACTTCGCCGTGGGCCAGACGGCTACCTGCTGACCCCAGCGGCTCGATGGATCAGAGCCTTTGATGCACCTGAAGCCTGAAGAATCGGACACGAGACTGTGTGCGGGAGACCGGCTTGTCCTGGGGACGTGGGGTCTCGGTGGAACCTGGGCTCGTCAAGGCGCGCCGCTCGGCTATGGCTCTGTAAGTGAAGATATCGCACTGAGTGTTTTTGACGCCGCGTGGCAATACGGTATCCGGTGGGTAGATATCGCAAGCAGCTACGGCAACGGACAAAGCTTAAACCGGCTTGCCGTTTGGCAGGCCAGCGCGAAGCAGCGATTCAAGGTTGCGCTCAAAGTAGGACGGCCCATCATTGACGGCAAACCTGCGTCAGCCCTGACCATAAAGGACATTACAGCCGAATTGGAACTTGCGATACGCGTAGTGGGAACTCCCGATGCCCTTTTGATCAAAGATCCACCCGAAAGCTCATTCACTCGTGAAATTGCATCTCTTCTCGAAATCATGAGTGATCGCTTCCCTAGTATTACGGTCGGAATTGCCTCCCATGGCAGAGAGGTGCTCAAGACTCTACCCTATGTCCAGCAGTCTCAAATCATCCAGGTTGACTATAACGGCACCAACTGGATTGCTGCCGCTCCTTCGGCGGCAAAACTAATGCAGAAGGGCTGGACGGTCTGGGCGGTCCAACCGCTTGCCTACGGATTCCTCAGCGGGAAATACCGCGAGGATTGCACTTTCCCGGCAGACGACTGGCGCTCTCAATTACCGCGCAATACTAAGCAGGTTCTGCGGGAGCTCTCAGATGCTTTTCTGTCGTACTTCAGCAGCTTACGGCCGCAAGTGCCTCCGGCTGCCTGTAGTATCGCCTTCTGCCTCTCCGATCCGAACGTCAAGTGCGTCGCTGTCGGACCAAAAACTCCGGACCAGCTCGCCGACTCGATGACTGCGTTGCAGCTACTGAACAATTCTGAATTCCAGCGAATAGCTAAGGGACTCCGACACACCGTGCTGCAGCCGAAGTAGTGGCAGAACGGTTACGTAGCTTATTTGCCGGTTACAGCCGTTCCTGCTAACCCGCACCGGAGTTGCCAGTCGGGATTGGTAGACCACAGAGGCGTCGCCAGAAACCATTCTGTCTCTCTCGTGCATATGCCTGTCGGATCACTCACGACAAGCTCAGCCGGAGGGTAGTGATCGAGACGAATAGAAGCCTGCCGGGCGGTGTTTCCGTTCGAAAACATCTCCTTTGAGACGTCGGCCATATACGTGACAAAGTCGTGCGTAACCGAAAAAGTCGTCGGCATTGAGGCAAACCGAACCGGCATCAACGCCGCCTGCACATTCAATGCCGTCTCGATTACTGCAGACCGTTCAAGGCCCCAGGTCCGCGTGGTGAACTCGGCGACGTCGCGATAGAAGGGGGCCCAACTTCGGGAATCCACGATGTACTCGCTCATCTTCCGCACGGATTCCGGGCCGAGCACGGAGCGCAATTCAGGATATTCCGTTACGTCGCTGGCCGCCATGACAGCACACGTATGCATGTAATCCAGTGCCTGAATGCCGTGATCCCGCTGCAGATATGTTAGGAACCACTTCAGCAATGCGAAGTTGTGAAAAATCTGATACACGCGCAGGATCTCCTCCATCATCGCGTGATCTTCCTCTCTGAAACTGCTGCACGAGGTCACATATCCACTCTGATCGGTTCTGATCTGGTATTTCTCCAGATACACAGGATCCGCCATAGGGCTGTTCGGCAATAATTGCGTTTTGAAGCCCTGCACGTTTTCCAGGCGGTCGAAAAAGAACTGCAGATCGCTCTTCCATGAATCAAGAGTTGCGCCAGGTAGTCCGAACATCAGTTGAACGCGAGTCGGCAGATTCATCTCCCGATACGTGTCGCTCAGCGCAAGGTAAATGGATGTCTTAATGTTTGATCTGCGAATCACCTGCAGTGTGGTGACGTCAGTTGACTGGATCGAAATAGTCGGCTCGAATTCAATGCCCGCATTCGCCCAGACACGGAAGATACGCGGCAGCCGGTCCGACCCATTCTTTGAGTAATTGGTCGCCACAGTAGTTGGGAAGCCCCATCGCGCCTTCACATCCGCGATCATCAGCGCGATATCCAGATCGCGCGGCAGGATCCCGAAATTAGCATCGGCTATGTAAATATAATCAGCCCAACGCTGTGCCATCCACTGGAGTTCCGAGCGCACTCGCTCGAGGCTGAAGAGGCGTATCTTCTGCAGTGTTGCGGAGCCCCAATCGCAGAATGTACATCCATATGGACAGCCGCGGTTGGTTTCAAGAATCAACATGCGGTGCAGTGGGGGAACCCGCCCGGTCGGGTTCCAACCCTTCTCACTGAAATCCCAGCCGTGTCGATCGAAGAAACCAGATAGATAGGGGGAGGGAATATCATCGAGCACTGCTGGTACAGGGCGTTCGGCTGTTCTGACAAGCGGGCATAACCGAGACTCTGCCAGGAATGAAATTCCATCCACGCTCTCTAGCGCTTCTAGGCGGCGTCCATCGAAATGTTCGAAATATAACCGCAGGCGATCCAGCAGTTCGACAAACGCCGATTCGCCTTCGCCGCGGACGGCAATGTCCACGTGCCGGTTTCTGAGCAGGAATGCCGCACACCCTTGCGGATATTTCGGCGTCGACGGACCACCGTGGATAGTTACGCACTCCCGGTAAATGCCTTTCACTCTGTTCGAAGCAACAAGATTTTCCGCGATAGTCCATACGTAGTTGGAAAAGAGGCAGACACCAGGTCCCTTCTGTGCTACTGCGTCCTCGAGTTCGGATAACGAATAGAACACGCCTGGAGAAAAGTCATAGGTCTGATTGAGAATTCCGTTTTCGTGAACGCGCGCGGACTCCAGAATAATGCCCAGCGCCAGCGGCTGCGCTATAAGGCCCTCTTCCCTTATCGGGTAGAATCCGTACACTGGGATTCGACTCATACACAAATCTCCAGAAGAGGCTAGC
>JBAVYX010000356.1:0-8681 GCA_049588475.1 Silvibacterium sp. | reverse complement strand
GAACAGAGCCACACGATTCCGGCGAATCTGCGCGTAGCAGCAGTGCAGGAGACGGCCTATCAACCTGCGGGCCATGCGGGAAAGCTGATGACGGATCTGGCCTGCCTCAGTTGCCACCGCATCAACGGGCATGGTGGCGAAATGGCGCCTGATCTGACATGGGAGGGTAGCTCCGTACAGCGGCAATGGCTTGACGACTTCCTTAAAAATCCGAATACTCTGCGGCCGGCGCTTATCCGTCGTATGCCGCGCTTCAACTTGTCAGACAGCGATAGTAAAGAGCTGACCGATTACATGATGGTCGCCTACCAATCGCCGTCCATCGATCCCGAAATGGCGCCAGGCGATATCAACACTCCAGCGATAGCGGAACATGGCAGGCAATTGTTCTACTCGAAGTATGCCTGCCAATCCTGCCACATCGTCGACACGAAGACCGATAAAGGCTACATCGGACCGACGCTGACCCATGTAGGTACGCGGCTGACTTCGGCCTGGATCTACGCATGGCTTAAGAATCCGCAGGCGCTGCGCCCCGAGACCATAGAACCAAGTCAGAACCTGAGCGATGAAGATGCCCGCGCGCTTACCGCCTTTCTCGTGACGCTGAGGGGGTCCGGCAGGCAGGAGGCGAAACAATGATGCGGCCAACTGTGATGGGCGTGACGACAGTGCTACTGGTCGGTGCGGCTAGCTGCAAATATCAGGCAGCCGCACCACCTACACTCAAGCCTACCGGGTCGGGCACAGCCATCGTCGAGTCCAGCGGCGGCAAACAAATCGGCATTGCTGGGATGGTGCTGAAAGATCCGTTGGTGGTGCAAGTCAATGACGATAAAGGTACGGCAGTCGCAGCAGCGTTAGTTGAATTCCACGGACCGTCGGGTGTCCACTTCGAGCCAGCCGCTCTGCTCACCGATTCCAGTGGCCAGGCAACCACCGCCGTCACACTGGGCAGTATCGCCGGACGATACCAACTCAACGCAGTCACTCCAGGTAAATCACAGCCCGTGACCGTTCAGATTGTGGAAACCGCCCTCGGCTATCAGCAGCAGCTGGGTTTTCTCCTCGCAGAGAAGTATTGCGATAGCTGCCATGATCCTGAGTCGTCGCCTGAGCGCGTTTCGAATTATGACAACCTTCTGGTGAAGCCGCATCCATTTACGGAGGGTGGCACACTCAATAAGATGAGCGATGCCGATCTGACGGCGATCATCCAGCACGGTGGACCGGGGCTCAATCGCTCCGCACTCATGCCGCCTTACGGCGATACTCTGAGTTTGGCCGACATGCGTGCTCTCATCGCCTATATGCGAATGGTAGCGGATCCCCCCTATGAGCCGGCGGGAATAGTGTATGCGCGCAAATAGATTTGCATGGCTCGCGATAGCATTCCTAGCCGGGCGCGTAGCCTCGGCTCAGGTGGTGCCAGCCGTTGAAATTCGAGACCCGGAATTGCGCAAGCTTCAGCAGGATTGCATGAGCCAACTGAAGCAGGTGGGTCAAAACATCGCGGCACACCACTTCAACTATCCGTTCTACTTCAGCCGAAAGCTCGATGTAGATGAACACCAGCAACAGCGCATGGACCAGCATTCGATCCGCTTTGAACGCTTCGACGGCGCGACGGTGCTTGGAATCAGCGGCAACTACTATGGCGCATACTCCGCGGTGAAGTTCAATGAGGAAATGCGCGCGCGCGAAACTTTTCTTAATGTCGTAGTGCCCATCTTCAAGGCCGCAGTTCCCGTGCTTCAAAGCGACTTAAGAGTCCAGGGATACGCGGTGGAGGTCTCGCACCATGTCTTTGGACGGACCATGGGAATGCCGATCGAGAGGGCTGAAAATCTTATGGTCTACCTGCCGCAGAGCGCGGCGGTGAAGCTGGTGAAGGCGCAAACCAAGCTGCAACAGCAAGTCGCAATGCTCGAGTCCGAGGTCTTCCTGAATGCCAATCCGCTCGATATTTTGCTAACAGACGAGCAACTGCCGGTGGCCAACGAAATCACTGACACCAGACCAGAAACCTCTGCCACATCGACATCGCCGACCATCCGTGCGATTGCTGCCGACGGCAACTCAAAGGTGGAATCAATTCCGGCAACAACACCAGTTGAGCCAGACCCGAAGCCCGTTGCTCCTCCACCACCGGCGCCAGCACCCGCGCGCGATACATCACCTGAGGCTTTGGCCGCGCTCTCTTCATCGATTGAGGGTGTCAGCAATCAACTGCTTAAAGAGCTGGAGCCGCAGGCGCACTTTATTGCATACGCGCCTCCAGCCATGATTGCTTTCCGCCATCAGGTGTATCTCGAACTCTCGGTCAGCACCGCCCTATCTGAGCCGCCGGGAACGTCGCGCTATAGGCTTGCCGCTCTAGCATTTGACAATCACATCTCGCCGCTTATACGGCGGGTCCTTGCGCATTTCCCAGGTGACCAGGCGTTCGACGGGATTAGCTTCAGTACAACTGTTCATGGATCTAGCAGGGCGGGCGCTCAGCAATTGGCACCCTTGTCGGTGGAGTTTTTCTTTCCATTAAGCACCCTTCGCTGTTATGAATCCTATGACTGCTCCGGTCAGCAGCTAATCGAGGCCGGAATCGTACTCATCAACGGAGAGCGCGTCACGCTTGACCTGCAGCTGGCGGAGGGCATGGGGCGGCCTTAGGAATACGCCCCGAATGGGCTCTAAGCTATCGTTGAATTTATGTAAATGTGAGATGCGAAAGTCCGGCGATTTACTGTTGCGGCAGGTAGATCGGATCCTATAGAGGATAGATTTTGTGTCGGACAAACGTTGGCGATGATGAATAGAACGTGGTAGTCATGGCTGGCACGACCAATACACGACCATCGTAAGGTCGAAACCATCCCAAATGGTCCTAAACCATCCCAAATCTGGGAGGCCACAACGCTAATCGTCTCAATGATATCCGCTGATTCCAGACCACTTAGGTTGCTTGCTAGGCGGCCCTGAAAAGGCCGGCGTCGGCGGTTCGATCCCGTCTCTGGCCACCATTTAGAATCAATAACTTAGGTAAAGTTGAAGGGCGCTCCCCTTCTCTTCTGCTTTTCGTCTCAGATTAAACTCGCCTGCTGCCCTATCACGGAAGCTTTTCGGGATTATCGGGAACCGCCGGAAGAAACTCTAGAAGAAGCGAGCGTATCTAAATTGTGTCAGAGCAGGATGCGGCACTCACTCGATTGGTGAGTTGTAGACCGCTTTGTCCGCTCCGAGCCATTGTTGAGAGGAATGGGATGAAATTTGGTGAAAATCCAATGCGAAAGCCTGAGAACAGTCGTCTTGCCGCGGATCAGCTTTCAATACAGAAGGCCAGACGAAGTATGCTTTACGCCGCAATGCGCACGGACGAACCACGTGATATTGCATTTCGCCTGATCATTCTCTCAATTCCGCCCGGTAAGGTGAGCACCTATGGTCGAGTAGCTGCAGCTGCCGGTTATCCGCGCTTCCATCGAGCCGTGGCGAGGTTGCTGAGAACTGACCCGCCGGATCAGCTACCGTGGCATCGAGTCCTTGGCTCTGGCGGCGAGATAAAGCTCCGAGGAGCAGCTGCACAGGAGCAGCGAGCACGACTCAAGCTGGAAGGAGTTCGCTTCCGCGGTGAGAGGGTCGACATGGAACGGTTTGAGCACGCGCTTAAGCCGTGGGAAGTCTATTAGGATCTCCCGGTGTGGCCTAGGCCGGGGCAAGAACTGCTTCCTACTCGAAAATGCAGGAGCAGCCAACAGGCCGAACATCAATTTAAAACGTGTGGCAGAATTTGCACCTTTACTGAATTCCCTGCCGAGTGCTCCGGGCATCTATTGCATGCAAGTTGACGAAGAACTTGCCCGGCGTTGGTCTCTGAGGCTTCGATGTTGGATCATCTGATCATCTGTTCTGGAGACCCCCCGATCAACGATCCCCCTAGGAACGCTGGGATCGATAGGAGCTTTCTTGATGGCGGAGCGTTTTCATCCACATTATTCCCAATCGGCAGTTGACGACCTGCGCCTTCGCACGGGTTCAGCTATATGGACGCGAATCATGGCGGCTTCAACAATATCCGGCTTCACTCAGCGGCCAAACGAATAAAACACCGAGACACTTGCATTACCAAGCGGTTGGAACTCCCACCGACTCGCTTCTTTGGCACTGTGGCATTTCAACTGCCATCGACTGCGTTGTCTGGCCTGCAAATCCATGCACTAACGTCCATCTATAAAGCGGGTTATGCGGTGCCATCCGAATCTCAAGCTGCAACCCCAGCCTCCGATATATACGAAATATACAAAGCCATAGTTCGTCTCGCTGTAGGTTCCTGGCTGTTACGCAGGATCGCTCATCCGTGAATTTTTCAAAACGGGCTCTCAGAACCTCCAATAGAGGGGTGCGATGAATACAGCGACCAAGAGTGACCACACCAGGACCATCATTCCAAGCTTCCAATAGTCGCTAAACTCGTATGCGCCTGGCCCATACGTCACCAAGTTCACTGGCGTACTCATGGGTGTAAGGTGAGCAGCACCGGACCCCAGTGCCACGGCAATCAGTAAGGGTAGTGGCGAGACAGAAAGTTCACTGGCCGTAGCGATAGCAATTGGGATCATGACCAGTGCGGCGGAAGTGTTGGAAATAACTTGTGTGAGCGCTGTGCTTACCAGGAAGAGTCCAGCCGACACTGCTCGCGGACCGCCGGCGCCGACCAGTTGAATGACATGGTCTCCGATCAATCCCGCCAAGCCTGTGCTGGTCATGGCAGTAGCTAATGGGATCAAACCTCCGATGAGGATGCAGGTGTTCCAATCAACGCCGCGGTAGAGTTGAGGCAGCGTGATAACCCGCATCACAACCATGGCGCCTGCACAGAGTACTGCCGCGATCGCTGGGGGTACTGCGTTTGTCGTGAGCAGGACGATCAGCACAATCAAGATACCGATGGCTTCATAGGCGCCGCGGCTCAGGGCAACTGCCTGGCGCCGGACCACTTCCGGAGAGTCGACCACTAGCACCTGCGGATCGGAGAGGTGCTTATCCAAAGCCTCCCACGTTCCCTGCAACAAAAGGTGGTCACCAACGAGTAGTTGCGTGATATTTGACGCCACGTCATAGCCGCCGCGCTGAACAGCGAGAATGATTAGGTCACCGTCGTGTGTGGTCATTCCCGGAAATACTGTCTGGCCTATCAGGGCCGAGCGAGCCGGGATCACGACTTCGGCTAGACCGGACGAACGATTGAAAAGCGTATCCGCGACGCTATCGGCCTCTGCATTCGGTTCGCGGATGGCCAGATGCATATCGCCCGCCAACTTTCCCACTGCTTGTGCATCGCCGCGCACCGACAGAAGATCTCCTTCGGCCACTGGTTTTTGTGTGGGTTTCCCCCGATCTGGATCCAATAGACCGACAATGCTTACCCCAGGGTAGGGTGTCAGATCGATGTCAGTTCTAGACCTACCGACATAAGGTGAACTGGCACGTACACGCAGATGATGCAGGCCGTCTTTGATTCGGTATTGTTCGACCAGCGTATGCGCATGTCCACTAAGGTCAACCGGGAGAGATCCGCTCCGACGCTTCGGCAGCAGGTGAGGCCCGAAAATCAGAATGATGACCATCGCTCCGGCGAACAGGGGAAAGCCCACAATAGACCACTCGAAGAACCGGATAGGGCCCGCGCCAGCCATTTCGCCAGCATTTGACGCGATGACATTCACGGGGCTGCCCAGCAGCGTGAGCTTCGCTCCGGTGAGGCACGCTATCGACACCGGCATCATTAACTGTGATGGCGCAATATCCGCACGTGCTGCGATGACGACCGCGATCGGGACCATCGTTACAACAGCACCATTCATGCCAATCAGTGCGGTGAACAACGCGGATAAGAGCAATAATGATACGAGCAATCGCGTTTTATTTGTGCCGGCATAACGAATGAGGAGTTGACCGGCCCAAGTCCCTACGCCCGTCGCCTCCAGACCGGTACCGATGACCAGAAGAGCAGCAATGAACACAACCAATGAGTCACCGAATCCCGCCAATGTGTCGTGCGCGTTAAGGACGCCGGTGAAATACAGGACAAGCGACGAGAACACCGCTACGATTGCCGCTGGCAACTTATTCCAGATGAACAAGACCATCATCGTGACAATAACCAGCGATGTGATCATAAGTTGATTCATCTTTGTATCTCCCGGCGAAGCACCAATCCTGGGGTTGCTCCACAACATCGCTGTCAAGACGGCAGGTCAGTAGCCCAGGGCGGCGCCGTCGCCGCGCGGATCAGCCCCTCCTTCATAGAAGCCTTGTTCCCGATCGACGCGGATGGCATGCGCATGCCCCATGTTGTCATTCCAGTCGGTGACCATTTGCACGGGCTGGCCACGCCGTTTTAGTTCGCGCACTACCTCATCAGGGATGCGGCCTTCGAGCGACATATTGCGCGATTTTGTTCCCCAAGTGCGACCCATCAACCAGCGAGGCGCTTCAATGGCCTGTTGAACGTCATAGCCAAAATCGATGATTCGGGTCGTGAGCGCTGCCTGCGTCTGCGGTTGTCCTTCGCCACCCATCGAACCGAAAGCAAGATAGGGCTTTCCGTTGCGCGTCATCAACCCGGGGATCAAGGTATGAAATGTGCGCTTTCCGGGCTTCAGATGATTTGGATGAAGCTCATCCAGTGAAAAGAACGCGCCCCGATTTTGCATGATAATGCCTGTGTCGCCGCCGATAATAGCGCTTCCGAAGTCGTGATAAATCGATTGAATCAACGACACGAGTATCCCGTTCTTATCTGCTGCGCAGAAGTAGCAGGTATCGCCATCAGGGACGAGACGTTCGTGTGGATGTGTATAGGCAATACCGGCAGGTACCTGGGCAATGTCCAGCGCGCGTTCTGAGTTGATCAGTTTGCGGCGCTCGTTGCAGTATTCCTTCGAGATCAATCGCTGCACTGGAATCTCCACGAAACGCGGATCCGTCAGCCATTCTTCCCGATCGGCAAAAGCGATCTTCACTGCTTCCGCGATATGGTGGTAGTAGTCTGCCGTGCCGTCTTCCCAGGCAACCACATCATAGCCTTCGATAAGATTCAAGATCTGGAGCGCCGTAAACCCTTGCGTGTTTGGCGGTAGCTCATACACATCGTAGCCTCGATACGATGTGGTGATGGGGTCAACCCATTCTGCGTGGAAGCTGACAAAATCGCTTGTCTGCAGCGGCGAACCTAATGACTGAATACCTTCACAAATTTGCTTGGCGATTTGGCCCTCGTAGAATCCTCCGCGGGCTCCATGATCGGCGATATGCTGCAACGACTGCGCAAGATTTGTTTGGACGAGCCGTGCCCCTTCGCGTGGGACTTGACCACCAGGCAGGAAAACCGCGGCTGTCTCCGGGTATTGCGTCAGAATCGGCACATCCTGCACGATCCAATCAAGCAGAGATCGACTAACCGGTACACCGTCGCGAGCATAAGTAATCGCCGCTTCAAATAATTCATTCCAAGGCAGGCCTCCAAAGCGCTCGTGTACTGCACGCCAACCGTCAACAGCGCCCGGCACGGTCAGAATGCTCAGCGGCCCGCGGGATGGAATCTCACGGTCTGCACTTTTGGAACGATAGTAGTCCAACGTTGCAAACTGCGCCGCATGACCACTGGCATTCAGCCCATGTACGCGTTTGGTCGTTTCATCAGCGATCAACCAGAAGCCGTCGCCGCCCAATCCGGCCATGTGCGGATAGGCCACGCATAGCACCGCATTTGCGGCAATGGCAGCATCGACTGCAGTGCCGCCGCGCTGGAGTATATGCAATCCCGCCTGACTGGCGAGATAGTGCGGTGTCGATACCATACCGCGCGGCGCCCGGGTAGGCGGGCGGCCAGTGCGAGGGCCATTGGGATGACTCATAGCGGACCTCCTTATCTGCCTTCTGCAACAACAAACCTGCACCACTGCCGTGAGCCTGCCGAATCTTCAGGATATGGCGTGACATCGTAGGATCAAGATGCGCGGTCGTCGAACTCCACTCCGGTATCTCTAATCTTGTCTTTGGAGTGATCCATGAACCGTGTCACGATGGGCAATGCTCCTCCCAGGACAACACACAACAGTCCCAGCCATAACGCAAATGTGGTATGCCCCATCGCGCCCATACTGGTCAGCGGAAAGGCAGCGAATAGTAATACCAGCGCGATTGTCTCGGCGGTTAATTTGTCCATTGACCCACCTCAATTAAGAAGCACAAGTGCGACGGTTGCCAATCCAGTCAGCACCGCAACAAGGATGGTCCAGGGCATCGCCTGTCGTAGTACTGCTCCTTCTTGGCCCTTGATGCCAGTGATGCTCGTCCCTAGCACGACATTGGCGGGACCAATGGCGTTACCGTATGCGCTGCCCGCGGCCTGTGCAGCAATAATGGATTCCACCGGTAGACCATGCAGATGTGCCACGTCGCTCTGCAATCCACCGAAAAGCACATTGGATGCCGTGCTGCTCGACGTCATGAATGCACCAAGTGCACCGATAACACTAGCGATGCTGGCATAGACTAAGGCAATACCAATGATGGTGTAATGTAGAAGAGGCGAGACTCTGCGGCGAAGACGAGGATGGCGAGAGCCTACGAGGACGACCTGCGGCGCAAGATATTTGAGGCGCACGGCAAAGGGCATG
>JBAVYX010000355.1:0-5137 GCA_049588475.1 Silvibacterium sp. | reverse complement strand
TGGCTGGTGGAGCGCATTGGAGCCAAATCTCTCTACCTCTGGTGCTTCTCAGTCTTCACGCTCTCCTCAGCTTTATGCGGGCTGGCCTGGTCAGCGAACTCCCTGATCGCATTTCGCATCCTCCAGGGCATGAGCGGCGGCCTGATGGCTCCGATGACGCAGATGATGATGGCGCGTGCTGCCGGAAAGCATATGGCGCGCCTCATGGGCTACGCGGCTGTTCCAATCCTGATGGGGCCGATCCTTGGCCCGGTCATCGCTGGTGCCATTCTGCAACACGCCTCTTGGCGCTGGCTCTTCCTGGTCAACCTACCGGTCGGTGTATTGGCAATCGTCCTGGCGGTTCTCTTTCTGCCCAATGATCGCGAAGAGACCAGGTCAAGAAAACTCGATCTTCCTGGCTTCGCCCTGCTCTCTCCTGGACTCGTGCTCTTCCTGTACGGATCGGATCATCTGGGCAAGCGCACCGGTCTTACGACTCTTCTGATTTCCATCGTTCTGCTTGCGGCCTTCTTCAGGATGGCCATTCGAAAAGGGGACAAGGCGCTCATCGATCTTCAGCTATTCAAGAGAAAAACCTTCTCTGCGTCCGCCACCACGCAGTTCATGTCGAACGGAATCTCGTTCGCGGGCCAAATGCTGATTCCGATCTATCTAATCCGCGCCTGTGGCCAATCACCGAGTGCGACGGGCTGGTTGCTGGCTCCGCTTGGAGTGGGGATGATCTGTTCCTATCCATGGATAGGAGCCCTGACGCAGCGGTTCGGGATACGAAAGGTATCGGCTGGAGGCGCATTTCTGGCCTTCGCAGCCACGCTGCCATTTATCTGGCTGGCCAGTCACGGACTTGTACTCACCGTGCTCGCATGCACGCTGTTTCTGCGTGGAGTGGGACTGAGCGCTGTTGGCATCCCCTCCATCTCAGCCGCTTATGCTTCTGTGAAGAAACAAGACCTGCCAATGGCGACAACCTCGCTCAACATTGTGCAACGTCTCGGCGGACCGACTTTGACTACGCTCTGCGCGACCTTCCTAGGATGGAGGTTGGGGATGGCACAGTCCAGCGCCAGCCTCTCCAGCGCATTTACAGCGGCCTTTGTTCTTCTCTGCGGACTACATGCTCTCCTGTTTGCCGCCGCGTTGAGACTTCCGTTTTCCATCGACAAAGCGATGGAACAACCGGTTGCCGAGGAACCCTCAGCCCTTCTGGAACTTATGTCCGAGTGATTGTCCGCTTCCATCTCGACGATGAAGCGATCACTCTCCAAACGAATGCATCCCATGCGATGTCGAAGGTTTAAGTACAGCCAACACACGCATTGATCCAGCCACCTTCAAAATGGTTGGCCTGTGGGGTTCGCAAGGAGTGCATAATTGCCAAGCACTCGCCGACACCGGATTAGTCCCGATAAGTCCTGGCAGCACACGAGAGGGTGTGTCTCTAAGGATGAAAGCCCGGACTTAGCTGTGCGAGGCAATTGCCCCAAGGATGCTCGATCTTGATCGTTCCAACATTGAGACCGTCGCGCGCTGTGAATCTGAGCGGACCTCCACAGCGTTGTTGCACCCCGCCCTCCACTAAGGCTGTTAAGTAATAGTCCTGGCCCTCGTAAACTGAAAGATTCGCCCAACCGTCCTGTCCGGTGACGGCTGACATCGGCTCTCCTGAGAATCGGTTTTTCACCTCGTAGCCGTACACGGTCGCTCCTGGCATCGGTCTTCCGTCTTCGTTCACAACCTTAGTTGTGACAGCAATCTTTTTCCAAGCTCGCGGCATTATCAGGTCGACATTGTCCACGCTTGCGGCTTCCCTCACCCGCACAGATGACGAGCCTCCGAGGTTTTCCGAAGCGGGATAGTAGACCCTGGGGTACGGCCTGGTTGGCGATGCGCCCAAGTTGTTCGCGATGACAATGTATTCTCCCGGTCCTATTTTCGAAAACTCATATCGACCGTCTTCACCCGTTTCTTCGCTGTCCACCATAGCCAGACCGTTGAAGGAGTTCGCATCTCTTCTCTCCAACTCAACTATGAGATGACCTATGGGATCGCCGTCAACGCTGGTAACGCGGCCCCGTACATGCCCGTCAAATGAAACGTACCAATCTACCTGTGCGCAGCCTTTGTCGTGCACCGTAACTATCCGATCCGGGCTGCTTGCGAATCCAGACGGCACAGTCGCGCTGACCGTATATTCGCCTGCCGGCAGCCCTCTCGACTCATAGACACCCGTAGCATCCGGCGTTACATCCCGGTCTACTGCGCCTCGGAGAGCCAGCTTCGCTCCGCGCATGGGACCTGATTGTGCGGTCATCACATGGCCGAAGATCATCCCGCCCGAGGGCGCTCCCGGAAGACTGCGCATCCACTCTAGATCGCTGTCATGAGAGGGATCTTGCAAAGCGTGTGTCTTGGAGCACTTTGACGTCCATAGTTGATCTCCACCCTTGTTCTTAAAGGTGAAAACCACATATTCCACTCCAACCTCAAATGGAAAGCCACACGCGGAGCTCTGCTCATTCGTGTGGACAGTCAGTTCTTGTCTGCCCTCAACTCCGCGAAAGCTCTCGGTAACGGCCAAGCGCACCTTGTAAACTCCCGAACTGAAGATCTGCGATGTGGTTCCATCCAGATTCCGAATCGTTTGCATTGGGGGGCGCTCCAAGGTCTCCTCGAGAACAGTTCCGCGAAAGATCACCGCGGCCTCAAAGTACACAGAGCAAATTGGCTGCGGACCAACGCACGAACAAGCATTGGCCGTGTTGAATCCCGCTGCCAACAGGACAATTAAAAGGAATATCCGGTAGGCGCAGTGGTTCACCAGACGTCTCCTCACTTCTTAGACCGTGCCGAGTCCCAAAGTGTTCCGTCGCTTCGCAATAATCGACGAATTCTCGTCTGATTCAATTTGCGACGGCCACGGCCGTGGCGCGGACAGATGTCGGTCCGCTGGCCTCAGAAACCTCCGCCCGTTTCCCGTGTGACATAAACACCACCTTGAGTGAAACCTTAACTTCAGATGGTGTTGCAGCGACCTGTTGAATTCGCACCGCATCTCGGACAAGTGCCTTTCCGCCGTCGACTGGCGATGACGCCACACGTTATGGCTTGCCGAAAAGGCCACACTAATACGCGCGAACGGGCGAGGGCCCGCACTTTGTTCTGAGCACACATATCTACAACACAGATAGGAGTAGTAAGGTAAGATTTTGATCCACGGAACCCACGACTCTCGGATCGAGGCGTGGATGCTACTTGATCTGGACGTACTTTGCTGAAGTCACCACGTCGTGGCGGCTCATGAGCCAGAGTCATGCGCAGACGATCCAATGGATCAGAGGTCAGTGGCTCGATGGGCGAGTTGCCCTGTTCTGGGCCGTTGAGATTCTTCCTTGTCCGAAATCTATAACCATAGGATGACTTGTCAAAGTGATCAGCACGGCGCGGCATCGGAAACGCGCCCTTGTCTCAGAAGTTTAATATCGCATCCTCTAGCGGATGCGATTCTGATGCCACTCGTGTGGTGTAGCTCCAGTGACCCTCTTGAACGTCCGCGTCAAGTGGCTCTGATCTGCAAAACCTGTTGCCGCAGCCACCATGGAAAGGCTCTCTCCTTTCATCAGCAGCAGCTCCTGCGCTTTGCCGATCCGCGTGTTCAGTTGATAGCGATGCGGGGATACTCCTGTAGACGCCTTGAACATCCTCGCAAATTGCGAGGATGACAGGTCGACCAGACGGGCAAGCTGGAAAACAGAAATGGATAAATCGAGATGCTCGTGGATGAAGTCGAGAACGAGACGGAGTTGTGAGACCGATAGTCCTGAGTTCTCTTTTTGGGGTCGCCCCTGAAAACAGGCGCTCAGGAGGGCGATCGTGAGTCCTTCTCCGTACAATCCTGTACTCGGGTCGGAAGCGTCACATTCGGCAGCAAGGAGTCGCGCGCACTCGACCGCTCTCTTGTCATGAGACATCAGCTCCGGATTTCTTGCTTTGCCCGGGTCCAGATCGGGGCCGAACCAATCTCCCAGAGATTTCCTGTCGAAGCTCAGGCGAAGTTCGCGTACAGACTCCATGTTGTCCGTATAGCCCCAGACCCTCATCTCTGCCGGGACAAAACTGATGTGATTAGGTCGTTGACGTTCCAAGGCAGGGGGACGATGCAGATTTGTGCGGGCCTCACATCTGCCACCTATCTCTGCGAGGACAACTGTGAGAGTGTCTTGCGGACCCGACAGATCGTGCCAGGCACGGCCTGGGTGGTTGAAGTGCTGCAGATGACAAACCGCTATGTCCGCGAAGGTTCGAAGTCTGCTGTGCGCCGCCTTCATACCGTGCGGAGAACGAAACTCAAATGTGTCCAATCCCTCACAAACCTGCATCTGTCGTCCTCCTTGTGCGGCTGCGTTTTCGTACTATGGTAGTCGTTTCGTACAAGCCATTCTCTGTTCCTTCTAAGTATTTTGAGAAGAATGCCAGGAGCAAGGGAGAGAAGATGACAGTTGCAGAATTGATCCGCCACAACTTCGATGAGATTTTCATCGAGCTTGATCCAGTGAAGCGCGAAGCCATGATGCGCGATGCTTATACGGAAGATTGCGTGTGGATACACCCGGGTGGCCGCCTGGTCGGCGTTGCGGCCATCAATGAGGCAGCGTCGGAAATTCGTAAGCACATCCCGGAGTACCGCTACACGGTGGTTGGCGATATTCACACGATGCACAATGTCGGAATGTGCCGTTGGGGAAGCGGTTTGCCTGACCAACCGTTCCGCTATACCGGTACGGACGTTGTGGAGGAACGCGACGGTCGACTTGCTATCTTCTACACCTTCATCGATAGTGGAACTCCGCCGGTCTCGTCGACGGAATAAGGTCTTCGCTTGGATGAAAAACGTGGCTGACGCACAGAAGCGCCGTTCGATACCTGCTGGACTGCTGTCGCGAATACAGCAGTCTGGCCTTATCCGTTCTCGTCAGCGGAGTGGTAACGACGAGCAAGCTCGTCGTCACTTGGTCCCGGTAGGGACGCTCATCGCTGAGCGCCCCCCGGAGAGATCCGTACGAGCGCGTTTACGCATACGGCTCTTACGAAGGATGCGTGGCGTGGAAGCGTGCTTCTGGGTAGGGGTGTAGAACTC
>JBAVYX010000354.1:0-3806 GCA_049588475.1 Silvibacterium sp. | reverse complement strand
GCGTAGGGAGTGATGTGCCGTTGGAGGAGCGCGTCGGTCAGCCGGTCATAATAATCGAGTCCGCGCTCATTGAGAGATCCTGAACCCGTGGGAAACACTCGGGGCCATGAGATCGAGAACTTGTATGAATTTAAATTAGCGGCGCTCATCAACGCCGCATCCTCCTTATACCTGTAGTAGGAGTTACACGTTACGGTGGGGATTGAGCCATCCTTGATGCGCCCATTCTGCCTGGCAAAAACGTCCCAGATACTTTCACCCCTTCCGTCGGCATCCAAGGCTCCTTCAACTTGAAATGCAGAGGATCCGCATCCCCAGCGAAACGTGACTGGAAAGCGCCGCGCCTCAGACACAGGCCATTTGGATTTGCATCCGGCAGCGATCGCAGCCGCTCCCAGGGAAAGGAGGACTCGTCGGCGGGTCCAGTCGTTCCTGTCATTGGGCATTGGCGTTCCTCTGAATGATTCCGGGACTGAGTGTCCCGCTCATCAGCGGAGTTTAGCTACCGGAATCGGGCGAGCGCGGAGCGGTGGCATCGAACGCGCAGCGCGGAGTCTCGAGCGAGAGTCCTCAGCAGGAACCTTTCTTCCCGCTCACGCCGAGGCGTCGCATCGCGCTGATGTCCTGGCGTTAGCCGTTCAGGCGGCAAGCGCGGAGCAAGAATCCGCGCTCGGCCTTGAATCTTCGCGTCCGCATGGTTTTCCGGTGAAAACCGGCAGTTGGCGGTATTCTTGACGGAAGCTGATGCCGCATCTCAAAAGGGATGCCGTTTTCACGGTCCCTTCTTCGGTTCAAGGAGCCGCGTAATCCATGCTCTTTCTGGATTGATGATGATTAGCCTTTACCTCACCGCGAGCCTCATCGGATTCTTCACGGGAACGGCAATCAGCGTTTTGCTCCTGGTTCTCACTGCACGCGCCGCCAAACTGTCGGGCGCGAGCACACCCAATATTCTGTTCGTGACTTGCTGCCTGGTATGGAATCTCGGCGGTCTCGTCCACTCCGTCGCTCTCACATGGGGTGCGTCCGAAGAGACCCGAGCCGCGCTCATCATCCTGGCCTGTCAGTACACTGCAGCCGCCGCATGGCCAATCACCGTGCTAAGCCTGTGGGCCCCCCTCGCTACCCTGCGTTGGCAAAAGATCAGCTGCCGATTGCTGCAGGCCCTGGCGACGATCACCTGTATGGTGATCGTCGTACCACTCTGGCACGGCGTCCTAAACACTTGGGATTTCGCATCTCTGGTCGTCCTCAAAAAGTCGACCCCATTCAACGGAGCCATTCTGCTCACGCTAGGAATCATCGTGCTCCGAGAACAACTCGTTTCGCGGGCTACGAGGCTTCCTCTTCTATCGATGCTAATCGGAGCCTTCGGCGGTACGACGGCAGTCCTCATCCTGCAAGTGATACCGTTCGACTCTATCGTCGGCAGCCTTCTCCGCGTCGTCGGCGAACAGATGACCCTTCTCGTCGTTCTAGGCGCGTTCTTCTTGTTCGCCCGTTTCAGGTTTTCCGACTTGTTGATCCGGCATGGCGTCAGGATGGTTTTAGCGGCGCTGACGGCTGTGGTCCTTACGCTGTCCTACTACTTCTTTTCGCTCTTTCGATTCGAGGGCCGCGTCGCATACCCGAGCGTTGCGCGGTCCTGCCTCGAGACCCTGACGGCGGTTTCTATATTGATTCCGTTCGCGTTCGTTGAACGTCGCATTGGTGAGTGGGTAAATCATTGGATCCTTCGGACGCCTGACTACCGCACTCTGCTGCGGGAGTTGTCGCAAAAGCTGGCGATCCTTCGGATCGAGACAGAGATTATTGACGCCGTGGAGACAACCGTCCGTCAATCGCTGGAGCTTAAAGCTGCCCAGATGATCAGGCTCGAAAACCTCTCCAAGAGGAGCATGCAAAGACCGAATTGGCGACAATCACAAGGGCCCGAAATCGACTGGTTGAACGCGCTTAACAACGGCGAACTCGTAGAGATTGATTCCCAGCACCCATACCACGCGGGACACACCGAGGACGAAGTCGAACTGCTTGTCCCTGTTACCTCGGAGGGTCGGGTTACCCACGTGCTTGCCATCTCACCCGGTCCTGCGCGGCGCGGCCTGGTGACGCACGAAGTAAATTATTTGCGCAACGTTGCAGCACAGTTCGGTTATCGGCTCGGTGCACTACATACGGAGGAGCGACTGATTGCCGTGCAGAGCCGCGAAGCAGTCATGCTCCAGCAGGTGACGGAGGCGGAATTGCGCGCCTTGCGCGCTCAGGTCAACCCGCATTTCCTTTTCAACTCGCTCAACAGCATCGCGAACCTCGTCGTGACCCATCCCGAGAAAGCCGAGACCATGACGCTGCGGCTTGCCAGAGTTTTTCGCCACGTACTCGCCAACTCCGCGCGCCCGCTCATTCCGTTGCACGAAGAGGTCGCGTTCTTAGAAGCGTATTTGCAGATTGAAGAAGCTCGTTTCGGCAACCGGCTCCAAGTCAAGATCGCCGTCGACCCGGCGGTCGCCATGGAGCAGATTCCATCGCTGCTGCTTCAGCCCATCGTGGAAAATGCGCTGAAGCACGGCCTTGGACCGAAGCCCGATCCAGGACACTTGTGGATCACTGCCGAGGTCGAAGGGAATCAGGTGCGCCTGCGAGTCGAAGATGACGGTGTCGGACCCGCAATCGGTGCTTTGAAAACGCGCGGCATCCATGAATCGAACGGATTGGGGCTCGAAAATGTCGCGCAGCGCCTCAATGCGCTTTATCAGGACCAGGGCCGGATGACAATAGAAGGGCTGCAGGCGGGTGGAACGCGCGTCACAATTCTGCTGCCACGCGAGAGCGGAGTCGCGGCGTGATGAGGAGTCTGGTCATTGACGATGAGGCGGATGCACGCGCGCGTCTGATCCGCTTGCTAAGTGTTCATCCCGAAGTTGCTGTGATCGAAGAGGCTCGGGATGGCCTCGAGGCGATTGAGAAGATCGAAGAGCTACGGCCCGATCTTTTGTTTCTGGACATAGAGATGCCCGGGCTCAACGGCTTCGAGGTACTGCGGTCGATTCCGTCCACGATCGAGATCCCTCTGGTCATCTTCACTACAGGGTACGACCAGCACGCCCTCGCGGCCTTCGAGGCCAATGCGCTTGCCTATCTCCTCAAGCCCATCGAAGCGGAACGGTTGTCGGTTGCGATAGGACGTTCCAGCAAGCTATGCTCTCTTTCCGCGGAGAAAGAAAAAGCGCACGAGAATATTCTGCGCGTGACGGGTGAGGCGCCGAAGATGCTTCGCAAAGTCGTCTGTCGGAAAGACGGACGCGCCATGCTTGTGCCTTCGGAGCAAATCCTCTGGTTCCAGGTGCAGGATGGTATCGTTCACGCGAAGACAGCAAAAGACTCGTTTTGGGTGAACTACCAGCTGGCCGAACTTGAAGCCGCCTTGCCGCCAGAGGAGTTCTTCCGTGCGCGCCGCGAGGTGTTGGTCAATATGTCGCGGATCAAAGAGGTCAAGCCCTACTTCAAGAGCAGTTTCCTCCTGATTATGTCAGACGCTGCATCTACGGAGATCGCCGTAAGCGAACGGCAGGCCCGGCCGCTGCGCCAGCGCCTACCGGGTCTCTAAAGTATCGCGTGCGACCTAGCGGCATTGACTGCGCAGCTGTACTCCGGAGATCGCGCTTTCCACGTCACATGGTCCCGGTAGGGACGCTCATCGCTGAGCGCCCCCCGGAGAGATCCGTACGAGCGCGTTTACGCATACGGCTCTTACGAAGGATGCGTGGCGTGGAAGCGTGCTTCTGGGTAGGGGTGTAGAACTC
>JBAVYX010000353.1:0-45116 GCA_049588475.1 Silvibacterium sp. | reverse complement strand
TCCGCTGCCGTTCCAGCTATCTGCGGCTTCTCCTCAGATGGCTTTGACTCACACGAGCTTCGCAGTGCCGCCGACTCCGCGACCACAATATTTGTCGCCTTCGTTTTGGAGTTGACGTAGATTGTCTGCTTCGGAAGATCGACTCCAACGGCAACCAGGTCGAGACGGCGCGCCCCGGCCCAGTCGAGAACGCTGCTGACCATAGCCTTCCCCGTCCACGTCGGTGTCAGCTCGAGCGTCACCACTGCAACGTGGCTACGCGCGCGGTCGGTGCCCACACGATAAAGGAAGCGCGTCTTGTTTCCGCCCGGCGAGGTCCAGATTCCAGAGGTGCTGACTATGCCGGTGCGCAGGTCGAGCTCCTGCCGGTACTCGCTGACGCTACTCGACGATGCTGTAGCCGGTGAATAGCTGCCCGATACGTCACCGAAGGTCAGAGTCGACCAGTTCGGGATCAGAGCGATCGCCTGTTTCTCGTCGTGATAAAAGGTGCCGTCGGCGACCTTCGCATAGACGCCCGCCGCAATTGCAGACGCGATGCGTTCAGTACCGATCGGCCAACCGACCTTGCCGAGATCTCCGAGATAGCCCATGCCCGCAGCCGGTACGCGAAGACCAATATAGCCGTTGCCGATGTACGGTTCTCTTTCAAAGCTGTTGTCAAAGCGGGTGGTCGAGAGCGACCAGGCGGTGTCCGTTTGCGGCGATCCGGGCGCAGTACCTTGAGCTCTGCTCCGCAGAGTTGAAAATGACGCCACTAATGATGCTCCAAGCAGCGGGCAAAGCACATAATTCCTGCCTGGCCAAAACCCATCTTTAGACGTGAGTGCCATCCACCGGACCTCTTATGGGCGCTGGTCCCGAAGCGAAGTGTATATCACGCAAGGCTCATTTTGTCCGTAACCGGTGAATTGAGTTGCGTGCTTGCGCTGCCTTCATTCATAGAACGTGGTCGCCCAAGGCGTGGGCGCGGGCGCGGCCTCATCACCGCTTAGGAAATATCAACCGTCGCCAGCACGGCAAAGCGCTTATTGAGCATGGCAAACGGGTTCGGTATTACTTCTGCTACGCGCTTTGTGTTTACTGATCTGGAGGAACTGAGTTTCCACGTGGCCGTATAGTCGCCAAATCGGACAAATGACGATGAGCGCATTGCCCCGATTACGTAAGTTGAGAGTCAATTGGCATTGACGATCTGTCCAGTTTCGAACACGAACAACCCGTAGGTGGACAGCGGCGGCGGGCTCCGTCTGGCCGCAAAAGTGCGTTCGAACTCCGATCTCCCCCCTCAGGACACGTCTCCGAATATGCAGAACAAGCCTGCATTTCACTCCGCACCCGACGTCCGTGCCGCCGAAACCGTCACTGTCCGCCCAAGTGGCTCCCTGACAAGCCATCTGGGCCCCATTGAAATCCCATAGCGGATCACCGCGTCCACCGCAAACGCCAACGGCTCACTCCAAACGACCCTATCGAAACTACCCCGGAGCAGCATTCCGCGCTGCCATGCGCCGCATCGGACGGGGCAGTCCCGATAGGGAGCTATCGTTGTCGTCCTGCACTCGTCTGGAAGATCATCAAAACGAGCCAGCACCACATGAATCGCAACAGAAGAGTTCATGGGACGGAAGCACCATTGAAAGAGGCCGGATTCAGAAAAGGATCGGTTGGCTGCTGAGGCTATGGATCGCTGGGAGGATTGCCAGGAGGGCTTTCCTCAGAAAAGCGGAAATACCCGATCCAGCAGTTTCGAGCCTTCTGGTCGGTTACAAAACGCTATGCAGAATTAACGAAGTCTGATGCTTTGATTCACAGGAACGTCGTTGCCGCAGTCCAAGGACTCGTCGATTTCCTCGGCGCGGAACGTAAACGCGTTCCAGACGACATTCTGCGGAATGCTGAGCGCTTGGAGTGCCTCCTTTTTAGCGGGTATGACCCATACTTCGTGGGCGACGAACCTCCAGGATTGTGACGCGAGGCAATCGAGGCCGAGTGGTAAGGAGGTTTTACATCAAGCGAGATGTGGCGCACTTTTCCTCACTGCACCCAGCATCCACGTGTCCGACAAGCAGGACTACATGGGCAAGTGGACTCCCTTCGCTGGTCAATGAGTCATTGGTGATAGTGCGCGCATTGACTCTGGACTCACAATGCTGGGCGTGTTAGCAGAAGCGCCAGCAAGGTATGAAGTGCAAACGCCGGCCATAGCAGATAGCTGAAGAAACTTCGCCAATTCTGAGATAGCCAAGGTAACGAGCGGCAAGCAGGTTGTAGGTCAGCAGAGCCAAAAATGGACTGGACGCCTGCGTCTTTCCCTCTCAGCCAACATGCCCGGAGAGATCAGCGCGAGCCGCCTACCCGGACAACCACAATGCCGCCACACGTTATACCCACACCTAAAGGCACACCGGATACAAGGTCAGGATCGGCGATCAAGGCAACTCCGGTCGCCGCCTCAAGTGCAGCAGACAACGTGACCAGAACTCTTTTTGGCATCTGCCAGGTCTCCACCCCGACGTGATGTTCTGTTCACTTCGGCCATTGTTTGAACATCTTCTGGATAGCTTTTTCTACTATCTGCTGGTTCTTGTTGCCGTTGTTGCTTAAGGTATCTTGGCCTATGCCGCGCCAGATAAGCGCCTTCTCCTTCGCGTCATAAATGCTGATGATCAATGTCCCCTCGACATTCTGCTCGGGAGTAATTCCACCCATTCCTCCGCCAATGCCCCGCATGCCCCACGCGCTGTAAGAGGTCTGCTGTCTCAAACCGCCGGTCGCGACTACGATCAGGTCTGGATTTGCGCTTATGTCAACCTTGCTAAATCCTTTGCCCTGAAGCGCGGTGTCGGTGTCGCTGATCGCGACTTGCGCGAGGATAGAGTTGGCTATTTTGTTTGGATCCTCGATTTGCCACGCGTAAGTGTGGAACTGCGCGAAGCTCTGGCTGTGGTTGTAGTTGACTTGGACAGCTTGTCCGAAGGCGATCGTGGATGTGATTGATAGCAGCATTGCGGCAAGCGCTCCAAGCGCTAGTTTTAGGAACTTCGCTCTAATCTCCATGCTTTTCTCCTTGCGAGATCGTGCCATTAGCATCTTACTGTCAAGATCGCCGCGGGTCGAGGCGTACCGTTGGTAGGATTCCACCACGAGCGCCGTTTTTGGGGAACTGGCACTTGTGACAGGTGGGCAAGAATGGATTACGCTGCCAATCCGATCCCACGAGCGTGCATGCAAAGCAGCGCGCTCGGCTAGTAGGGACCGGTTTGCGTGAGGTTTCTGTTTTGCATTCGCCAATGTGCTGCAATGAAATCACTTTGGCGGTGGCGGCAAAACAGCGGGTATACGGATCCGGACGACTGGGTGTTTGCTAGTCCGCACAGCGAAGGAAAACAGCCGTACTGGCCGGGCACTTTGTATCGCGCTCATCTGGCGCCCGCTGCAAAGACTGCAAAGATTCCCGGTAAGATCGGCTGGCACACCTTCCGCCATACCTTCGCCACGCTGCTCAAAGCCAACGGCGAAGATGTGAAGACGGTGCAGGAATTGCTGCGTCATGCCAACAGCACTGTAACCATGAACGTTTACGCGCAGGGAGTCACAGAACTCAAGCGCCAGGCCCACCACCGAATGGTACGAATGGTCATTGGAGAGAAGTCTCAGGAACTGAAGGGAACCGGTAATGGACGTTAACGGACGTCAATTTTCGATAGCGTCTCTGGGTTAAATTATTGATTTTATTTGGCGTCCCCGACGGGATTTGAACCCGTGTTATCGCCGTGAAAGGGCGGTGTCCTAGGCCGGGCTAGACGACGGGGACGCTTTATTGGCGCGGGGATGCGCACACGCCTGACAGGAACTGCCATCCTCAATGTATCAACTAGGGTGAGCAGTGTCAAAAAAAGTGACCTTGCCGATAGACCGAAATCATGAGCAAGATTCGGCCCGGAAGTCCCTCGAGCGTTTTTGCTTTCAACCCTGAACGAAAAGCCCGCCAGTTTCGTATCATTAGACTTGAGGCCTGTCGGAAATTAATTTCCGAACGGTCGACCCGTCCGAAGACCCGGAAGACGGCAGCGAAGATTTCGTGAAGCCTTCGCGACGCGAATGAATCAAAAAATAAAAGTGCAGTCTTGACGGGTGTTTGACCGTTATTGTCCGCAAGCAGGTTTCAAAGATTCGACACGGGACGCGGGCGTACTGTGTTTTCGGATCAAGGGTTATCCCCTGAGCGAAATATTGAGATACCGGCGAGGCCGGAATGAAATGTTGAGGATTTCCATTTGAAGAACATATTTCGCGTTTGCTTCTTGTCTCTTCCCCTTCTCGCATTGTCGAGTATGACCGCCTGCCGTAAGGCGGTGGCAGTTGCACCCGCGCCACAGGCGTTGCCCGTACAGACAATGACAGTTGCGTCCACGCCTGTTCCGCAGTCGGACGAGTATGTCGCGACGATCAAGTCTCGCCGGTCAGCGACCCTGAATCCACAGGTGGACGGCAATCTGACACAGATTCTTGTTCACTCCGGAGATCGTGTTCAGCGAGGTCAGCTGCTGATGGTGATCGATCCGGCCAAGCAGGAAGCGACTGTTTTGTCGCAGGCTGCTACCGAGAAGCAAAAGCTGGCAGTCTACCAATATAACCAGATACAGGTAGAAAGGCAGCGGAAACTCTTTGCAGCCGGAGTGACCAGTCGCGACACACTGGACCAGGCCGAGCAGGCGTTCGCAAACTCCAAGGCTGACTACGAAGCGGCTGTGGCCTTGCGGATTTCGCAGGAGAAGCAGCTGGAATACTACAAAATTCGCTCGCCCTTCGACGGCATCGTCGGCGACATTCCGGTACACGTGGGCGATTACGTGTCGGGACCGACGCTGCTGTCGACGGTGGACGAGAATCGTGACCTGGAGGCCTACATCTACATACCGACGGAGCGCGCCGCTCAAGTGCGCAGCGGACTTGGAGTGGACGTTCTTGACAACAGCGGGCAGCTGATCGAGCACACCTCAATCGATTTTATTTCGCCCCAAGTCGATAACCAATTGCAAGGCATTCTGGCCAAGGCCCCAGTTCACTCGACACAAGCCATGCTGCGCGCGGCTCAGCTTGTAAAAGCGCGCGTCATCTGGAAGAACAATCCGACCCCTGTGATCCCAGTGCTTGCTGTGACGCGTCTCGGGGGCCAGACATTCGTTTACGTTGCCCAGAACAAAGATGGCAAATATTTTGCTCACCAGCTGGCAATCGAGCTGGGTGATCCAGTTGGCAATAACTATGCGGTGCTGGGCGGCTTGCGAGATGGAGACAAAGTGATCGTCTCCGGCACACAGTTTCTTGTGGATGGAATGCCCGTTCAGCCGCTGGGATAAAGGCTCGGACAGGGGTTCGCCATCTCATTATCGATTTGCGACGCGGGCATACTCGCTGGCATGACAACAGACAGGTAGGCTATTGTGGTTGATTTTTTTATTCACCGGCCAGTATTCGCAACCGTATGCGCACTGCTGATTATTCTGGCGGGCGCGGTTGTTATTCCAACGTTGCCGATTTCTCTCTATCCGCAACTGGCGCCCCCGCAGGTTACGGTCACCAGCAATTATGTAGGTGCAAACGCACAGGTCGTTGAGTCCGCTGTAACCATTCCGCTTGAAGAACAAATCAACGGAGTTGAGGGCATGCGCTACATCGACTCAGCCAGTTCAAACGATGGCACCAGCTCTATCACCACCACCTTCCGGACCAACTATGACCTGAATATCGGCGCAGTGGATGTGCAGAATCGTGTTGCTTCTGCTCAGGGTCGCCTTCCCCAGGCCGTAAACAGTACAGGCATCACGATCACCAAGGCAAACTCGAATTTTGTTTTTGCAGCGGCGTTTATCTCTCCGCACAAGAGTTACTCCGATCTCTTCATAAGCAACTACATCGACGTTTATGTGAAAGATGCGCTCAAGCGAGTCCCTGGCGTGGGCGATGTTCTCATCTTTGGAGAGCGCAAGTATGCGATGCGTATCTGGCTGGACCCTGCGAGGCTTGCGGCCCGCAGCCTCACCGCCGTCGATGTAACCAATGCTCTCGCGGAACAGAATGTCGAGATTCCCGCCGGCCAAGTGGGCCAGCCCCCCTCTGACCCTAAGCAGGCATATCAGATTCCCGTGCGCGTAGTCGGACGCCTCACGGATCCCGCCCAGTTCAACAACATTATTGTTAAGAACACTTCCTCCGGTATTGTTCAACTCAAAGATGTTGGCCATGCGGATCTGGGAGCTGAAACCTACTCCACCGACTTGCGCTACAACGGCCAGGACGCCGTTGGCATCGGCGTTCAGCAATTGAGCAATGCCAACGCCTTACAGGTGGACCGCGATGCAAAAGCCGTTCTCGATCAGCTGGCTAAGTCCTTTCCGCCGGATTTTCAGTATGTCATCCCGTTTGATACCACTACGGTCGTCGGAGACTCGATTCGCGAGGTCGTAGGAACGCTGGGCGAAGCAATCATTATTGTCATCGTCGTCATCTTCCTCTTTCTGCTTGATTGGCGGGCGACGATCATTCCCGCCATAACGATTCCGGTATCACTTGTCGGCACATTTGCGTTCATTAAGATCTTTGGCTTCTCCATCAATTCGCTCACCATGTTCGGCATCACGCTGGCCACGGGCCTGGTGGTCGACGACGCCATCGTGGTTATCGAAAACGTGCAGCGGCATATTAACGAGGAACATTCCGACCCGCATACCGCAACCTCCATTGCCATGTCCGAGGTGACAGGCGCAGTCATCGCGACTTCGCTGGTGTTGATTTCCGTCTTTGTGCCGGTATCGTTCTTTCCTGGAACGACGGGCATTCTCTATCGACAATTTGCGCTTACGATCGCTTTTGCCATTGCTATCTCTGCATTCAACGCGCTCACACTTTCACCGGCGCTGGCAGCCCTGTTCCTGCGGGGAGAGAAGGTAAAGCGCGGATTGTTCGGCGTGATCGATCGCGCAATTCAGAAGACCACACAGATTTATGGGAGAGTTACGTACCGGGTGTTGAGGGTGCGTTATCTCGTGCTGGTGCTCTTTGTTGTTGGACTAACCTCGACCGTGTATCTGTACAGACATGTGCCTACGGCTTTCGTGCCGGGTGAAGATCAGAACTACCTGATTTGCGTAGTACAGGCGCCACAAGGTGCTTCCTTGAGTTATACAAGCAATGTTGCCGATAAGGCCGTGCAACTTATCAGAAAGAACGACGATGTCTATGGAACGTTCTCCGTGATGGGCTTCAGCTTGAGCGGAGGAAGCGCTTCGAACTACGGCCTCATTTTTGTTCCGTTGAAGGCTGTTGAGCTTCGCACGAAGAAGGGGAAAGGCCATTCGGCGTCGGACGTTCTGGCCGATCTTTCGCCCAAGCTCTTCGGTGTGCCCGGAGGTCTGGTTGTCATGTTTGAGCCGCCAGCCATTCAGGGCATTGGCTCCTTTGGGGGCTTCCAGTTTGAGTTGCAGGATCTGGGCCGTAATACGCTGGCCGATCTTGACCGCGTGGCTCACCAGATTGTGGGCGCGAGCCGGGAGGGCAAGAAGCTGACGAATCTCTACACCAGCTATACCTCGAACGATCCCCAGCTGCTGATCGCAATCGATCGCGAAAAAGCAAAGGCGATCGGCGTTTCGATCGGCCAGATCAGCTCTACGCTTAGCGTGTTCATGGGATCGCAGTATGTGAACGATTTCGACTTCAATAACCGCTCGTATCGAGTTTATGTGCAGGCGGATCAGTCTTCGCGCATGACGCCGGGCGATCTGCGGAAGTTCTATGTACGGACCGACTTGGGACAGATGGTTTCACTCGACAATCTGGTGACGATCGAGCAGTCTTCGGGACCGCAGGTGATCTCGCACCACAACCTCTTCCGTTCGGCTGAGATCGACGGGTCCGCCGCTCCCGGTTACAGCTCCAGTGAAGGCCTGAACGCGATGGAAGAGCTCGCGCGGAAGAATATGATCCAGGGCATGGCTTTCTCCTGGACAGGGCTGTCGCTCGAAGAAATCGAATCGGGCGGCAAGGCAATTCTCATTTTCGGCCTCGGAATTCTCGTTGTATACCTCACCCTTTCAGCCCAATACGAGAGCTTCGCGCTGCCCTTCATTATTCTTCTCGCGGTACCGATGGCCGTTCTGGGCGCGTTGGGCGCGGTTTCCATGCGTGGACTAGCAAATGACGTCTACTGCCAGATTGGCCTGGTCATGCTGATTGGACTCTCCGCAAAGAACTCCATTCTGATTGTGGAATTCGCCGAGCAGATTCGCGAGCAAGGCAAATCGATCGTCGACGCAGCGGTTGAAGCTGCCGAGTTACGCCTGCGACCCATCCTTATGACCTCGTTCGCCTTCATCCTGGGCGTGATGCCGCTCTATTTTGCCACCGGAGCGGGGGCATTAGGCCGGCGGTCGGTAGGCACCACGATTGTCGGAGGTATGTTGGTTTCGACTGTTCTGAATTTGTTCTTTATCCCCGCGCTCTACGTGATCCTGCAGTCCATGCTGAATGTCTTCAAGCGAAAGAAGCCTAAGAGCAGCGAGACACTGGAATCTACGGCAGCTCACTAGATGCCCAAGGGGCCTTTCGGGCATCCGGCTCTAAGCGGATTCTAGGATGATGTTGGCGTACTGTGTTGTGTCTCCGGTGCGAATCAGCCCGATGGCTCGCGGCACACGCGTTTTGAACTGAATATGCGGCTCGAACGTAGTTCGAACGCCGGAGAGCGCATTGAAGTAGACTTGTTGAGTTTCCGGTCCGTTCGCGGCGCGAAACTCGTCTGCCATAAACGACGCGCCAATAACGAAGTTCTGCCGAATCGCCCTAAGGACATCAAGCACGCGCGGAATGTCGTCAACCAGGGAAATATCGACGGTTTCGATCTCTGGCCAGAATGGAAATCCTCGATCGGCGATCACCAGTGTATTCGTATGGCGAACGCGACTCAGTAACGAGTTGATCGCCGGATTCAAAATGCCGGTCATAAGCATGAATACGCTTCTCCATTGCGCCCAGGACTAAACCGGAAAGTCCTGATTCTGCGACACCCTCGCTCCGACAAACGAGTAAAACATGATGAACACATAGCAGCCGAGCGGCACGAGATAAGCGACGGCAAGGCTCATGGAGGCTTCCGAGATCAACCCCATCGCCGGCGTGAGTATAGCCCCTCCTACAATCGCCATCACCAGCAGCGAGCCGCCAAGCTTTGTGTCCTCGCCAAGCCCTCGAAGACCCATTGCAAAGATCGTCGGGAACATCAGGGACATGAAGAAACTGGTCAGAAAGATTGCCCACATCCCGATCCATCCCGGTTTTGTAACTCCTATAGATACAAGAATCACATTGGCAAGGCTATAAAATCCCATCAATCGTCCGGGGCTCACGAATCGCATCAACCACGACGATCCAAAGCGTCCTACGGCAAACGCAACCAGTGATCCGGTAAGAAAATATCCAGCTACCTTTGCTGTTTGATGCGTATAGTCCTGGACATACTGAATGAAATAGCTCCAAGTACCCACCTGCGCACCCACATACAGAAATTGCGCTGCAACCGAAAACATAAAAAATGGCCGGCGCAACAAATGTAAAGGCCTCGATCCCCCGCTGCCCTTGCCCGCTGTGGCGGAACTGCTCCGCGTCTCGGGAAACCGGACGCGCGCAATGATTGCGGCAAGGATGAATGCAACTGCTCCAAGCACGAGGTAGGGCTTGACGACACGAAGTGTCTCGCCCCGGAGATATGCTGCGTACTTATGCGAGGCTTGGAGCGCACTGATCTGTGCCGGACTAAGTTCCACGCCGGAAAATATGAAGGTCGTGCCAATGAACACGCCGCTTATGGCCCCGATCGGATTGAACGCTTGCGAGAAATTGAGGCGCCGCTCGGAGCTCTCTGGGTCGCCAAGCTCTGCAATGAAGGGATTGGACGCTGTTTCGAGAAATGCAAGCCCGCTGGCAATAACAAAAAGCGCCATCAAGAAGAAACCATAGCGATCGGCAAGGGCCGCGGGCCAGAAGAGAAAGGTTCCCATTCCGAAGAGGATCAATCCGGTGACGATACCCGTCTTGTATCCCGCTCGGCGCATCAGCATGGCCGCGGGCATGGCAAGCAAAAAGTAGCCGAGATAGAAGGCGGACTGTACCAGCCCCGCCTGAAAGCGCGTGATTGAAAACGATGTCATAAACTGCCGGATGAGCACATCGTTCAGGTTGTTCGGTACCCCCCAAAGGAAGAACAGGGTGGTAACGAGAGTAAAGGGGAGCATCTGGCCGGTGGGGAAAAGCGACGGCCTGGTCCTAATGGGAGTGTGTTTTACAGGCGTCAGCATTTGTGGGTGTCTCCATGCCGGTCTTCAGTTGACCCGAACCATGATCTTAGTAAATTTGTTGGGATTGTCGCTCCACTGCAGTAATGTATCCGGAGCGGCATCGAGCGAAACAGTCTCAGTTACATATTCCTCTACAGGAAACCGCTTCTCTTCGAGCATGCGGATCACCTCTTGGAAATTCTCCGACAGCGCGTTGCGTGATCCCAGAATGTCGAGCTCTTTCTGGACGAAGAAGCGTGTTTCGTAGGCGACATCTTCCTTGGCGTAGCCGATATACACCACGCGCCCGGCGAATGCGACTTGTTCGACAGCTGCGCGAAACGTGGCTGGCCGGCCAACCGCTTCAATGATGACATCCGGACCGCGTCCTTCGGTAAGATCGCGCAATCGCTCCGGAATCGACTCTATTGTTGTGTTAATTAAATGTGTGGCACCGGCCTTTTTCGCAATGCTGAGCTTTTCTGCCTCTACATCGATTGCGATGGTGTTGGCGCCGCGAAAATTCGCTCCGGCAATGGCGCCCAGGCCAACCCCGCCACAGCCGATCACCGCGATGGTATCTTCGGCGTTTACTCTGCCGCGGGCAACGGCGTGAAAGCCCACAGTGAGGGGCTCAACTATGCAGAGTTCGGTCAAGGTCAGTTTGGCTGGGAAAATCTTTTCAGTAGGTACCTGGATATATTCCGTGAGGCCTCCGTCGCGCTGCACCCCCATTGTCTGGTTGAACTGGCATGCGTTCGGGCGATTTCCACGGCATGATGGACACTTGCCGCAACTGGTATAGGGCAAAATAGTGACGTTGGTTCCCTGAGTCAGATCCGGCCGCTGAGTGCTCTCTTCGACGATTGTGGCGGCCACTTCATGGCCTAGAATTCGCGGAAATGCAATTAGAGGGTTCTTGCCGCGAAACGAGTTGAGATCACTGCCGCACAATCCGACGCTCCGCACTCTAAGCAGCACCTGACTTACATCGCGCACTGGCTCGGGGACAGGTTCGATAACAGCCTCACCTGGATTTTTAAGGACAAGCGCCTTCATTGATAGGCCACCTTCTGCGGGCGGGCGACAATCTCTACGAGACGATAGACCCTTGTTGCCGTTTTGCCGCAAAACTGCACCCGCTCATCCTCGCTCATTGCAGATGCATAGTGGTCGAGAAAGCTGAACCACCGCGCATATTCCGTGGCAACCAGGCACACAGGCCAATCGGAGCCCATCATGAGGCGATGCGCTCCAAATGCCTCGAAGACCGTATCGAGATAAGGGCGAAGGTCGGCTTCGGTCCACAATTGCCAGTCGGCCTCGGTGACCATTCCGGAAACTTTGCAGAAGACGTTTTCTCGCCGCGCCAAGTCAAGAATTTGTTCCCACCACGGAGACAATACCTGCTCACGAATTCTCGGCTTGGCGAGATGATCGAGCACGAAAATCTGATTGGGATGCAAATCAACAAACTTGATCGTCTGTGGGAGGTGTCGTGCGTAGATAAGAATTTCATAAACCAAGCCGGTCGGAAGCAGAGCTCCGATGCCACGGTTGAAATCGTTGCCCAGTATGAAGTTATCGTCCGGCTCAGCCTGGATTACGTGACGCAAGCCTCTCAGTTTTGGATGAGCGGAGAGATTATCAAGACAAGAGGAAAAACCTCTGCCGGCTATGGGAGCCCAGCCAACCACGGCCTTTATGAACGGATGCGTGTCAGCAAGCGAAAGAAGGTCGTGTGTCTCCTCAAGAGTCTGCCGGGCCTGAACAGCGATTGTCCCGTCTATCTTGGCAGATTCCATTGCCCTTGAGAGATCAGCAGGCGTGTAATCGCGCTGCAACTCCGCCATGGCGTTGTCGATCCAGCCGTATTCTGCTTCTGTGTAGCGCCATAAATGATGGTGGGCGTCGATCCGATTGGCCATGATTTGTCTGAGTGGCTCAAGCCTATATGTAGAGCCCAAAATAGTGCAAGTTGCCCATGGATTTCCGCTCGCGACTTTGCAGCAATGATGTGGAGAATAGCTATGGCTAGGTTTGCCACGCGCGTCCGTCTGGATAGCTGAAGGCTTTTAGCGTTTCGGGGTATATTTCTACGCTGTAGCCGGGCTTTTCCGCCAAGAGGTAGTGACCGTTCCTAATCCGTACCGGATCGACGAAATGCTCATGCAGGTGATCCACAAATTCGGTTACACGGTCTTCAAGAGACGCTGAAACGCGAAGGTAATCAAATGCGGAAAGGTGCTGGACATACTCGCATAGTCCCACACCGCCGGCGTGAGGACACACCGGAATATTGAACTTTGCCGCTAGAAGAATGACCGCCAGATTCTCATTCACTCCGCCCAGGCGGCAACTATCGATCTGGCAAACATCGATCGCCCTTGCCTGCATCAATTGCTTGAACATGACCCGGTTGTGGCAGTGTTCTCCGGTTGCGATGCGCACATTTGGGACCTCCCGTCGGATGCGTGCGTGACCGAGAATGTCATCCGGACTGGTCGGCTCCTCCATCCACCAGGGGTTGACTTCAGCGAGCTCACGCGTGCGGCCGATGGCTTCGTCCACATCCCATTTTTGGTTGGCGTCCATCATCAGCTTTCGCGATGGACCAATCTTCTCTCGAAGCAGGCGCGCCCGCCGCAGGTCTTCGGCCGGAACTCCGCCTACCTTGAGCTTGAAATGGGTCCAGCCTTCGGCCAGCGCTTGGTCACAGAGTTGAGAAATTTTCTCATCGCTAAAGCCAAACCATCCTACTGACGTTGTGTATGCGGGGTACCCCTGCGCTTTCAGAGTTTCCAGCCGCGATTCCATTCCCGCGCGGCGTTCCCGCAGCAGGGCTATCGCCTCCCCACGCGTGAGGACGTCGCTGATGTAGCGGAAGTCAATTGCAGTGGCGATTTCTTCCGCTTCCATTTCGGCGAGCAGCTCCCAAAGTGGCTTGCCTTTGACGCGCGCGTAGAGATCCCACAAGGCATTGATCAGCGCAGCGGTGGCAAGGTGAATTACGCCCTTCTCGGGACCAAGCCACCGGAATTGGGTATCGTCTGTGAGACACCGGCTGAATGCTCCGAAGTCTTCGGCAATCGACGACACGGTACGGCCTATCGCAAAGCGTGACAGGTAACGGAGCGCCTCTACGCAAAGTTCCGTTCCGCGGCCAAGCGTGAAGGTTAAGCCGTAGCCGTGGAGTCCATGATTCGTTTCGAGAATGCAGTAGGCAGCCGAATAGTCAGGATCCTTGTTGACGGCATCCGAGCCGATATGTTCGCGCGACGTTGGAAATCTCAGATCGATGACGCGCACATTTGTGATCTTCAAATCGCTCAAACGTAGTCCTCTTCTCGGCTTCAGGCAGCGGTCAGGCCGCCGTCAATGGACACTATGGAGCCTGTCATAAAATCCGCTTCGGCAGAGCAAATATAGCGGACGAGCGAGGCGATCTCTTCGGCTGTGCCGAGTCTACCAATGGGATGGCGCGCCGTGACTTCCGCACGCACCTTTTCCATTTCGTGCGCATGATATTTTTCCAGGTAGCTCTCCACGAATGGCGTGGCGATCGTGCCAGGGCAGATACAGTTCACGCGCAACTCCGTCGCATATTCGACTGCGAGCTGGCGGGTCATGGCGATCACGGCACCCTTGCTGCTGCAGTATGCGAAGCGTTGCCTAAGGCCGACCAATCCCGCGATAGAGCCAATATTGACGATGCTGCCGCGACTTGCGAGCAATTGTGGCAGAAAAGCGCGGGTAACGAGATAAATGGATTTCACATTGACCTGAAATAGACGGTCGAAGTCGCCTGGGTCGGTATTCATAATGTTGCCTACATGACCAATCCCAGCGTTATTTACAAGGATATCGAGCTTGCCGATCTGCGCCGCGGCGACATCAATTGAATCCTCGCTGGTTACATCCAGAGGAAGGGCCTGGGCGCTGTCAAGGTCTGCTGCGAGTTTCTTCGCGCTTTTGAGATTTATGTCGGCAACAAAAACATGGGCTCCGGCGCGGGCTAGTTCGCGGCATGTCGCCTCGCCGATACCGCTGGCACCTCCGGTGACCAAAGCTAGTTTGTTGTCAAGACGAAAGGCGTCATTAGCCCGCGGCTTACCGGTTATCGACATTCAGAGCATTCCCATTCAATAAACTTGCGGTTCCAAACTTATGATCTCGGAGCGAAACTTTTCAGGTCATCAAGGACAACTCCATCTTTTTCGCTCGATAGATACGCTGCTTCAACTACGAGCATCGTATCAATCGCATCCTCCACGCTCGTAGGTAACTTATCGGTTGTTCCCGTCACATACGCTTGGAGTGATCCCATCGATCCCGAAAATGCGTCCGGAAACCAATTGCCTTCGGTAGGTAAGCTTCGCCATTCTCCTTCGCGGGCTGCGTAACGAAGAGAATCCGCCTTTCCCGCGGGATAGTCCAGATTGACACCCATGACGGCGTGCAACGCGCCTCGGGTTCCTTCCCACTGAACATAACTGCGTTGAGAATCCTGAAAGGTATGTCCGTGATTCGTGGCGATGTAGACGCGCTTCCAATCACCGTAGTCCATGATTATGACGCTTTTCGTTGCCGCAAGCTGTGGGGTTTGCGGATTTCGCAACGTCTTTGCAAGGACGCGCTTTGGATTGCCGAACCATGATCGCACCAGGTCGATGTAGTGGATGCTGTGATACAGGATTTCCAGGCGTGGACTGGTTGCCAGGAAGCTCCAGAGATCCCACGGCATGAAGACGTTGACCTGCACCTCCATATCGTGAAGGTCGCCAAGCAAGCCGGCATCAGTGACCCGCTTCGCGGCCGCGATGACGGGAGCCCAGCGAAGTTGGAAGTTGATAGCGGCAGTAAGCCCTTTGCTACGGCACAGCGCAAGAATCTGTTCCGCCTCCGCAAGCGTATCTCCCATCGGCTTTTGAATCAGCACCGCTGCGCCGTTCGGCAACAGCGGCAGTATTTTCAAAATGGAGCTAGCCGGCACTGCGATATCGAAAACGCAATCCGGCGGCGTCTTACGTCTCGCTTCTTCCAGCGAGCTTCCCGCGAAGGAAATATCATAATTCCGCGCAAGTTGCCTGGCCTTTTCGGCATCGGTATCAACAATCGCAGCCACAGGAAAACCTGCTCGCCTGTACGCAGGCAGGTGTGCATCATGCACAATGCCGCCTGCACCCACCATAATGATCGGACGAGGATTCCTGGGAATGTCGGAGGCCGCACCGCGAACAACTTCGTCGACGGGCGAATCAGCTTTCGTATTCATCCTGCTTCATTTGTATATAGAGCAATTGTCAGTTCTTCAACTGCCACCTGTAAGCAGACCTAGGTTCCCTTAGTGCGCAGACATCGAAAAAAGTGGTAGTTCCAGGGTCCGAGTTCCACGTAAAGGCCGGGCGACAGCATTTCATCTCCGTTGCGTTCGTAGGTTGCATCCGACAGCACGTCGATCAATCGCCACGTTCCGCCACCTGCGTCGGCCCACTGGACGGGAACCCGCCCCTGCGCAAAACTGTCACTGAGATTGACTATGATCAGACACCTGTCGTCATCTTTCCACCAGTTCCAGGCAACCAGATTTTGAAAGCTTGCATTGTCCGGCCAACCCGTTCGGTCGCACAGACTCCACTGGCCCTCTCGAAAAATGGTCCGATCGATGGCTGCCAGAAGCCTAGTGTAGAACGCATGTAACTCATGATCGACGGCTTCACCGGGACGTCTGCCGAGAAATACAGGCAGTCTCACCATCCATCCCTCGAGCTGCCCCTCATGAAAAAGTCTCATTCCCGGGATCGTGGCGATTGTCACCGCTGCGGCCTGTCGCTTCGCCGGTGAGAAGGCAGCCGCGACTCGCGGCTCGTCATGGTTCTCGATGAAACGGAGTAATTTTCCCTGGTAAGCCAGATCGGCACAGAGGTGAAGGCGGATGCTCGCCGCATTACTGTGCCCCAGGAGATCGTACAGCTTCTTGTCATAACAGAAATCAAAACCCTGCTGCTGAAGCTCCCACTCCATATCCCAGTAAGCCTCGGCAATGAAGATGAAACCGGGATAGGCCTTCTTGACGGCAGGGATCATGTCGGTCCAGTACTCCGTTGCCGGCGGCCGTCCAGCGCGGCTGCCCCAGGTGCGTTCGAAAATCGCATTCATGAAAAGCATGGCCATGTCACAGCGGATGCCATCGCACTGCTCGGCAATGCGCGATACGGTTTCATGCGCGACCTGCCGAAGCCCCGGCTCGAAGGCGTTCAACTGCAAGACGTCTGGCCACGCCGGGAAGAAGGGATCCCGCCCGCGGGCGTATACCGTTCCACCGCTCTCAATGTAAGAAGCAGGGTCATTCACGGCGTCTTCGGAATCGCCCTGGATAAAATACTCAGGATGTTTGGCGACCCATGGGTGATCGAGCGCCACATGGTTGGGCACGAAGTCCAGGATCAGCTTTATGCCCCGTTTCGAGAGCTCTCCCCTGGCAATAGCGAGAGCCTGAGGTCCCCCAAGATGCTGGTCGACCGCGTAGCCTCGCACGCAATAGGGAGAGCCAACATTGTCATCGGGATGAAGGTCAGGAAGGGCGCGTTGGAAATCCTCAACCAGACCTTTGTTGTGGTTGGCAATCGCTATGCCCGCGGGGCTTCTTTCCCAAACTCCCATCAGCCAAACGGCGTCGAAGCCGTAAGTGGCGATGGCGTCCCACTCGGCTGAGGGAACCGAAGACAGATCGACAGTCTTCCTGTACTTCTTGCTTAGTTCCGAAAGCCACACCCAGGTATTGATCTCGTACAGGGTGGGGTATCGGGGCCAGGATGCCGTCTTAGCGAGCGTTGCACTCACAGTGATTTCTCCAAATGGAGTCCCCGCACGGAATCTTAACAGGTCCCTTTCGGACTAACACTGGCTGACGGAGTTGCGCCGCGCATCATTTGTACTTCGATGGCAACGCATTCTTTAGCTACCCTCTCGCAGCACTAGCACCGGGTGGAGGCACGGGCGACCAACGCAGGTTCCAGGATGCAACTGCGTCCCCGGGGCATCTCTTTGGACTCGATCAGGTTGAGCAGAATGTCGGCCGTGCGTTGACCGACCTCCGAGCTGTGTTGATCGATACTTGAAAGTGCGACCCGTAGGAAGCTGTCGTAATGCAGGTTGCCGCATCCGATCACAGCGATATCATCCGGCACGCGGAGACCCTCTTCGAAGATAGCGTTGAGGGCGCCGATGGCGAGCGGGTCGTTATAGCAAAAAACCCCGTCCGGCCTGGGATTGCGGCGCAACAGGATGCGCATTGCCTCCGCCCCTTGCTCAAGGCTGTTCGTGTCGACAATCGATCGGCTGACGACATAATCCTCCAGACAAGGAAGACCTTGGTGGAGAAGGGCATTCCGATAGCCCTCGAACCTTCCGGTGCCGGTGCTGTATTCCGGCCCGCGAATGTGCGCCACCCGCTGACAACCGATGTCCAGAAGGTGCGCGGTCGCGATACGCCCCGCTGCTTCGTCATCGATTCCGACAAAGTTGGCGGAAATGCCGGGGAAATCGCGATCGATGAGCACGAACGGCTCTTTCTTGCGGTTCATGAGCTCGAATTGTTCGACACTGGTGCCGGTAGAAGCGATGGCAATGCCATCCAGCCGGCGCGCGATCAGCTGGCGGATCTCGCGCCGTTCCAGCTCCGGATCCTCCTCGGAAGACGAGATAATCAGCGAATACCCTTTTTGCCGGATCGCAGTCGAGAGAGCCTTGGCCACCTCTGCGAAGAATGGATGGAGGAGATCGGGTACCACCAGTCCAATGAGGTAACTACGACCGGTGACCAGGCTGCGCGCCAGGGTGTTTGGCTGGTAGTCGAGCTCCTTGACGCGCCTAAGGACTCTCTCCCGCGTCTCTTCTCCAATGTCGGGATGACCACGGAGGACCTTTGAGACTGTGACTACCGAAAGACCGAGGTCATCCGCTATGTCCTTCATGCGAATGGTCATGTTGGGACTATACAGGGGAGAGGAGATTTGGAATATCACCCGCACGATTTGCTCCCGGCCTCCCAGCCGGCGAGAACCGATCCTTGACATTGTTTGAAGGCGAACGATACTGTTTCGATGAAGCAATCGTTTACTTAAAGGTTTGATCGATAAGCCTGCACTTCTGAACTGAACTTGATTTGGCTCAAATCCGACCAAAAGGATAGGAAGCATGGCAGCAGGTATACGTTTTCACGGCACGGTGTGCCCTGTCTTTTGTGGAGTAATCTTGGGTCTCGCGGCTTTTTTCTGCCATCCGCTCTCTTTCGCCCAACAGCATGAACCCTCGCTCGCCGCGACGCCGCCCATGGGATGGAATAGCTGGGATTCCTATGGGACCACGGTCACTGAAGAACAGATTAAGGCGAATGCCGACTGGATGGCAGCACACCTAAAGCAGATCGGGTGGCAGTACATCACGGTGGACATGGAGTGGTTCGTCAAAAATCCGGTGCCTGAGGGGAACGCGCACGACTCGCTCTACAGCCTGGACGCGTTTGGACGATATACGCCTTCCCCAAACCGGTTTCCCTCAGCGCAAGGCGATGGGGGATTCAAGCCGCTTGCCGACTACGTTCATGGACTAGGGCTGAAGTTCGGCATCCACATTCTGCAAGGCATTCCGAAACAGGCAGTCGAGCAAAATACCGCGATCGAAGGCACGCCTTCTTTGCACGCACGCGATGCTGCAAATACCGCCGGCACGTGCGTGTGGAATTTCGATAACTATGATTTGAAAAACACGGCAGCTGGACAGGCCTATTACGATTCGATAGCGCGGCTTTATGCGAGCTGGGGCGTGGACCTAATCAAGGTGGACTGCATCGCCACGCACCCCTATAAGGGCGATGAAATCAGGATGCTGAGCGAGGCCATTCGCAAGACGGGAAGACCGATCGTGCTGAGTCTTTCGCCGGGTCCGGCTCCGCTGGAGAAGTTAGACGAGATGCGCGCTCACGCGCAGATGTGGCGTATTTCAAACGACACCTGGGATCTGTGGCACAGCAGCGAAATTTACCCGCAGGGTGTGGATGACCAGTTTCGCCGAGCCGAGGCCTGGGCCGCGCTCTCCGAACCTGGCCACTGGCCGGACGCTGACATGTTGCCGCTCGGCTACCTGGGGCCGGCGCCGGGATGGGGCAAGGCCAGACAAACGCAGCTCACCCATGACGAGCAGAAAACACTCCTTACCCTCTGGGCAATGATGCGTTCACCCATGATGATGGGCGGCGACCTGCCCCATAGCGATGCCTGGACGACCTCCCTCCTGACCAATCGGGACGCGTTCGAAGTGGATCAGCATTCCATAGGAAATCATGTCGCTACTCATGGAGAAGACACGATTGTCTGGACAGCGAAGTCCACCACGTCAGATAAGCAATATGTGGCCGTCTTCAACACCGGTGCCGGAGATCGAAATATAAAGTATGTCTGGAAGGATCTTGGTTTAGCCGAAGGACCCTATCGGCTGCGCGACCTGTGGGAAGGGAAGGACCTCGGCGAGGCCCGGGATCTGCAGGTGGCGGTTCCTTCGCACGGAACCGCGTTGTTCGCTCTGACCCGCCCCTGAATGACCGATCGCAGGAGGATCGCATGATGCAATTCACCCGGCGCAGCTTTGTCCGATTGATGAGCGGGGCCTTCGCAGCGCTTGGCCTTTCTGGACGGGGCATGGCATGGCGAGGCCGGCACGCTCAGCCCGGCCAAGCACCAGCGCCGGCGGAGTCGAACGAGGCCGCGGATCTTTCACTCTGGTTTCGTGAGCCGGCTTCCGAGTGGGTAAATGCGTTGCCCGTCGGCAACGGCAGGCTCGGAGCCATGGTCTTCGGTGGCGTCCACCAGGAGCGCATTGCTCTGAACGAGGACACCCTCTGGTCAGGCTTTCCGCGAGACTGGAATAATCCGGACGCGCGAGTTGCCTTGCCGGTGGTACGCAGGTTCGTGCTCCAGGAGGCGGACTATCAGGCGGCGGATCAGGAATGCCGCAAGATGCAGGGCCCTTTCAACCAGGCCTACCAACCGCTTGGCGAGCTTGCCCTCGAGTTCGAACACGCGGGCGATCCCACCGGGTATCGCCGGAGCCTCGACTTGGACGCCGCGATAGCGCGTGTCGAATATGAGGTGGCGGGAGTCCGATTCACCCGAGAGGTCTTCGTCTCGGCTGCAGAACAGTTCATGGTCGTGCGGATTGCCACAAGTCAGCGCGGCGCTTTGCGTGGCGCCATCAAGTTGGCGAGCCAATTGCGCGCGGAGACCCGGGCAACGGCAGGCAATGAACTCAGCCTGACAGGCAAAGCGCCTAGCGATTCTGTTCCGAATTATCTGCCCAGCAAAGATCCAAACCAGTTCAGCGAGGAGTCCGGTAAGGGGATGTACTTCGCATCCGTGCTGCGTGCATATACAGTCGACGGCCGTATCGCCGCACGTCCGGATGGAACCCTAGCCGTTGAGGACGCAACCACTGTTCTTTTGTTTCTTGGGGCATCGACCGGCTATCGAAGCTCCGGAGTGCCGCCGGACATACCGTTGACGGCGTTGGCCGCCAGCGCCACCCTGCCGCTTGCCGCTGCTTCCATTGCTTCATACGATGCCATCCTGCAACGACATCTCCAGGAACATCGCAAGCTGTTTCGCCGCACAAGACTGCAATTGTCCGGCACGAACGATTCGGCCACGTTGCCAACGGACCGTCGTGTACTTGAGTTTCCGGGTACTCCTGATCCCACTCTACTGGCTCTCTACTTCAACTACGGGCGCTATCTGCTGATTACCAGCTCGAGACCTGAGACGCAGCCAGCGAATCTTCAGGGCATTTGGAATGCCGATCTCCGTCCGCCGTGGAGCTCAAACTGGACGTCGAACATCAATGTGCAGATGAACTATTGGCCTGCCGAAAGCTGCAACATGAGCGAGTGCCATCTGCCTCTCTTCGACATGATGCAAGACCTGAGCCGGAACGGCGGGGAAACAGCTAAGACAAACTACGGCGCGCCAGGGTGGGTCTCGCACCATAACATCGATCTCTGGCGGCAATCCGCGCCGGTGGGGATGGGTTTGCAGTTTGCAGATCCTACATGGGCCAACTTCTGCATGAGCGGGCCGTGGCTTTGCGCGCATCTGTGGCAGCACTACCAATTCACTCAGGACGAGCATTTTCTGCGCGAGACCGCGTACCCGATCATGAAGGGCTCCGCGGAGTTCTGTCTGGCGTGGCTGATCGATGACGGCAGAGGCGGCCTGACCACATGCCCCTCTGTTTCGACCGAGAACAGCTTCATTGCACCCAACGGAAAAGTGGCGCAGGTGAGTGCCGGTTGCACGCTGGACCTTGCGCTTATCCGCGAGCTCTTCGGCAACTGCGAAAAGGCAAGCGCGCTGCTCAAAGTAGATAAGGCGTTCGCTCGTCAACTTCGCGCTGCAACTGACCGATTGCCACCCTTCAAGATCGGGAGCAAAGGGCAGTTACAGGAATGGGCGATCGACTTCGGAGAGAATCAGCCGGGACAACGTCACATGTCGCATCTCTACCCGCTGTATCCAGGCTCCCTGATCACTCCGCGCAAAACTCCGGAGCTGGCAGCAGCCGCCCGGAAGTCGCTGGAACTCCGGCTTCGAAATGGAGGCGCTTATACAGGCTGGAGCCGGGCATGGGCGATCGCTCTGTGGGCAAGACTCGGCGACGGCGAGAAGGCATGGGAGTCACTGAGAATGCTCATCGAGACGAGCACTGGCATCAATCTCTTTGACAAGCATCCATTCGGCGAATCGATGACTGAAGCGATGCGACGAAGCTCCGGGAAGGCATCGCCTGACAGGACTGTTGCGCCCGTGCGGGGTATCTTCCAGATCGACGGAAACTTTGGCGCGACGGCGGCGATCGCGGAAATGCTGCTGCAGAGCCATGATGGAGAGATTGCGCTGCTTCCGGCGCTGCCAGGCGAGTGGGTGAGCGGATCCATCACCGGATTACGCGCACGGGGCCATTTTGCCGTGAGTCTCACATGGAAGACTCCCACCACCGGCGAGGTAACGATCGACAGTTTTGGCGCAGGCGTGCATTGCTTGCGCGCGCCGAAGGGCTGCCAGTTTCGGATGGCGGAGGAGGGCACTGCCGAGAAGCAAGTGATTCGCTTCTCACCCGAAGATCGTGCGGTAGTCTACCTCACCGTTAACCCAGACGGGAAGTATCGGCTGTCGTTCGAACCGCTTCATAAGATTGGATAAGTGCGCTCCCGGGTGCGGGGGGCGACTGCCGAAGTCAAAGAATTTGACAGGACTTAATGCCGCCAACCCGAGAGTATATTTGATCGGTCCGCTACCGCGTGTTTGACGCGGGAGCGATCGTGCCTCGCTCACCGCTAGAGAATGTTCACGGCCCGCGCCGCCAGCAGGGCTACCGTCGTGAATGAGATCAGCGCCTGAATCATCATGAGGACCTTGGCCCAGCGCGAAAGAACCGGGCTATCGGTCGGCGAGAATGCGGTGCTGGTGTTAAATGCGAGAAACAGGTAGTCGACGAAGCCCGGGCTCCAACTCTCCTCGCCCATATCGCGTTTGGCTCGCTGGTCAAGAGTCATTTGCGGAAACAGGAATGCGCCGTCGGTATGGACGCCGCGGAGCTCGCGGGCGCGGGGTCCGCCGGCATCAAGCCGCCAGTACCAGGAGGCGAAGACAATGACATTTGTTATCCATAAGGCTGCGGCAGACATCAACATGTCCTGAGGCATTTGCTTATGAGACGGCAGCGCTGCAACGAGCAGCCAAAGTGACCAGACCATATCGACGGTCACGATGGAGGTCAACACGTACCCCAAAATCTTGTTGAGCAGGTCTAATCCGCGGTAGCGCGCCCATATGGTGGGAATCATCAGCACGCCGACGACAGCGATGAGCAGCCAGTCGGGGCCGACAGAAAGGGATTCGGGAAGGGCGAGGCGCAATCCACAGACGGCAAGCAGTGCGAGCATTGCAGGCCAGCGTGGCTCGAGGCGCTTAGGGGAATTTGTCATGGGGTGCTTCCATCGTGCTGGGCCGTGAGGTTGCAGGCAACCTTATTTGACACCTAAGTCAAAGCCCCATGTCCATGAATCCAGACGTGGGGCTTTTGGCTTTATAGGGATAGGAGATTGTGTAACTAGATCAACATTCCGCGTCAGGACGGTAAGATTCTTACTTAGCCGCAGCTGCGGCGGCGGCACCGGCGTTGAGCGCCTCCTGGAGTTTCGCTTCCTGCTCGGCTGAAAGCGAGGTCTGCAAAACGTGTCCCCCAAACTTCGCTACTGCGGCAATCACTTTGTCGGGCGTGGACTTGCGGACAAGTACAAAGGCGGCGGAGGTTCCGGGCTTGAGGTCGGCCCCGAGACCTTTGATGAGATCGTCGGGAATTCCATAGTCCGTGAGGGAACCTGCGAGAGCTCCGCTTGCACCGCCCACGGCGGCGCCCATGGCTGCACCAAGAAGAGGGTTCAGAAATAGAATGCCGATAAATAGTCCCCAGAATGTACCGCTGGTCGCGCCCGCGGCGGCTCCCATCGTGGTAACTGGAACTGTCTGGTGAAGCTTGACTTTGCCATCTTCATCCTTGGTAACGAAGGCAGCGTCCTCCATTTCAATCAGGTACTCTTTCTGAAGCCGCTGCAAGGTGGCAACTACCTCGCCCGCCTTGGAGAGATCAGGGTAGGTCACAACTATCAGTTCGCTCATGCAGTTCTCCTTTAACGGAAACGTGAGTGAGTCTCGTGCCGCTGATCGGTCATGCCTTCGACCCATAGGGCGCATCTACAGCGTCGCGACGGCAGGTGAGCGTGAAATCGGCTTCCCACTGTCGCGACCATCCTACACCCAACCGACCGCGTCCGAAAATCCAGACTTGACGCGGTCATGTTCAAAAAAAACCGCAGAACCGGGCCTCGCTGCATGGCGTTGAAGGGTCTCGCGAGCTTCGTAAGACTGGTGTACCCTCTCGCCCTGAGAATGTTTTATGGCCGGGAGAGCGCCTGCAAGTCCGCGCCGAAGCGGTCGTGTTCCGCTGCCAACCAGCGGTCCGTGCGGCGCAAAAGACCTCGACCCGAAAACGGCCAATCTTGCTAGGGCGATGACAGCCTATAATCCCGATAAGACCTGGAAAAGGGTTGAGTAGCTGAACCACAGCCTGTTAAAACGATTAGGAAGAGCAGCGTTGCGAGTGAATATCGAGTCAGCGCCTGGTCGTCCCGGACCCGCCAGATTACCGCGGGTAACGAGCCGTAACAACGGAGTTGATTCGCACTTCAGGTGAACCACACTGTGTCGAAAATCGAAAGGTGAAACGAGATGAAATCCCTGAAAAGAGTTTTACTGACCGCATTCTTCGTCCTGCCCCTTGGCGTCGCCGCCTCCGCGTATTCTCAGGATGCAGGCAGCAGCGGCGACAACCAGAAACTGAACGCCCAGGCGTATGTCGCGTTGCTCAACACCGACGCCAACGCGAAACGGGAAGCGGTGATCACGGATATTTTGCAGCTCAGCGACGAGGACAGCAAAGTGTTCTGGCCCATCTATCACGAGTATGACAAGGAGCTGAGCAAACTCAACGCAGTCGAAGCCCAGTCCATCCAGGAGTATGCCAAAAACTACCCGGACATCACGGACCAGCAGGCTGAGCAGATCGTGAGCAAATCCTTGCAGGCGCAGTCAGAGCGCGTGGCGTTGAGAAAGAAGTACTACGCGAAAATGAAGTCCGCTCTCTCGGCAGGCACCGCGGCGACATTTTTCGAAGTCGAGAATCAACTGCAGGACATCGTCGACCTGCAGACCTCTTCTGCTCTGCCGGTCACTCAATAGCTGTTACCGGGCAACCACGGCTGCCGTTCCAGAGAAATCGAGAGATTGAGAAAGGAAACTCATCGTGAAACAGCTATTGAAGAGAATCACTCCTGCGCTTCTGTTGTGCGCGTGCATCGCAGGCACATCGCTTGCCTGGGCCCAGAGAATGGTAACGGTGCCGGCAGGAACGCGGATCCTGGTGCGGATGACCGATTCTGTGGATTCGAGCCGAAGCCGTCCGGGGACGATCTTCACCGGCGTCCTACAGACCAACCTTCAGGCGGCAGGGGCCACCGTGGCGCCAGCGGGCACACGGGTGCACGGACGGCTAACAGAGGCCAGGGGCGGTGGGCGGGTCGCTGGACGGTCGGAACTGGCGCTGGAGCTGACGGACATTATCATTAACGGCACTGCGTTTCCCGTTCTTACGGGCGAATACAGCGTGCAAGGCAGTAACAATCTGGGAAGAACGGCCCGGCGTACGGGGCTGGGGGCGGGCCTGGGCACAGCGATCGGCGCAATCGGTGGAAACGCCGGCCGAGGCGCGGCCATCGGTGCGATCGGGGGAGGCGCTGCGTCGGTGATTCCCAGAGGCGAACAGGTCAACATACCGTCTGAGACGATCATCGAATTCCGCCTGCAGCAACCGGCGAGCCTGCCGCGTCCCTAGGCAACTGCAAAATTAGAGGAGCAGCTGACAAGAGGATGCATCTCACTGGGGCCGTCGGGCGAGCGTTGGTTCGCCCGTGGCGGTTTCGATGCTGCCCACTTTTGAACACGACGACACGAGAACGGACACTCATTCGAGCAAGGACCAGCTTCTAAATTCTATTTTTCAATAACCTGGACGCACCTGCTGATGGAACGGGGCGTGCTCTTCTTCAGAAGAGCGCACGCCCCCTTTCTGTCTGAGTCGGCGCGTGAATGAAAGATAGAGGCATGAGTTGATAAACGACATCCGCCACAGCCTGCGTATGATAGTGCGCAACCGGGGATTCACGCTCGTAGCGGTTGCGACGCTGGGCATTGGGATTGCGACGAGTACAACGGTCTTCAGTTGGGTCGATGCCGTGTTGCTGCGTCCGCTGCCGAGGGTAACGGCGCCGGAACGGCTAGTGGCCGTCGAGACGGTGACACCGAATGGAGCGTTCGTTCCGAATTCGTACCCCGACTATCGCGATTTTCGCGACCACCTGACCCTGCTCGATGGCGTTGCGGTGACGCGCCCCGTGGCGTTCAGCGTGGGCACGGAAGATCATGCGGAGCGGGTGTGGGGCGAGCTGGTCTCAGGCAATTTTTTTGCGGTGCTAGGCGCGAAGGCGGCGTTGGGACGGGTGTTTCTGTCCGAGGAATACGACGACAAGCCGGGAGCGTTTCCGGTTGCGGTCATCAGCGACCGCTTCTGGCGATCCCATTACGGCGCCGATCCAAAGATCGTGGGCAATACGATTCGCGTCAATCAGCATGAGCTGACCGTTGTGGGTGTGGCCGCGCCCGGATTCCACGGATCGATGGCGGGCGAGGGCTTCGATGTGTGGGTGCCGTACATGATGCAGCCCCAGTTGAACGGGGTAGAGGAGTGGATGCTGCGCGACCGCGGAGACCGAAACATGCTGGGCTTCGCGCGGTTGAAACCGGGGGTGACGCTGGGGCAGGCGCAGGAGGAATTGACTGCGCTCTACAGACGGATGGCAGTCGCGGACGCAGACATGGACCAAGGGATGAGCGCCACGCTACTGCCCCTGTGGAAGTCGCATTTTGGCCCTCAGGGTTTGCTGCTTGGGCCGCTGCGCATCCTGACGGGAGTATGCGTGCTGGTGCTGCTGATCGCTTGCGCAAATGTGGCGAATCTGCTGTTGGCGCGATCGGCAGCGCGGCAAAAGGAGTTCAGTACGCGGCTGGCGCTGGGCGCGGGACGGGCTCGGCTGGTGCGGCACGTTCTGATGGAGAGCCTGCTGCTGGCAGCAGGCGGCGCTTTGGCAGGAGTGGCCGCCACGAATTGGATGAGCCGGGCGCTCGTATATCTGCTACCGCCGGGACAGATGTATCCTCTGGGGCTGGATTTGCAATGGAACGGTCGTGTGCTTGGCTTTACAACGCTGCTCTGTGTTTTCACGGCGCTGCTGGCCGGACTGGTTCCCGCGCGGCAGGCGAGTCGCGCGGATTTGAATGAAGGCCTGAATGAGAGCGGCAGAAGCGGCACGACCGGCGTTCGCTCGAATCGCCTGCGCTCGATGTTGGTTGCCGCGGAGGTCTCATTGGCGCTTGTGGTGCTGATCGGTGCGGGGTTGTTCGCGCGCGGTTTCGCGGCGACGAGCGAGATTAAGCCGGGCTTCGATCCAAGACACGTGCTGTTGTCGCAGTTTTACCTTTCGACCAGCGGATACAACCTCGAACAGCGGAAGGAATTCTGCAAGCGGCTCGAGGAAAAGATGAACTCAGCGCCAGGCGTGGTGAGCGCGGCTTACTCCGACGGTGTGCCACTGGGTTTCGAGCCAAGCTGGTGGGAGGATTTGAAGATCGAAGGCTACGAGCCGAGCCAGAGCGAGAACATGAAGATCTTTCGCAACGTGATCTCGCCCGGCTATCTTCCGCTGATGCGGATTCCACTGACCCAAGGCAGGAATTTCACCGAGCACGACGATGAGAAGTCGCAGCTGGTAATGATCGTGAACCAGACATTTGCCCGCCGGTTCTTTGGGACAAACAATCCGATCGGGCGGCGCATCCATGGCTGGGGCGAGTGGTTCACAGTGGTCGGCGTAGCTCAGGACAGCAAATATCATTATTTAAGCGAAGCGCCGACACCATATTTTTACGTCCCATTCCGGCAGATCTATCGCGCCGACATGACGCTGGCATTTTATGTGCAGACTAAGGGCGATCCGAATGCGGCGCTGGTGATGGTGCGGCAGAAAGTACGAGAGATCGATCCGAAAGTGGCGGTCTTCGATGCGGTGCCCCTAGAGGAGTACATCGGGGCTTCGCTGTATCCGCAAAAGCTGGCGGCTAGCCTGCTGGGCGCACTCGGATCAATTGCCGTCATCCTGGCGGCTGTGGGGCTGTACAGTGTGCTGGCCTATGCGGTGACGCAGCGGACGCATGAGATCGCCATCAGGATGGCGCTGGGAGCGCGTCCGGCAGATGTGCTCGGACTGGTGGTCCGGCAGGGTTTGACGGTAGCGTCGCTTGGGTTGGCAATCGGTCTGGCGCTCGCGTTGGCAGCCTCCCGCGTCTTTGCAGCGACCTCGTTTGTGGGCGAGGCGATGGGTAGTCACGCGGAACTGCTTGGTGTCAGCGCGACCGATCCCCTGATTTATCTTGGAGCCGCCTTATTTCTTGCCGGAGTGGCAGCCCTGGCAGCCTACATCCCTGCGAGACGCGCAGCGAGCGTCGATCCCATGGCGGCATTGCGCTGCGAATGAGCCGGCGAAGGTCCTTCCTCTCTTGACAAGTATAGACAGGTATACAGACACTGCTGAAGAGTGTCTTTGCGCCGATTTCTTAGAAAATTCTTCGACGGATTATTTTTACCGACAGGTGGAAAAGCGTGATCAAGCGATTTGCGGTTGCAGCGATGTTGGGTTTGGTTTTGGGGACGGTGGCGATGAGCGCCGAGGCGCAAAATGCGATTTTTAACAACACATTGATGCCGCAGCCGGCGCACCTGACCCTGCAGTCAGGCGGCCTGGTGCTAACGCCGCAATTCACGGCCGGCGTGGACAAATTTCACGATGCACGGCTGGATGCGGCAATCGCGCGGGCGCTGCTCCGGTTGAAAACGCAGACCGGAGTGCAGATCGCTGCAATGCCAACGACGGGAGCTGCCATCCTGACCGTCTCCGTCGATGGAGCGGGTGAGGCGATTCAGGGTCTCGATGAGAATGAGACGTATGCGCTCGATGTCACGTCAAGCGGCGCGCATCTGAAGGCGGCGACGGTGGTAGGCGCGATGCGCGGACTGGAGACGCTGCTGCAGCTGGTTCAGGTGCAGGGTTCGGGTTTCTTTCTGCCAGCGGTTTCGATTGAAGACACGCCGCGCTTTCGCTGGCGCGGGCTGATGATCGATGTCAGCCGGCACTTCCAGCCGGTAGAGGTGATCAAGCGGACGCTGGACGGCATGGCGGCGGTGAAGCTGAATGTCTTCCACTGGCATTTGAGCGACGACCAGGGATTTCGCATCGAGAGCAAGGCCTTTCCCAAGCTGACCGGACTGGGCTCCGACGGATTGTTCTACACCCAGGATCAGGCGCGCGAGGTCGTAGCCTACGCACGGGAGCGGGGGATTCGCGTGGTGCCGGAGTTCGATATTCCGGGACATGCCTTGTCGTGGATGGTGGGCTATCCAGAGCTGGCGAGCGGGACTGGACCAGACCATGGCGGCCCGTACCAGGTGGAGCGCCAGTATGGCATCTTCGATCCGGTGATGGACCCCACGCGGGAGAGCACGTACAAGTTTCTTGATCTCTTCATAGGGGAGATGGCAGAGATTTTTCCCGACCCGTTTATGCACGTCGGCGGAGACGAGAACAACGGCGTGCAGTGGAAGGCGAATCCGCGCATTCAGGAGTTCATGAAAGCGCATGATTTGAAGGACACCTCGGCGCTGCAGACCTATTTCAACCAGAAGCTGCTCCCGATTTTGAAGAGGCACGGCAAGACCATGGTCGGGTGGGATGAGATCTTTGCGCCCGGGCTTTCCAAGGACGCTGTGGTCCAGTCGTGGCGAGGCTTCGATTCGTTGGCGGCGACGGCGAAGGCCGGATATCGCGGGATCCTTTCGGCGGGGTACTATCTCGATCACATCGATTCCGCCGAGCGGCACTACCTGGTTGACCCGCTGCCCGCGTCGAGCAACCTGACACCGGAGGAACAGGCACGGATCCTTGGCGGAGAGGCATGCATGTGGAGCGAGCATGTATCGCCGCGCACCATCGATTCGCGTATCTGGCCGCGCACGGCCGCGATTGCCGAGCGGCTGTGGTCGGCGCAAAGCGTGAACAACGTCGATGACATGTACCGGCGGCTGTGGGTGCAGTCGCTGCGGCTGGAGGGAGTAGGCCTGACACAGCTTTCCGCCGAGGGCGTGGGTCTGCGGCAGCTTTCTGGGACGGCGCAGATTGAGCCTCTGCGGGTGCTGGCTAGCGTGCTACAGCCGGTGGGCTTCGACCAGCGGTATGAGATGCAGCATACGTCTCAGCTGACGCCGATGAATCATCTGATCGACGCGGTTCGGCCCGATCCCCCGTCGCGGCACGGGATGCAGGTGCTGGTGCGGGAGTATCTGGCAAATCACGACGCGGACTCACGGGCGGAGCTAGTGGCGATGTTCGAGGGCTGGATCGCAGCCGGCCCGAAGGCGCAGGCGCTGATGGTGGCAGCCCCGCTGCTGCAGGACCCGGAGCCACGGGCGCAACAGCTTGCGGATCTGGGGACAGCAGGGCTAGAAGCACTGCAATATCTGGAGAAGCACGAGGCTGCTCCGTCGGGATGGGCCCAGGCAAAGCTGGTGGTGATCGATCAGGCCGCGAAGCCGGTCGGGCTGGTGCGGTTCACGGTGCTTGGTCCGCTGGGGGATTTGGTGAAGGCGGCGGGAGGGCAGTAATGCGCTAAGGATGAACGACGCGAAGCCCGAGGTGCTTTTCAAAGGGATCGAAATCGCGGTCCCGATGAAGGAGGGCGTGTCCGGGGTCAAGGCAAAAGGTCGCGATGAGGCCATCCACCGTCTTACGTACAGCGTGGCCCAGGGCGCGCAGCGTCCGGTAATTTCGGGCTGACGCCACGGCCAACTCCACTCCTCCGGTCGCGAAGACTTCACAGTTCAGAAGCTTGCTCTGCACTCTTCTGAAAGCAGCCTCTTCGCGGATGCCGCGGAGTACGTTGCATAGGATAAGGTCTGTTAAGTCAAGGCGCTGTTGGCTCAACCCTGGTCCAACCAAGCGGCTTCCGGGCTTGCGACGCCGTGCAAGTAGTCGATCCAGACGGTAGTGTCTACGATGACCATGCAGGCAGGCTATTTCTCGACTCTGCCAAGTCGGGATTGGCTGAGATCTCGCTCCCATTGCACCTTGCCTCGGAGTTGCCGTATGGCGGTCTGAGAGTGGGTCTTCACCAGCAGGCGCAGGCTGGCTTCGACGGCGGCTTTCTTGGTGCACACGCCGCTGTAACACATCGCCTGCTGCACCAACTGATCGTCGATCTCGATGTTTGTTCGCATGGAACTTCGATGCGTAAGGATGTCATGTTTATGGGTATAGGCAAGCTGTCAAGCCAGCCGGTCGATGACCTCGTTCGCTGCCGCGGGCTTGGACCATGCGGAGTCACCACGTGCCGATGCGCAACACCGCTTCAGTCGTAATTCGAATTCCACTCTGCGGGTGGATCGTTTCAACATCAGGCATCCAGCTTCGCGTGTATTGCACGTTGATAACGCGAAATGTGAAGGGGCGTTTTACAACTACATCCAGCCCCCCGCCCGACGCAAGGCTGGGACCATTTTCCGAAACTTCGGTGGACCAGTCACTACGCTTCGGGTAATGGGGCAGGGTGCCGTTTCCGTCGTTCCATTCCTTTTTGAGCTCTTCGTGCAGAGCGGGATTATCGACCTCGTAAGTGACTTTTCTTCCGCCAAACAAGACCTCTACAAAAGGCGAAAGACGATGGCTGGCCAGTGGAGTCCATCGCAAACCCGAACCGTAGAACAAGGAATCTCCGCTCTCGTTGTATGCCGGCATGCCCATCACCAGACATCCGTTCACTTCGCCCAGAATCTGCAGGCCTGGATTTACACGCACCGCACCAGAACCGCCTCCGCCGATGCAATTATGGCCGTCCGAAAATCTTTCATAGTTGGGGTAAGCCGCCAACTCGATGGGCGCCTCCTTTGGATAGGAATCTGGGTCCCTTGAGTCCGGTGGACGGCGCATGAACTCAAACGGTTTTTCTCCGCTCCCATGCTTGTAATCCGCTACCAGTTCCTCCCGCAAAACGTGATTTTCCCGCATGATTCCGATGCGAGTATCCCGCTCCCACGGTACCCTGAACGCCATCATGTTCGCGAACGACCGCCCAGGATTCAGGAAGCTTCGCGCCAGCATAATCAGCGCCTGGTTGGCGGTCCTGTTCTCCAGCCCCATGATCAGATAACGGTCCGCCGCATCTTCTGCGAGCATCGTCAGCGTGCCTAGGGTCGGGGTGTCAACCAGCGTGATAAATCCTGGCGAAGCGTGCAGCATCACGTTGCCGATGGAAGCCTCACTGGCGGGACCTATCTTCCACTCCGTATGCCATACCGCCGAGTAGGCCATGGAACGTAGCAAGCTGATGTAGTAATCTCGGCCGTCACCGAACTGCACACTTCGGTATTTCGGATCATTCTCACGCAGGATAAAGCCGAAAATTGACCCTTGAATAGGATGCCCAACATACGGAGCCATGAATCTGTCACTGTCGCTCCAGCCTCGTAACTCGGCTACGGAATCCAGGTAGTCTTTCAGCCAAGGTCCATTGAGGGCGTCTCGCGTTCCCGCCTCAGTCCAAAGATTGAAGGTGTGCATGATCCCGATAGACAGCAGAGATTCCTTATTAGCGGTTTTCCAACGAATCTTCGTATCGGCTGACGGCGGCGCGATCGGCTGGATAACGACGTGGGAAGCCGCGCTGGCATCGTTCGCGGCGGGGAGATTGGGAAACGCGGAACGAGACGCAGCTTTCGGGTCGTCAAAGGAATATTTCATGCCGACACCGTCGACCGGGTCGTGGTTAATACCATTGACGACGGAAGACGGGGCGATACCCGAAACGTCGTAGATTGCAGGGTCGATGTCGTTTACGCCGGGCAATTGCGTGGTCTCGCCAGGCTTGAATTCATTCGGCGGCGTCTGGCCCCACCCTGTCGTGGATTCCAGATTTGTGCGACCGGCAGCGCTGGCCGAAGGCGCAGAAGGGAGGGAGTGAACTTGCTGGGCTGCCAGCGGGATTGCGAAAAGGAAAAGGGCCGCAATCCGGTACGCCACTGTGAAACCATTGCGCCACATGTGTCTCTCCGCTTTTGATCTGCGCAAACGCGCCGAGAACATAAGGTGTCGTGAATCTATTACCTTAAAGCCGGTAGCCCGAGCGGTTCACCTAGGAAAACACCCTATGCCTTCGTAAAAAGATTAAGTGCTTGCTTGACAGACTTGTACGGCTTCCAACTGGTGGCGCGGAGGCGAACAGACGCGGCCGCATCTTTAGTGTAAATGCGATTCGAGGCGTAGCACAGCTCGGGGTGGGCAGCCGAGGCAAGTCGTCCAACCATGTAGGTGATTTCTTGACCACCGAAATCACGATGGCGAGTGAGGAATCGGAAATCTACGAGCGCTCAGCCGAGGAACACCTATGCGAAGAGGGGCGCCCACCTTCGGGGCGTGGTTTGCCACGAAGATGGGCTGCCTCCAATATCAGTCAAATCAGCTGCGGTCTGCGTTAATGGCGCGTTCGACCTGCTCGGTGGCCAGGGCGCGCTCGGCCTCTCGGGTGGTGATAGGCGGTGCAACCTGCCGGATGAAAGCGTAAACAATAGCTGCCAGCACCGCGCCTATAAAGGGCGCAACAATGAATAGCCAGAGCTGTTGCAATGCCCATCCGCCGACGAAAATCGCGGGGCCAATGCTGCGCGCGGGGTTCACCGACGTATTCGTGATGGGAATGCCGACCAGGTGAATCAATACCAGGACCAGGCCAATGGGGATGCCGGCGAAGCCGACTGGAGCAGCGATGTCGGTCGAACCGAGTACAGTCAGCACCAGGAAGCCGGTGAGTACGACCTCGGCGACGAAGCACGCGGCCAGGGAAAACTGCCCGGGAGAGTGCGCTCCGTAGCCGTTGGCGCCAAGGCCGCTCACGTGGGCCGCGTAACTGTAAGGCAGACCTTTGGCGACGAACAGGACCGTGCCTGCGCCTATGACGGCGCCGATGACCTGCGCAACCATGTAGAGAACGGCGTCCTTGGCGTCGATTTTCTTCGCAATGAGAATGCCGAGGGTGACGGCTGGGTTGATGTGGCAACCGGAGATGGGTCCGATGGCGTAGGCCATAGCCAGCAGGGACAGGCCGAAGGCGAAAGCCACTCCCGTAAAACCAATGTGGCTGCCGGCCAGAACGGCGCTGCCGACACCGCCGAATACCAGTACGAAGGTGCCAACCAATTCCGCAACATATTTCTTCATGGCGCTCCTGCCTTTTTGAGAGGAAGTCTTACGGCAAGCCGACTATACGCCTGTAGATCGAGGCAGGGCATCAAAAAAGCGAGGAAATCGTCGTGTCAAAACAGGCAGCTTGGCTGAGGCGGCTCGGACCTCATCCGAACCTTACCCGGCGGCGATCTCGGCATATTGCTGCCGGTACCAGAGGACGGTGCGGCGCAGGCCTTCCTCGAAACTGATGGCTGGGGTATAGCCGAAGGCCTCGTAGGCGGCGGTGATATCGGCGAGCGAATCCCGGATGTCTCCAATGCGAGGCGGCCCGTAGAGCGGCTGATCTTTGAAGTCAAGGAGATCGGCGAGTATGCGGAAGGTCTTGTTGACGCTGTGGCGCTCTCCGCACGCTATGTTGAAAACCTGGCCCGCGACGTTTTCCTTCGGGGCATTCATGGCCAGCAGGTTGGCGGAGACGGCATTGTCGATATAGGTGAAGTCGCGGCCTTGCTCGCCATCTCCAAAGATAGTCGGCCGCTCGCCGCGCATCATCTGCAGGGTGAATTTCGCCATCACACCGCTGTAGGGTGAGTCGGGAACTTGGCGGGGGCCAAAGATGTTGAAGTAGCGCAGGCAGACGGTTTCAAGCCCGTAGACCTGCCGGTAACTCTTCATATAGAACTCGCCGGCGAGTTTTTGCACAGGATAAGGCGCGATGGGCATGGGGACCATAGTCTCGCGGCGGGGAAAACCCGGCTGGTTTCCGTAGGCGGAGGATGAGGCAGAGTAGACGATGCGCTGCACGCCGGCGGCTCGAGCGCCTTCGAGGAGATTAAAAGTCCCATCGATGTTGGCACTGTGGCTGGTTCGTGGATCTTTCACCGAGCGCGGGACCGACGGTAGTGCGGCCACATGGAAGATGTAATCGACGCCTTGGCATGCCTCAGAGACTGCGGCAGCGTTGCGTAGATCGCATTCCACGAACTCGATGCGGTCGCGGAAGGTGGAAAGGTTTTCACGTTTGCCGGTTTCGAAGTTGTCTAAGCCGCGAACGGTGCCTCCGCGCGGGACAAAGGTTTTGACAAGTGCTTCAGTAAGCGAGGAACCGATGAAGCCAGCACAGCCGGTGACCAAGTAGCGAGCCATTCTCACTTTATCGTACCGCGCTTTTCCATCAAGCCCAGATCTTTAGCTCCGGATATTGAGCATAGATGCGACGCTGGTCTTCAGGCGTGAGATCTCGCAACCGGCATGGTTTGTCCTGGGGCCGGATGCCTTTCTGATTCAGCACATTCATCAGGTTCCAGTCACGCTGCAGTTTGTGAGGTTCTTCCGCCTTCAAGTCATAACGGGTAAAGTCGATCGCCATCCACGGGCTGTCATTTGTCCAATTGTGCAGCAATGCCAGTCGAAACTCGTTGTTCATGAACCACTGTATTTTTAGCTCTTTTTCTGAGCCTGGCGCTCCAGTCCCTTTGGCGTCGAAGCGATAGTTGAGCTTCGTATTATCCGGATTATGCTTCCTCCACTCCAGGCCGAACTCGCCTTCGGTTATGACCTGGGTATCGGGCCACCTGTCGCGTATAGCTTGGAGCCACCAGGTCAAATCCTCATCGTGGCCAATCGACGTCTCCCAGATGGCCGTTACCCACCCGAAATTGTTCGTGGCGTATCCCTGGTCAAAATGCACCGCCGTGGTATCGAGCATCTCCTTGCGGCCAGCAACTTTTCCGAGGTTCCCCACGCTCTCGATTGGGCCCACGCCTAACCGGCTATTGAAGCCACCTTGAAAGCCGTTCCGCCGTGCTGTCAGAAAGTCGCAGGTCCAACCGTCCAGGCAAACGCAATCGATAAAGTCCGCCGGACCTTGGGCTGGCTTCAGGTAGTGCTCACGGCTGGGGTAGTAGGGATAGCAGATTCCGCCATCGCCATCTCCGTGGTCGATGCCATATTGGCTCCAGATTTGGCCCTGGCACACATGAATCCCCTCATCCGCGGCAAGGAGTCGCTGATTTTCCGCGTCCATAAAGCCCGCCACAAGACATTGGGCGCGGTATCCGCCGCCTACCATCTCGGAAATCTGGCCCAGCGCCTTGTGAATCGTCTGGCGGTTCTGCTCGCGCGCGTTGTACATCGGCGCGAAATAGCCGCCGGGAATGAAAGTAATCTCGTCGCCGTAGCGGTCGTGGTACGAGGCCAGCAGCCTCCGGGCCTCCTGGTATTCCTTCCGATTGTCCTCGAGCGCCAGCCAACTGATAGCCCAGGTCATCCTGCCGCCGGGGCAGCCGGCTGCAAAGGCATCTCTCCGCGACCGGATACGTTCCGGGCGATTATCGATAGCTTCGTCTTCTCCAATCGAGTGATCGGGAGTTATCTCAATTTGATTCACACGTACGACTGAAACGTGGGTCACGAATCGGCCGCGCAGAGGCGAAGGCTCAACCGCCACCGCTTGAAGATTCCCTGCAGTTCCTGCAAGCGCAAGGGAGGTCGCCGCCGCTCGGCCGAGAAACTCCCTTCTTGTCCAGTTCCTGTCCATCAGCCTCCTCTTAAATTCCTTGTCATCAGGGCGTTCGCCTGGATATTACGCTTGTATCACGAGCAATACGGAATCACTCTCAAGAGGCCGCCCAACAGGGGCAAAGTGTGCAGATAGATCAAGTTCTAAGGCATACTGAAAGGGCATGAGTGAACTCTTTCCGTTTCGATTAGCTCCTTACTTTCGAACCCGCATCTGGGGATTTCACGATCTCGCTCCCTGGTTTGACTATAAGACCGATGGCGAGCCGATCGGCGAAGTGTGGCTCACGGGCGAGATGTGCAAGGTGGCGACTGGAGCATTCGCGGGGCAATCGCTGCAGGCGATTACCGACCAGCAGGGGCAGGAGCTTCTGGGGACGGCGCTCGGGGATGGCGAATTTCCGCTGCTGATAAAGCTGCTGTTTCCCAAGGAGAAGCTGAGCGTGCAGGTTCACCCCGACGACGTGATGGCAAGGAAGTATGGTGCGCCGCGTGGCAAGACGGAGTGCTGGTATGCGCTCGACGCGCAGCCAGGGGCGCAGGTAGCGCTGGGGATTCGCGAAGGCGTGACATGCGAAGAGATTCGCGCCGCAATCAAGGCTGCGACGCTTGAGGATTTGTTGGAAATGGTGCCCGTCCAGAAGGGTGACATGCTTTTTGTCGATGCCGGGACGGTGCATGCGATGGGACCGGGAGTAGTGATTCTGGAGACGCAGCAGACCAGCGACCTGACGTATCGGATGTACGACTACGGCCGGCCACGCGAGCTGCACCTGGAAAAGTCGCTGGAGGCGATGCGGCTGAAGACGCGGGCGGGGAAGGTTCCGCCGCAGTCGGTGAATAGTCACTCCGTACTGATAGACGAGAAGTATTTTGAGATCGAGCGCTGGAGCCTGGATCACGGTGGCGAATTCGGCAGCCTGACGGCGAGCACCGGCGGCATCCAGATGATTTTCGTGGCGGATGGTGCGATCTGTGTTTCCGCCGATGGGGGCGATGCGTTCTCTGTCGGGCGCTGCGAACTTGCTGTTGTCCCGGCGTCGGCGAGGGGCGTGGCAATTGAGGTCGAATCGTCCGCAACGGTGATACGCATGCTGCCCAGGGCTGTCTAGGATTTGCCGGTTTCCGCAATTCAACCACGCTAAGGAGAATGCTTTTGACGACCGATTTTCGGCCCATCATTCTTGCTGGAGGCAGTGGAACACGCTTCTGGCCGCGCAGCCGAAAGGCGTGCGCCAAACAGGTGCTTGCACTCGATGGCGAGCGGACCATGATTCAGCGTACGGTAGACCGGCTGAGACCGCTGGCTCGCCCCGAGGATTTCTGGGTGATCACCAACGACCTGCTCTCGGAAATGATCTGCGGACAGCTTCCGGTAGTTCCTGAGGACCAGGTGGTGTGCGAACCGGCGGCGCGGAATACGGCTCCGGCGGCAGGACTGGCGGCATTCTTGATCGAGCGTACCTCTCCCGACGCGGTGCTGGGGATGTTTCCCGCCGATCATGTGATTACGGATGAGCCGGCGTTTCTGGCGGTGATTGAGCGGGCCGCGGCATTGGCGGCAGATGGCGAAAACATGGTTGTGCTGGGTGTTAAGCCAACGCGTCCGGAAACCGGCTACGGTTACATCGAAACCGGCGAGACCTTTGGCGATGATGTATTGCGCGTACGCCGCTTCACCGAGAAACCGAACCGGGAGCGCGCGGAAGAGTTTGTCGCGGTCGGGAATTACCACTGGAATAGCGGAATTTTTGTGTGGAGTGCGCGGACTCTGGCGAATGCAGTGCGGGAGCACTTGCCGGAGATGGCTCCGCTGCTGGAGGAAATTGCGACGGCATACGGGAGGGCAGACTTCGACCGCGTGTTTGGCGAACTTTATCCGCAGTGCGAGAACATCAGCGTGGATTACGCCATTCTGGAACCGCGGTCTGCGAAGGGCGAGAGCCGGTCGCATCTGTATTGTCTGCCGGCGGAGTTTGGCTGGAATGATCTGGGGTCGTGGGCAGCGCTGTACGAACATCATCGCGAACGGAACTCAAATACCGATTCTCACTTCAACGTAAGCGAGAGCGCGGGAAGTGTGGCCATCGAGGCGCAGGGTAACTATGTTTACAGTCCGAAGAAGCTTGTCGCGCTGGTGGGGGTTCACGACCTGGTAGTGGTCGAGACGGACGATGCCATTCTGGTTACTACCCGGGAGCACTCGCAGGATGTGGGCAAAGTGGTAAAGGAGCTTGCTGCGAGGGGTAAGACAGGTCTAATTTAGTGGCCTTGATATACTAAGGATTACGTATATCCAGATGAGGGAGACACAGTATGCAGGTCGCGAAATGGGGTAACAGTCTGGCTGTGCGTCTGCCTGCCGTGGTCGTTGAAGCGTTAGACCTGAAGGAAGGCGATCAGATCGAGATCCGCATTGCCGGGAAGCGAGAATTCGAAGTCAGCCGTGACAGAAGCAGAGAGAGGGCGCTGGAAAAACTGCGGAAACTTCGCCGTCCGTTTCCGCCCGGCTTCAGGTTTGACAGGGACGAAGCGAATGCCCGCTAGCGCCTTCTTCGATACCACGGTTCTTGTTTACATCTTGAAGGAAGGCGATCAGAAGTCGGGGATCGCGGACCAATTGCTTGCTGCTGGCGGCGTTTTGAGCGTTCAGGTCCTGAACGAGTTTGCGAATGTTGCGCGCCGCAAGCTGGGGATGAACTGGGAGGAGCTCGAGGAGGCGCTTGCCAACATACGCGGTCTTTGTTCGCCGCCCGCGCCGCTTACCATAGAGACTCACGCTGCTGCGCTTAAGATCGCGAAGCGATATGGTTTTCAGATTTACGATTCACTAATTCTCGCATCGGCTCTCGAGACCCAATGCAGCATTCTGTACTCGGAAGACCTGCAACATGGCCAGAAGATTGAATCACTCACCATTCACAACCCGTTTCTATTGAGTTGATGAAAAGGCCTGCTTCGCATGGTGGTTTCACCCTGGATTCAATGCAGCTGATCTCTAAATACCTTGAAATCTAGATACAAGGAGAGGCATGGGTACACCTTCCGCAATTAAGTTCGGCACCGACGGATGGCGCGGCATAATCGCCGACGATTTTACCTTCGCAAATGTCCGCATCGCTGCCGCGGCAATCGCGAACTACTTGCACTCCAGCTCGGATCCGAAAGAAGCCGTGGCGAAAAGCGTATGTATCGGCTACGACACACGCTTCGCCTCGCCGCAATTTGCCCGAGCCGTTGCCGAAGTGCTTGCCGCTTCGGGAATACCCGTGAAGCTGGCGAGTCGTATCACTCCCACACCGGCGCTCTCGTTTGCCGTTCGTGGACTTGGCGCTGCCGGCGGCGTGATGATCACATCAAGCCACAATCCTTTCCAGTGGAATGGGGTAAAGTACAAGGCCTGGTATGGAGGCTCGGGCAAGCCATCGATCATGTCGGCAATCGAGTCGTATCTGGAGCAGCCGCTGCCCCTGGCGGACAAGCCTGCGCTGATCAAGGAATCCGATTTTATCCCTGACTACCTCGACGCGCTGAAGCGTTTTGCGGATCTGGATCTGATTGCGAAGTCGGGCTTCAGGTTTGCCATCGACTGCATGTACGGAGCAGGCAGCGGGATTCTCGCGGGCATCTTCAATAGCATCGGCGTGGACTACATAGAAATTCGCGCCGAACACAACCCGCTGTTTCCCGGGATCAATCCCGAGCCGATTGAACCGCACGTGCGGGCTCTCGAAGAGGCCGTTGTCGAGCACGAGTGCGATGCCGGGTTCGTCACGGATGGCGATGCGGACAGGATTGGCGCAGTTAACGAGCATGGAAACTTTGTCGATCCGCACAAGATCTTTTCCGTGCTGCTGGAATGGCTGCTCTCGCGCAAGAAATGGCCGGGTGATGTGACGCGGGCTTTCAACACGACCTGCATGATCGATCGCATCTGCGCGCGTTACGGGCGGACTCTGCACGAGCATGGTATCGGATTTAAATACGTGGTCGACCTGATGCTCGAGAAGGACATTTTGATCGGCGGTGAGGAATCGGGCGGGATCGGGATTTCGCGGCACCTGCCCGAACGCGATGGGCTGCTGAATGCGCTGCTGCTGGCCAATGTGATGGCCGAGGAAGGCAAGACGCTGGGGCAACTGGTGGCGGCTCTTCAGGAGCAATACGGAGAGCACCAATATGGGCGCATCGATCTGCACATTTCCGACGAGTTAAAGAACGCCACTATTGCGCGGGCGAACGCGGGAGTGAAGGAGTTTGCGGGGATGCCGGTTGAGCGTGTGGAGACGCTGGATGGCATCAAGTTTTTCCTGGACAATCCAGAGGCAAGAATGAAGCCAAACGCGGCGAAAACGTGGCTGCTGCTGCGAGCTTCGGGCACGGAGCCTCTGCTGCGCATCTATTCGGAGTCATGTTCGAAGGAATCGGTAACAAAGCTACTTGAATCGGCCCGGGCGTTTGCCATGGGGAGCGGAGAGCATGAGCAGTAGCGCTTTTGGTGTTGTAGCGTTCTCTGCTCTGTTAGGTACGATAGGTGCTCTAGTCGCATTCAATCCTCGCGCGATAGCACGGATGACAACCGCGTATTACGCATTGATGCGCATGAAATCGCGATTGGCGGAGGAAGACTATGACACTATTGAAGTGGAGTGAGGTGTTTGCCGTGGCTGATCCTGTTTCCGCTTATCCGTACGAAACCCGGTTGAACATTCTTTATCCGGCGCTGGAAGTCATCGATGAGAAGGCTATTGCTGACGCCTGCGAGTACAAGTGGTTCAATCAGACGCTGTGCAAGGTGAACGAGTCAGTAGTGCGTATGGCGGTAATCGAGGGTGAGTATCACTGGCACAAGCATGATGAGGACGACGAGTTCTTCTATGTTATCGAAGGAGAACTGCTGATTGACCTGGAGGGAAAGACCGTCGAATTGGCGCAGCGCCAGGGATACGTCGTTCCTCGAGGCGTGGTGCATCGGACGCGGGCGCCGCAGCGGACCGTCATCCTGATGGTCGAGAACGCGGGAATCATCCCGACGGGCAATTAGAGAGATCTACTTTTCGCTGCTCGGCGGCACTATGCCCTTTAGCCGCATGTACAGCGCCAGAGTGGCATATTGCTCGTTGTCGTGCGATACATTGCCCCACGCATAGCCGATTCTTGTCCGTGTTACCGGTCCGATCGTGAACATCTGCAGAATGTTCTCGTCCGTGAGCGCGGCATAGGCCTTGTCGCATTCGGCAAAAGACGCTTGCAGCGCGGCCACAATCGCGGCCTTATCGGCAGTCTCCGGAGGCACCTGATATCGCGCTTCCGGAGCGGTTCCGTTGATCGTTCCGCAACTGCGCAATTGCGCCTCGCTGACATGGTTCAGCACACGAGCAAATGTCCTGACTTCCGGGGTAGGACGGTAGGAGTAGTTTTCGGCGGGCATCTTGTCGGCGGCTTTCAGAATGTTGGCCTTCAGACCGGCATAGCCGCGCTGCACATCGGCCGCAGGTCCAAGCTTCGTCGGTGGCGGGGGTGTCGTGGCCGTGGGAGCGGGGGACTGGGCCTGTGCGAACAGGGCGGTGCTCAGGATGAAGGCTGCAATGGCTGGAAAACGTATCGGGAAACGTAGCATGGAGCGCTCCTCGGCAAATCGTACCAGAGCCGGCGCGGCCTTGCTGGTACCCCTAAACCAGCCTGTCATCGTATTTTTGCGTGACCGAGCGGACGCCAGGTGAATCCAAGGTGTATAAGGCTCAATGAGTACATTCCGAGAGATTTGAGGCACGATTATGAGCACAGCCACCGCAGCCCCTGCAACACCCCTCACGCAACTCTCCGCATGGAAAGCCCTCACCGCGCACTATGAAAAGATCCACGGCCAACACCTGCGCGATTTCTTCGCCAATGACCCTGATCGCGGCACGCGCTTGACTGCCGAAGCCGAGGGCCTCTACCTCGACTACTCGAAGCACCGCATTACCGACGAGACGATCGACCTGCTGCTGAAGCTCGCCGACGAAAGTGGCCTAAGAGCGCGCATCGACGCGATGTTCAGCGGCGAAAAGATCAACATCACCGAGAAGCGAGCCGTTCTGCACGTGGCGCTGCGCGCGCCCAAGGGTGAAAAAATCATTGTCGACGGCGAGGATGTCGTCCCTGCGGTGCACGAAGTGCTGGATCGCATGACCGCCTTCTCCGACCGGATTCGCAGCGGCGAATGGAAAGGTCATACCGGCAAGCCGATCAAGAATGTCATCAACATCGGCATCGGCGGCTCGGATCTTGGGCCCGTGATGGCATATGAGGCGTTGCGCCACTACAGCAGGCGCGACATGACCTTCCGCTTTGTGTCGAACGTGGATGGCACGGACTTTGCCGAGGCGACGCAAGATCTCGATGCGGAAGAGACACTCTTCATCATTTCGTCGAAGACGTTCACCACGCTCGAAACCATGACCAATGCGCACACGGCGCGCGATTGGAGCCTCAAGAAGCTGGGCGACGCGAAGGCGGTAGCCAAGCATTTTGTCGCCGTCTCGACGAATGCGGAGGAAGTGACCAAGTTCGGCATCGATACGGCAAATATGTTCGGCTTCTGGGACTGGGTCGGCGGGAGATATTCGATGGACTCGGCCATCGGATTATCGACCATGCTGGCCGTGGGTCCGGATAATTTCCGCAAGCTGCTGGCAGGTTTTCACGCGATCGATGAGCACTTCCGCACCGCTCCGTTTGAGAAGAATCTGCCGGTGCTGATGGGGCTATTGTCTGTCTGGTACAACGACTTTTTCGGCGCGCAAACGGTGGCCGTGCTGCCGTACGAGCAGTATCTCAAGCGCTTCCCAGCTTATCTCCAGCAGTTGACGATGGAGAGCAACGGCAAACACGTTACGCTGGCCGGGGAGCGGGTGAGTTATGAGACCGGCCCGATCTTCTGGGGCGAGCCGGGCACCAATGGGCAGCACTCGTTCTACCAGCTCATCCATCAGGGCACCAAGCTCATTCCTTGCGACTTTATCGGTTTTGCGAAGACACTCAATCCGCTGGGCAACCATCACGATCTGTTGATTGCTAACGTCTTCGCGCAGGCTGAGGCACTGGCCTTCGGCAAGATACCCGAAGAGGTCAAAGCCGAGGGCACGCCCGACTGGCTTGTGCCGCACCGCGTTTTCGAGGGCAATCGCCCCACGAACACAATCCTTCTCGAGGAGTTAACCCCGGAGGCTCTCGGCAAACTTGTCGCGCTTTATGAACACAGCGTCTTCACCCAGGGAGCGATCTGGCAAATCGACTCCTTCGACCAGTGGGGCGTGGAGCTGGGCAAGGTTCTCGCGAAGAAGATCGTCGGCGAGCTCGAGGGAACCGACTCGGGTGGCAAGCACGACAGTTCGACGAATACCCTAATCGCGCGCTACAAGAAGCAGCGGGGCTGAGTAACTTCGCCCCGAAACTTTTTCAGACCTTGAGGGTTGTTATTAGTGACACCTGATCAAGAATCTGCGCCCATTTATCGGTGTGTTGCAGAGAAAGATCATAAACGTCGAGGTTGCAACGAGATGAGCACCAATCCTGACGACAAAAGGAAGTTTTTCCGGCTAGGCCTTGTAGGATTGCTGGCCGGTTGCCTGTGGTTTTCTGCCGAGACTGCAGCTCTGGCGCAGGACGATGCGTCCAGCGCGCAGTCGCCGGTACCGCAAGCGGCACGCACCGATGCGGATATTCAATCCGATGTCGGGTATGCGCTGACGCATGATCCGACATTGCAAGGTCAATCGATCGGCTCCGCGACAGCACAGGGAACCGTAACCCTTTCAGGCACGGTACAGACGAATGCGCAACGCCAGCAGGCAGAGACGATTGCAGCCAATGTGCCGGGCGTTAGCGGAATTCTGAACAACATTGCGGTCGCGAATCCGAGAGCAGGAAATGAGAGCGCAACACCGACTTTGCCACCACCTAATGTGGCGCAGTCGCAGGTTCCTCCTCCCCCTCCTGATGACCTCCCTCCCCCGGCTCCAGACATGGATGAGGGTTCGCAGGGAAACCCGAATCAAGGCGCGAATAGCGGCCATGCGCAACAGGCACCGCCTCCTGTATATAACGGCGGACGCCAGCCCTATCCCTCACAACAGCCCTATCCGTCACAGCAACCGTATCCGCAGCAGCCGTATCCGTCACAGCAACAGTATCCGCAGCAGCAACAGTATCCGAAGCAGCCGTATCCGTCGCAGACTCCTTATTCGCAACAACAACGGGCCTATAAC
>JBAVYX010000352.1:0-19419 GCA_049588475.1 Silvibacterium sp. | reverse complement strand
GGCCTATGATGTCTCTGCGGCCTCCGTAGAGAATTTGCCACGTGGCGTAGGTGATCAACGCGGTGCGCGGGGCGCCGGGTGAGTCTTCGCTAGGACGGAAGTCGCGTCCGAGGACGGGTGTAACTCCAAGCGTGCTGAAAAACCCTGATGAGACACGTGCGCCCATTGCCGGTTGGACACCGGAAGGAGTGTTGAGCAGAAAGGCGCCCCCCGTCCACACGTCAAACGAGCTGTAGACCTTCTGGAGCTTCTTCCAGTCCAGGTAGTCTTCCCAGGAAAGATTCGAGCGCGGGAAAACCGTAACGCTTCCATACACACCGACCAGCCGGGCTGAATCTTTGTAAGGCAGCGGCTTGATGAGCGCTGAATCAACGAACGCGAAGAGCGCCAGACACGCCGCGATGCCGAGCGTGAGCATCAGAACAGCCGTCACGGCAAAGCCGGGATTCTTGCGCAACTGGCGCAGGGCGAAGCGGGAGTCTTGCACGACGCTCTCAGCACGAAAGCCAACCACTTCCTGGCTCTGCTCTTTGAGTCGCGTATCGTTGCCAAATTGTCTGCGCGCGGCGTGTTGCGCAGCCTCGGACGTCATGCCGTCAGCCTGGAACTCCTTCTGCTGCTGCTCGCGGTGGAAGGCCATCTCTTCCTCCAGCTCACTGTTGAACTTCTGGCGGTGAAAGAGAAATCCCAATTTCCGAAAGATGCGGGCTAGAGCGTCCACGGCAGCCTCCTATGCGTCCTGCAGCACGCGGCCGATGGCCGCGATCATCTCTTCAAATTGCGACAGCTCCAGACCCAGCTGCTTGCGACCGGCCACAGTCAAGGTATAGAAGCGCGCCCGCCGGTTGGTGTCCGTCGTCTTCCATTCAGCCTTCACCCAGCCCTGGAGCAGCAGCCGCTGCAACGCTGGATAGAGCGAGCCCTCTTCGACGGTCAGCACGTCTTTAGAGAGATTTTTGATGGAGAGCGCGATTCCGTAGCCATGCAAAGGAGCACGGGCAAGCGTTCTGAGGATCAGCATGTCCAGCGTGCCGGGAAGCAGGTCGGTCTTTCTTGCCATGGCTTTATCCATAGCTTATCTATGGATAGAGTGTCAACGGAATAGAGAGAGGATGTGACGAGCGGTTCGTACTTCGGGTCTGGAAACCCCCATTCGAGCGGCCGGGGCTCAGGAGAAGATACATGGGTTGTCAGGCTCCTCACGATGCTTCCAGGAGGGGTTCGTCTCGAAATCAGTCGGTAGATTCGGCGGTCTGTAGCTTCGATCCTCTGCCAGCTTCTGCCGCACGCTGACGTGGAAGACCGCGTCCGGGGGAATGGTTCGCCATGCGCCAAGCGGAATCCGCCACTTCTTCTTCTTCGTGGCCGCGTTGTAGTGGTGCTCCGGCAACAGTTCCAGGAGCCACCATGGCCCAGTGAGAGACTTATTCTTTTTCTGAGCGGGATTCGGCGGAACGGGCGGGTGAGGCATGTGGGGATGATGGATCATCCGACCGGATTCCGGCTCTGAGACTGGCGAACTCGGGATCGAAGACTCGGAAGTTCGGCCCACTACCCGGTTAGCCCGTTCCGGGTCGACAAGCAGGCCCAGCGATACGGCTTCGCAAAGCATCCATTGCAGGGCGATCTGCGATAGACCGCTCTTGCGGGTAGGATAGCCGCCACCCACGTCGCAATGCACGCCCGCAAACCACACCTGCTTGATGGTCTGCCCAGGGAGCTGAGCCCCCCAGAGAAGCGTGTGAAACTTGCAGCGGCGCTCATCGATGGACATAGCATGACGTCCATTGGCCACGTCGGGATTGCGTCCCGTGTAGGGTAGCTTCACCGGGTCCCAGATCCATCCAACCGAACTGACCGTATCCCAAACCCCCACCAGATGCAGTGGGCACGAACGGCAAAAGGTCTTCTTGAAGCCCTCGGCCACGTTGAAGGTGCTGGTCATGCCGCCTGCTTTGCGTGTTTGTTTTGCATAAAGCTGCAGGATGTAAGGAATGAGCCCATCATTGCCGGGGCACAACAGGCCAAACATGTGCAGGACACCGGCAATCGCACGTGCCGTGTATGCGCCCCGGCTGAAACCGAATAGGTAAACCTTGTCGCCTTCCTCGTAGACGTTCATCAGGTAGCGGTAAGCGTCACCGATGTTGCGCAAAAGTCCCGCCCCAAAGGCGAGCCCCATCACCTTGGACCAGGCCACTCCGAGCTTGCCATGGGAAGTGGGCGATCCCTCGGTGCCGACTCCAGGATGGTAGTAGCCAACCTGTCTCTTACCGTCAATGATGAGGGCTTCATAAATGTGGACGACATTTGTGTTGCAGTCTCCATACTCGCCACCGGTACCGTCGCAGCAGATGACAATGTTCTTGGCCACTCGCCTGCCTCCTGGCTGCCTATTAAGCAATGGAAGGAATAGTAGTGATCGAGGAGACCAATGCAAAGGGTTTTCTTCCAGGGCACATTGTTCTTGACGAGCTATGGATCTGGCGACGTAGGAGCCGCTTTTGTAGTCAGAGACACGACGATATCAACCGGTAGTTAGTTATAGAATTGCTCGCATTCCGAGGCTGCTTTTCGGATTCTGTTGCTCTTCGATTCCGCTCTCCACCAGCACTTATCTTTGGGCCACTTCGACTGTTCTGGAGTCCAAATGATCTCGGTCATGCGTCGCTCACCTCGCCCCGAATGTCCGTCCGTTTCTCACCTTTCTGATTCGCATTCCTCTCAATCAGCTTACAGAGAGGTGGCGATGGCGCTGTACACCATTCATCCGTACCTGGCGAGGCCGACCTTCAGCCCGCCGGGCAGGTTCCTACACCACCCGCAAACAGTCGCCATCAGCGACATCTCGACCAAGACGATCTACTACACGACCGACGGAATTATGCCTACCACCTCGTCGACGCCCTTACTCGGGGCCGATTACGGTGTCTTCCAACGAAACCAGCAATGCGATTGCCGTTTTGAGCGGTTACGAACAGACTCGCCCAGAACGCAGGAACTTACTTAACAACAGACTGGAAGAGTGGCGATTGCAGCAGCGCCGAAAACTGGCTGTCGGAGGCGGCGAAGCGCACCTGCAACTGGCCGGCACTGGAGTCGATGGTGGTTGCGTCGACGGCCTGCTTTTCAGTTGGCGAGCCACTGACTTTCTTGTACATAGCAGCTGCGTTCAATAGGGACGAAAGGGTCGCGGCGGTAAAGGTGTCCGGCGTGGCAACATCAAGCGAGAACTTGACGCCGTTCTGGAAGTTCATCGTGTAGCGCGAGCCGAGCAAGCGCTTCTTCACCTGTTCGTAGTCAGCAAGCTGCGCGGCTTCGCCGAGCAGGCCGCGCATCATGAACTGCGTGCCCTTCTGATCGAGAATGCTCCAGAGCGGCTCGGTATCGACACCGCCCATCTGCCCGAGCATCTCCTGATTGGTGAGGAAATTGGGCGCGAGGCCATCGCGCGCATCCAGAGCAGGCTTGAGAGAATCGTTGGATCCGAAAAGCATGGTGGTGGGATTGAGAAAAGTAACCAGCATGCCGCTCGATCCCATGGGATAGAGCTTGTTGGTGCGGTAGAGGGTCGGCTTGACCTTGTTCTTTTTGAACGCGGAGAGGATATCGGTCAGAGAGAACTGCCCCTGGGCAATGCCGACAAACCTGACGCCCTCCTCGCCTGTGCGATAGGCGGCGAAGGCGAGTTGTTCGACGTCGTGGTTCTCGTTGAAGCCGGAGCTCTTGAGCGCCTGCTCCAGCTGCTTAAGCTCGGGCGGTAGGATGCGGGCCTTGAGATCCATGGCGGCGGGCGAGTTCTGCATCGCGCGGTAGTCGATGACGATAATCTGCTGAACGTCGTGCGGGATGGCAGTGCGCGCGTCGCTGTCGAGCTGCGCGGCCAGAGCCATGGGCGTTAGCGCCGCGCAGGCCGCGGCTAAAAGGGAGCTCGTGGCGAGCCATTGGAATCGGGTAACAAACTTCACTTTGCTTTTTGCCTCCGGGGAGCGCATTGGCGCTGGCCCCTGTCTATTTCTATTTCGCTCTGTCCAGAGCGATTCGTGCTGCAGTTCACTACTTCTATTTTAGACGCGAAGCGGCGTGAGAAGGCGTGGGCCAGGCAAGCGGATGCTGCAACTTGCGCTCCAGAATCTTCTCTTCCGGATCGAATTCATGGAAAAGACGCAGCCACTCACTCTCGCGCTCGGCGGCGGCTTCAGGCACCAGGCCGATGAGTTCGCCGCGCACCGGGACCACTCTGTGACCAGCAGCCTTCTCGCGGACCACCTTATAGACCTGGCTGAGCGGCATCTGGCGGAAGTCGGTAATATTCATGGAGATTTGCGCCTCGCCATGCGCGAGCACACCCATAGCCTTGACGCCGGTAAGGCCTCCGGACGAGGCGCGGATTTCGCGGGCGATGGCGCGCGCGGTGGCGACGTCAGCGGTATTCAAATAAAGATTCCAGGCAATGAGGAAGCGTCGGGCACCAACGGCGGCTGCTCCAGCGGTGGGATGGAGGTCGGGTCCGCCTATATCCGGACGACGCGCGGATTCACGCTTCACAGCGTCGCGCAGACCCTCGAACTGGCCCTGCCGAACATGCTCCAGGAGAGCGCGATCCGGACGAGCTGCCGCGGCTTCATAAAAGTAGACCGGGATGCCGTGGCGGTCCCACAATGCAGCCCCGGCCTGCCGCGCAAAGAGCACGCACTGCTCAAGCGAGATATCGCGGACAGGCACAAAAGGGATGACGTCGGCTGCGCCAATGCGCGGATGGACTCCGCGCTGTGAGGTGAGGTTGATCAATTCGGCGGCGCGACCCGCTCCACGGACGGCGGACTCGACGACGGCGGCAGGAGGTCCGACGATGGTGACAACGGAGCGATTATGGTCAGGGTCGCGGGAGAAATCGAGGAGAGATACGCCATCGACCGCCATCGCAGCGACGATGGCCTCCACTACGGCCGGATCGCGGCCCTCGGAGAAGTTGGGAACGCATTCGATGAGCGGTTCGGGCATGGCGTTCTCCGAGCAGGCACCACAGGGTTGCTAATCCCTAATGGCTAATCCCCAATCCCTGCTTTTTACTTCCACCACGTATATCCGATCTGGAATTGTACGCTCGCGTTGACGCCGGGGTTTCTGTCGCCGAGCGATGCACTGGAGATATGGATGGCGTTTGCGGCAAAGTTGATGGAGTTGCCCGGTTTTACAAAGTAGTGAAATCCGATCCCGAACTGGGGCGAAAAATTCCAGACGCTGGTCCCGCCGGGTTGGCCGTGCGGAACGAGGATATCCGGTGGATATTTGTGGGTCGTGTAGATGAGTCCGCCTGCGCCTTGCACCCACGGGACGATACGGCGGCTGGGGCTGAAATTCCAGCGAAGGATGATCGGCGTAATGCTGACGCCGGTGAAGGTTCCCCCGCCATAAGGCAGGACTACATGGCCGATCTCGCCCTCGAACTCGTACTCAGTGAGCATGTCGTGGGGCGGTGGCGTGAAGGATTGCCAGTAGGGCATGATTTCGCCCGCGTACTCAAACTGACCGCGTAGGATGCCGGGAAGATGCGGGTCGGTTAGCACTTTGCCGACGCGCACTCCGGCGGAAAGGAAGCTGAAGTCCGAGCGGTTGCCCGTGCCGAAGCCACCTTGAAGAAAGGGACCGAGCTCCCAAGGATCGCTAGCCAGCGCGGCTTGCGCGGGCGCACGGTCAGGATCGGACATGACCTGTTGTATATGTATGGTCTGTGTCTGCGCGGTCTGGGCCGAGGCCTGCATGGTCCATGCAAAAAGAGCGGCGCCGAGGAGACAAAAAACGGTGGGGAGGCAAAATACTTTCATCCGCATGCGAGTGTATCTTCTCCGCAAAAGAAAGGCCGCCTGCCGGGCGGCCCCGTTGTATTGGCCAAGAATCGCTTTAACCGGCGACTTCCTCGAGTTGCTTCGCGTCCATGTCGAAATTCGAATAAACGTTCTGCACGTCGTCGTTGTCTTCCAGAGCTTCGAGCAGCCGGATGCACTGCGCCGCGGGTGCGCCTTCAAGTTTGGTGTACGTCGACGCGACCATGGTGACCTCGGAGAGGACGGTCTCAATACCGGCATCTTTCACAGCCTTGGCCACTGCTTCCCAGGCATTGGGCTCAGTGATGATTTCCCACGTATCGCCTTCGTCGTTGAGGTCTTCGCCCCCAGCTTCGAGGACGATGCCCATGAGCTTGTCCTCGTCGGCTGCCTCTTTTAAGACAGCGATGACACCCTTCTTCGCGAACATGAAGCGGACGGAGTTGGGCTCGCCGAGGTTGCCGCCGTTTTTCGAGAAGGTGTGGCGAATTTCGCTGACTGCGCGATTGCGGTTGTCGGTAGTGCAATCGACAATGACAGCCACTCCGCCGGGACCATAACCCTCGAAGGAGATTTCCTCGTATTGAAGGCCGGGTATCTCCCCGGTCCCGCGCTGAACAGCGCGCTTGATATTCTCAGCGGGCATGTTTTCAGCCTTGGCGGCAGCGATGGCGCTACGCAGGCGTGGATTGCCGTCTGGATCGCCGCCTCCGGAGCGTGCCGCAATGGTGATTTCCTTGATGACGCGAGTAAAAATCTTGCCGCGCTTGGCGTCGAGTGCGCCCTTCTTGTGTTTGATTGTCGCCCATTTGGAATGGCCGGACATAAAGAACCTCGGGAGCCTGGTAGGTGAATTTTGCGGCGAAATGCTGGAAACAATACTGCTTTGGAGCAACTCCCGCAACTAGGGAGTATAGCAGGGGCCACGTGTGTTTCGAAATGGAGCCAGCGCAGCCCGCCCAGCGGCGGTCTCGATTCCTCCGACTTCCCCGCCACCCGTCCCGATCCCTGCAATGGAAGTGGCCCACAGCCGTCCCGGTACCCGCATAATCGCATCCCGGCATGGCTTGCGATAGTGTTCGCAGGCGCAATTTTTCGCTTCCGCTGCCACCTGGGCAAACCCAATCCTGCCGGCAGCATGCTCATCGATCTCGGCGTTGGCTACCTTACCAACGGCGACATTGAGAAGGCTGAGACAGCCAATCCCAAGGCCCTCGAGCTGCAGCCCGATGACTCGGTCGCGCTGGAAAACGGGGTTGGACTATCTGGGATTCTGAAACCCTGTTGCCGAGGGCGAGGAAATACATCGCAGGGGCAAAGCGCTTTGGCTGGAACGGAACCGGCCTGCTGGGAGTTGAGCTGCAGCTCCAAGGTATCCAGGGCGACTGGGACAACGTGAACAAAATCCTGCCAGAGACCGCTGGTCGCGCGCTAGCGCAAATTCAGGGACTCACGTCTTTGTACTTCCTGCAAGGACAGCTCCAGTCGCTGTTTGACTTGCACGTTCAACTACCGCGAGCAATGAAGCCTGGGCTACCGGTCTTCACCACTTCATTGAACCTCTGTCGGGTCTGAATTCGATTGATTTCGTCAAGCGCGTCTGCCGGAAGGGCGGAGATGTCGAAATTTTCTCTGGCCCGGGCCGCACTCCTGGGCGTGGTAAGCAAAGCCGTGCCGCGCTGCACTGCCCACGCCAGCAGCACCTGCGCCGGCGTCTTTCCAACTCGCGCGGCGATTGCTGTGATGACTGGATCTTGAAGCGGCCCCGGTCTCGTTCCGTGGCCTAATGGCGCGAAAGCCAAAAGCACAATGCCCTTCTTCTTGCAGAATTCCAGAAGCTCCGTCTCCGGCAGATAAGGATGTGACTCGACCTGGACCACAGCCGGCTTGATTTTCGCAGCTTCATAGAGGGGCAACAATTCGTTCAAGCTGACGTCCGACAGTCCAATGGCTCGGCACCTGCCACGGTCCACAAGACTTTCCATTGCCCTCCAGGTGTCGAGCAGAGTCACGCCGTGGTCGTAAACGACATTGCCGTTTTGATCCCGCGGATCCTGCTCATCCCCTGGTTGAAAAGCAAATGGAGTGTGAATGAGATAAAGATCCAAATAGTTCAGTCTGAGTCTATCGAGACTCGCCTCGAAAGCCGGCTCGACGCGCTCGGGACGGTGATTGGAGTTCCACAACTTTGTGGTTACAAAAATGTCTTCGAGCGCGATCCCTCCAGCGGCAAGTCCTGCCTGCAACGCCTCGCCTACCTCACGCTCATTCCGGTATCGCTCCGCACAATCGAAGTGCCGGAATCCAGCTTCCAGTGCACCTCTGGTCGCAGTTATCGTCACAGCTGGATCTGGAATCAACGTGCCAAAGCAGAGTGCAGGTATATGACCGCCTCCGTGGTTGAGCGGCATTCTCTTCATCCGAAGATCAGAAGATTCCGTCATTGGAATACCTCGGCATTATTATTTTTCTCCCTGCATCGCCGCCCCGGATCTGAAAATTTGATACCCCAGAAAAAAGGCGACAAAAGTCAAGGGTGTTTCCCGGGGACGCAGCGTATATCTGTTTGCCGGCTCATGACCGGTCCTGGTTGGCTTTGCTTATTTTAGTAGTTCACAACTTTTTGCAATTTGTTGCGTCGTTGTGACATATCGCCGAATTCCCTACTCTATTTTCATATCTATGGGAGCGGAGGCTGAAGGTTCACGTATGTTAAAGCCGCAAGTTCAACGATGGTCCGAACGTCCCCGCACCTTGATGCTGATGCTGGCCGTGATCCTGCCGGCTGCAGCGCTGATCGGCTTCAGCGTCCTTTATCTCCGCAACATCCAGCGCGAGAAGGTCATCGAGGCCGCGTATAAGGTCGATTTTGAGCACACGCTTGCCGTCGCCGAGAAGCAGATCAACGAGCGTGCATATGATATGGGCGACTACGCCAGAATGCAATTTCCGGATATGGATAGTTCCGACGCAGATGGGCTCGATAGATTCCTGACGGCGCATCCCGATATCGCCCATGCAATTCTGTGGACCGGGAAAGATAACTTCATCTTTCGATCCCAGCCCAGCCGGATGAGCAGCGGTGCGTTCTGTGCCGAGGATCGGGCACTTGCATCGCATTACGCCGACTGGTGGAACATGGACGGCAAGACGTACATCAATAAACTGAGATGGCACGAAGCAAACGAAGGCACGCACTTCTTCTTTATGACTCATTGGGTTACCATGGGCGACAAAATGCAGTATCAGTCTCTGGTGCTCTTTCTGCCCCGCGGCTCCAGCCCCGAGCGCCCTGCCCTGGCCGGCATGATCTATGACACCGATTATCTGAAGAACAAGTTTTTTCCCGCAGCCCTGAACGAAGTGATGCCCGATCAGAACCGGGGCGATTCAACGCATCCGCGCACGGCGATCATGGTCCGCACCGAGAAAGACGATGTCCCTCTAGCTGCTTCTGCTTCCTGGGACGGCGGAACAGCCGAAGTCGAACGAGCTTTTCATGATGATGTCTTTTCCGGTCTGATTCTGGGAATCAAGCTGCGCGGGAACACCATCGCAAATATCAGCGCTCATTTGCTGCGAATCCACTTTCTCGTTCTCGGTGGGCTCTCGCTCCTTATGGGCGCAGGCATGTTTTTCACCTACCGCAGTGTGGCGCGTGAGCTCGCCCTGGCGAAGCTGAAGTCCGATTTCGTCTCCAACGTCTCCCATGAATTAAGAACACCTCTCGCGCTTATCCGCCTCTATGCCGAAACGCTGGAGCTGGGGCGCATCTCCAATTCAGGAAAGCAGCAGGAATATTACGAAATCATCCGTAAAGAGAGCGAGCGGCTGACTTCGCTGATCAACAATATTCTCGACTTCTCGCGTATCGAGTCAGGCAAGAAAGAGTACAGCTTCCGCGAAACTGATGTGGCCGATCTGGTGCGTAGCACCCTCGAATCGTATCGCTTCGAAATCGAGCAGAATGGATTCCAGCTCGACCAGAAGATAGAAAGCGATGTGCCGCCGCTGTGGGTGGATCGCGAGGCGATTGCCCGCTCTCTGCTGAACCTGGTGAACAATGCCGTGAAGTACTCCGGCGCCGAGAAATACCTTGGGGTACATCTGTACCGCCACAACAACGGCGTCAATCTGGAGGTTGTCGATCATGGCATCGGAATCCCGGCCAAGGAGCACCTCAAGATTTTCGAGAAGTTTTATCGGGTGGGCGATCCATTGGTGCATAACACCAAGGGAAGCGGATTAGGTCTATCTCTGGTACGCCACATCGTACAGGCTCACGGTGGCGAGGTTGCCGTCGAGAGCACGCCAGGGATGGGCAGCAAATTCATTATTACTTTGCCGCTGCAGAAGTTAGCGATTCAATAGGTGACGGGGTATGAAAATGAAAGAAGAGAAAGCAAAGGCGGCTGAAGGACGGCGTCCGGCAAAGATTCTTGTTGTGGAGGACGAACCGAACATGGTGGCCGGACTGCGCGACAATTTCGAGTTTGAAGGCTATGAAGTGATCACAGCGCGCGATGGCGTTGAGGGCCTTCAGCGGGCGCTGGAAGAATCTCCGGACCTGGTGGTTCTGGACGTTATGATGCCGCGCCTGAGCGGACTGGAAGTATGCAGGCAATTAAGGGCCAAGCGCGCCTCCATCCCGATTATCATGCTGACGGCCCGCGGCCAGGAAGTAGACAAAGTGGTAGGGCTCGAACTGGGCGCGGACGACTACGTAACCAAACCGTTTTCGATTCGCGAATTGCTGGCGCGAGTCAAGGCTATCCTGCGACGCACCGCCGTCGTTCCCAAAGATAAGGATCAGCATTCCTTCGGCGACGTGGAAGTGGACCTTCAGCGTTGTCGAGTGCTCAGGTCGGGCAAGGCTCTCGATATATCCTCTACGGAATTCGATCTGCTGAAGTACTTCATCTGTCACCCTGGCGAAACGCTGAGCCGTGATCGTTTATTGGAGGAGGTTTGGGGATACGATAACTACCCAACCACTCGGACCGTGGATACGCATCTGGTGCGTCTCCGCCAAAAGCTCGAACCCGACCCTGAACAACCGCAGTACTTCCTCACCGTGCACGGAACTGGTTATCGATTTGTTGGCTAAACAGCAGGTTGTCGCTTAGAGAGCAGCAACCAGAATCGAGAAGAGGTGGATCTTGACCCAGGGAGCAGTATTACCAGGAAGCAACGGCGCTTTGCGGATCAACAGCGAACGTCGAGAGTACGGCATCCTTCATTTTCCGACTACACACTCGATGCCGTCCCCGCCATCGAATGTGCCGCCGCGAGAGGACGTCGATGAACTCCTACGGGAGAAGCTTGAGCTGCATTCGCAGCTATTCGAGGCGGCACAGATCCAGCGCAAACTAAGCGGATCGCGTGCCCTGCGCCACGGCGACTTACAGTTCGCGAGCGAGGTCTTCGCGGCTCGCTTTCTCTCCGGAGATTTCACGATGCTTTGGCAGAACGGTTCCAGAGTTCTTGCTGCCCACGGAGACATTGCCGGTAAAGGCGTTGCCGCCGGGATGTGGTTTACCAACCTGGCAGGACTTCTCCAAAGCTACGGCCAGCCGGATTCCAACCCGGCAATGATCGCCTCGGAAGTGAATCGCCACCTTTGCTATCTGCGCCCGGTTGCGCCTTTCGTTACGGCATTTCTGGCGCAGATTGACTGCCATCGCGGAGAACTGACCTACTGCAATGCCGGCCATTTTCAGCCAATACTGGTGCGCGCTGATGGACGAGCTGAACTGCTCGAGATCGGCGGCCCGTTGCTGGGTGCGATTGAAGATGCGGAATTCCACTCCGGCGAACTTGTTCTCGAGCCGGGCGACACTCTTGTTGCGTACTCTGACGGCGTTCTCGAATCCTGCAACCCATCAGGTGAAGAGTATGGGCTGGAGCGATTAGTAGAGGCGTCTCGGCACGCCAGGCAGCAATCCGCTCACGCCACACTGATGACGCTCCTCGCTGCGGTACAGGACTTCGCGAACGGTAGTCCAATTCGCGACGATGTCAGCTTGACGGTGATCCAACGGGAAGCTAAAGGTACAAACATCCTGGAGTGCTCGCCGCGTGATCCAGCCAGCGTAGCCTACTAAGCATAAAAACGAGATTCAGATAGGCAGCGGATTGCGCTCCGTAAACTGGCGCTGGTGCCAGTACGGGTAGATCGGAGTAACGGCGCTGACTGAATCCAGTTTGGCAACCTGCTCGGGACTGAGGTTCCAGCCAGTGGAAGCCAGGTTCTGTTTGAGCTGTTCTTCGTTGCGGGCTCCCATAATGATGCTGGCCACGGTCGGGCGCTGTAAGAGCCAGTTAAGGGCGATCTGGGGGACGGACTTGCTCGTCTCTTTCGCTACTTCATCAATGGTGTCTACGATCTTGTAGAGAAATTCGTCGTCGACGGGCGGACCGTTTTCAGCGGTCTTGTGGAGACGGCTGACTTCAGGCAGCGGCTGGTTGCGGCGGATTTTGCCGGTAAGACGGCCCCATCCAAGCGGGCTCCAGACAAGAGTGGCGACTGCCTGATCAAGGCCGAGGGGCATGAGCTCCCACTCGAACTCGCGGTTGACCAGCGAGTAGTAGGCCTGATGAGCCACGTAGCGTGCCCACCCGTAGCGCTCGGAGACGGAGAGTGACTTCATGAGGTGCCATCCGGAAAAGTTGGAGCAGGCTATATAGCGGACTTTTCCAGTGCGAACCAGGGTGTCGAGGGTCTCGAGAGTTTCGTCGACCGGGGTGGTCGCGTCGAAGCCATGCATATGGTAGATGTCGATGTGATCCGTGCCCAGACGCTTGAGACTGGCGTTCACCGACTCGATTAGGTGGTAACGCGAGGAGCCGACGTCGTTCGGTCCGTTGCCGAGCCGGAAGGTGGCCTTGGTGGAGATGAGCAGCCGGTTGCGCTTGCCAGCGATGGCCTTGCCAAGGACTTCCTCGGCAAGACCGTCGGAGTAGACGTCGGCGACATCGAAGAGGTTGACTCCGGCAGTGAGGCAGAGATCGACAAGACGAGTGGCCTCGTCGCCGGTGGAACTGCCCCACGCGCGGAAAAATTCGGTACCGCCGCCGAAAGTTCCCGCGCCAAAGCTTAGAGCAGAAACCTTCAGACCTGAATGGCCGAGCTGTCTGTATTCCATGCAGATTAAAGATGCAGGAGAATGTTCAAAGGTGCACGCGGCGCTTGGGGTAGCGGATGAGAGGTTGCGGCGCTGTGCGGTCCTTGCGTATAGTGCGATCAAGCTTTCATAAATCCCGGAGGAGTCAGAAATGCCCGCATCAGATATCACCGCAGCAGCGTCGATTGGTAAGTCCGTACAGATTCGCGGTGAAGTTAAGGGAAGCGAAGACCTTCTGGTAGACGGTGTGGTCGAGGGAACCATTACCCTGAGCGAGAGCCGGCTGACGATCGGGCCCAATGCCCATGTCGAAGCCAATGTGTCCGCCCGCGATGTGGTTCTGCTGGGGACCCTCAACGGCGATATCCAGGCCAGTGGCCGGGTTGAATTGCGAGCGGGAGCTAATCTCAAGGGCGATATCCGTGCGGCAAGGCTTTCCATCGAAGAGAATGCGGTGTTTTCGGGTAAGGTAGACCTCGTCCAGGGCGCTACAGGCACAGCCGAACGTGGCGGGATCACAGCACAATCGCCGACCAGTTCGACTACGCAGTCTGGGACGATGTTCGGCGCTTCAAAGTAAATCAGAGTTTGCTAACCGGAGCCGCCTGAAAGCGGCACGGGGACTGCTCTCAGGCCATAGACCGAAGACTCCCCGACAGAGGTCAACCCAGCACCGTGTTGCGCAGCCTGTTTCATCGAGAGCCGCCCCGGCCAGAGCGCACCAGTCGCACGGTGCTTTCAGGACCGAAGATTCCCCGCCACTCAAGCGGCTGGGCCGCCATGCTCAAACACCTCAAGGAAGAAGAGAGCTTGCGCGTGCTGGATATAGGACCCACTTCTCCGAGCAATATCAACTTTTTGACTGGGCTCGGCCACAGTTGCTACATGGCTGATGTGGTGCATGAGGCACTTCACGGGCAGTGGGTCACGCCTCCGTCCGAGGAGGGCGGCGAGGCGGGTTTTGATCTGGCCGGATTCTTCGAGCAAAACCTAAATTTTGGCGGACGTCAGTTCGACGTGGTGTTGCTGTGGACGACGCTCGACTACATTCCACAAGGGCTAGTGCAGCCGTTCATCCAACATCTGCACACGGCTGTACGTCCGGGCGGACGAGTTCTCGCCCTTTTCCACACCAAATCCATAGGGCCCGATACCACATTTTGCCGCTACCACCTGACGGACGGCGACACGATTGAGATGCAGGAGTCCGAGACGCATCCTATCCTGCGCGTCTATACAAACCGCAGCATCGAAAAGCTGTTTTCGCGCTACGGCAACTATCGTTTCTTTCTGGCCAAAGACAACATTTACGAAGTCATCATTACCCGCTGATGAGCCACCGGCGCCGGCGTGCGCGGCGGTTCCTCAGCCGGCCAGAGGGTTTGTTGTAGTGGTTCCCGGCCTTCCAGTTCCCTTCCCGTATCCCGCGCCTGCGAGGCATCGGTAACTCTGCGCCCCAGCTCATATTTTTCGGTTACTGCCGCGACCAGATCACGTATACGCGTTTGATAGGCCTTGGAGACGAAGGCGGCTTCGGCGTAACGCTTCGCATAGCTCGTATCGAGCTGAGGAAAATGCTCGTGAACGAAGGCCAGAAAGGTGGCCTTGGAACATGGCTTCAGGAAGAGAGGATTCGCAAAAAAGAAACCTGCGTCGACTTCTCGCGCTTTGCGGGCCATAGTGTCCAGGGAAACAGCGTTATCCGTGATCCCGGGCATCAGAGGCGAACACAGAATGCCAGCTCGCAGGCCGGCCTCGCGCAGGCGGCGAACTGTGCGGAAGCGCAGGTCGGGCCGTGGAGCACGCGGTTCGAGGATGCGGGCCAGCCGGGCATCATGCGTGGTTATGGTGATGTGTAACGACACATCGTTTTTCGCCGAGATTTGCTGAAGAAGATCGATGTCGCGCTCGATCAGCGTTGATTTGGTGACGATGCCGAGACGCAAGCCATGCTGTTCGGCGAAAACTTCGAGGATGCCGCGCGTTACCCTGGCACGCTTCTCGATGGGTTGGTAAGGGTCGGTCGCGGTTCCCAGGGCAACCTGTTCACCATGCTTCAGAGAGCGCAGTTCCTGCCTGAGCAGCCAGGCGGCATTTTGCTTGATATAGATTTTGTGCTCGAAATCGGCTGGATCCCGCATCTCCATAAACTCGTGGGTATAGCGGGCGTAGCAGTAGCGACAGCCGAACTCGCAGCCCCTGTACGGGTTGATGCTCCAACGGAACGGGAGGCCGCGTCGCGAGACTGACTTGTTGAGCAAGGAGCGAACCGGGAGCGTACGGAACTCGACCAGATGGCCTTCACCGGCCTGACAGCCGCAGGCGGCGATTCGGGCAATGCCGCGCAGAGGCGCGTCGGTTAGCGAATCATCCCGCACCCTATCGCCCGCTGGGAGGATGTTGAAAAGAGCCTGTTTTTTCGCTTTTTCTTCGCCCATAAGGAGACCGTACTCTTGCCGGATGCAGCCGTCAAGTGTGCACATTTCGCGCCGCGATTGGCGCCCGGAAAATGGCGGATCGAATTGAGGGTTGGCGAGGTTATAAGGCGGCCGGCGAGCAACATACAGCCAAAAGCACTATCCTCGTTTCGGAGCTGGTTTTGAGGCTCGTTTAGTAAAACGCAGTTTTCTACAGGAGCTCGATCGCATGACAGACTTGAAAGGTTCGACCATCACCTGGCTGGGGCACTCCGTCGTTCACATCACCACTGCCAAGGGAACCGAGATCCTTATCGATCCATTTCTTGAACATAATCCAAAGTATCCGAAGAACTATAAGCTGCCGGAGAAGCTGGACCTTCTTTTACTGACGCACGGCCATTCCGACCATATTGCCGATGCCGTTGCCGTAGCGGGGCGGAGTAATCCACAAGTAGTGGGCATCTTTGAGCTGGTCGCATGGATGCAGTCAAAGGGGGTGAAGAACGTTGTAAGCATGAACCTTGGCGGAAGTTACAAATATCAGGATGTGATCATCAGCATGGTGGAAGCGCGACACAGTTCGAGCGTAGAAGACGACACCAATTTCTTATACGCTGGAGAGGCGATTGGATTGGTCATTGCGATTGAAGACGGTCCGGTGCTTTACCATGCGGGGGACACTTCCGTCTTTTCGGATATGCAGATCATCCGTCAACTGTATGCTCCCGAAATAGGACTGCTTCCGATCGGCGACCATTACACCATGGGGCCCGCGGCCGCCGCACTGGCGGCAAAGTATCTGGGGGTCCAGACTGTTATTCCAATACACTACGGAACCTTTCCGCAGCTCACAGGTACTCCGGAGGAGCTGGAAGGTCATCTGAAGGGAACGGGTATAAAAGTTCTGGAAGCGACGCCAGGCGAAACCCTGCGGTAGTATTTCTATTTTGTTCAGAACAACAAAGGCGGTACTGCCTCAACGGGAGGAGACCGCCTTTCTAACTGTACATCCGGAGTAACTAGGCCTTTGCAGTCTTCGCCGACTTGGCGGCGAGTTCCTTTCTGCGCTCGGCCCAGCGACGCTTCATGGCCTCGGCAATTTTGCGCCGTCCTTCTGGCGATAACTTGCGCTTGGTTGGGGCTTTGGCTGCCCTTTTCTTGGCAGCCGCGGGTCGCCCGCGCTTTACAACCTTTGCACTTCCACCTGCCAGCAAATCCCGTGCCTGCTGCAGGCGTGCTATCTCGTTGTCGATCTCAATCAGAATCTGACTAACCTGCACTTTTCCTCCATCTGCCTGGAGTCTGACCAACCAAGAGAAGTGTCAGTCAATCTTCAGCCCTCTAAGTAAAAAACTGCTACTGGGCAGAGTAACTCCATTAGTAATAAATTGCCAAATATTTATGAAATAAATAATGTCGTACGCGCAGCAGGCGAGCGGAGTCAGTTTTAAGGATTTCCCCGATCGTTATAGTTTCCGCCGCCGCTAGGTCGTCGATTTCGATGTAGGCCCATCGGAGAGATGCTATAACTTGTCGCTCACCCTGCGACCTCTCTAGTCGTCCTGGCTTGAACCGGGTTGGTCCCTGGATGATTTGGGGGCGGGAATGGAATAATCGAGCCCTTCGCGATAAGAAGTGCGAGGGCCTTCTCCGAACATGGAACTAGTGCGTCTTCCATCCTGCGTGTAGCGGCGCAAATCCTTGAGCGTTTCCACCTTGTCGCGTGCGTACTCGGTCGCGAGACGCGTGAGAGCGTAGGTGACGATATCGCTGTGGTGCAAACCTTGCGTTTCTGGATCACGGCGGAAGTTCAGCCACAGCCGATGGACTAACTGCACGTCCTCTCCTTGCAGAGCGGGGGCATGCGGCCCGATGTGGAAGGAAAGGTCCTGGCCGTCAGGCATGATGACGTAGAAGGTAAATTGCCGTTTGGGCTCAGGTAGCGCTTCCCACGCCTGGCCAACGTGATAGGCCTGTTCTTGCGCTGACATCTTGGTGGAAAGACCCGAAACAAGAGCGGCAACTTCGAGCGAATTCGCGGTTTGCACCAGGGCGGCGAAGATATCGCCGGCAGGAACAACCAGCAGAGAGATATGTTTGCCGAAACTCTCGGCTACGGAGACGGCCTTGGTAAAAAGCATCTGCTCGTACTCACTGAAGAGCTGCTCATCAAGATACTCGGGGCCGCCTGCGCCCATCATCCGGGCAGTGAGCACAACAATGTCCTGCTCCTTGGTATTGGTGCGTGAAAGAGCCCACTTAAGCGCGAATGGGTTGGCTGAATCACGCATGGTTACCAGAACACCGCCAGGATGAATCTCCAGCGCATCGCGGCTGATGGTTTCTGGCTGCTCAAGCTGGAAGTGTTCCTTCATCTGCTTGACAGTTACAAGTTGTCGTTTCCGATTCCTGCGCTCGGAAATGGTGAAGATGATGAAGAAGGCGGCGGCGAAAGCCACACCGCTTTTCGTCGCAACGCTCTTCGTGAACAAGTTGACGATGGCCGTCGTGAACAGCACCAGGAAAACCGAGAACAGTCCGACGGGCAATTCCGTCTTGCCGATCTTGATATTGATCGGCACCTTCCAGCCGCGCTCGCCCGAATACTTCCAGCGAAGCACTAACATAGCGAGGCTATTGAAGGTAAAACTCCAGATCACACCAAAGGCGTAGGCTTCGCCCAGTGTGATGACATTACCGCGGCTCACAATGATGGTAAATAATTGCAACGCGGTAACCAGGTTGATGATGCGGTAGCTGGTTCCGAACTTGCGGTGCGGTTTGCGGAACCAATCGGTAAGCACCCCATCCTCAGCGACACGCATGAGCACACCGGTCGAGCCGATGATGGAGGTGTTGATGGCGCCGGAAAGAATGAGAAATCCTACGATGACGACAAAAACGCGGAAGACGATGCGCAGCGTGAGCGGCCCAACGACATTCATTGCCAGACCGGCGATGAGGTTATCGCGATACACCGGAACGCGAATCGAATCCGGAATGAGCATGACAGCAAGCAGGGAAACAAATCCGGTAAATACCGTGCTGTAAATGGCGATGACAATCGCCGCGCGTTTGAGATTCTTGAGCTTCGGATGTTGGATCTCGCGATTGACCTGTGCGAGTGTTTCCTCGCCGCTCATGGCAAGGATGGAGTGGCCAAAGGCCATCAGGATACCGAAGAGGCCAAAAGAGCTGGCCAGCTTTGTTCCCGAGAGAAATCCTAGTGCGTCTTTGGAGAAGTGCAGATTCGAGGGCGTAGGCAGAGGCGGAAATTTTGCGCCGATGTGAAAGGCCGACCAGATGCCCCACCCGAGTAGTAGCACCACCATGATGGTGGTGATCTTCATTACTTCAAGAGCCTTGTCGCTCGACTCTTCGATACCCTTGGTGTTCTGCCACCAGTAATAGACGGTGACGACGGCGCAGAAGACCGCTGAAGTTCCGTTGACGGGAAACTGCCAGGCGACGTGCCCGCTACTTATCATCGCTGCTGGCAACCAGCCGTGCGCGGCGCCGACGGTCATTAACTCATTGAGGAGGCCGGTGATGTATTGCCCAGCTGAGACGCCTGAGATCGGTCCCGTGAGAATGTAGTCGAACATCAGCGCCGAGACGCTCAGTTTGGCGAAATTACCGCCCAATGCCTCCTTGACCACACGGTAGACGCCACCGCGGGTGAACATCGAGCAGCTCTCGACATAAACGGCTCGCACCGCAAAGGAGAAAAGCATGATGCCCAGGATGAACCAGGGTGCTGCCTTCCCAACTGCCTCTTCGGCGATACCCCCGGCATAGAAAGCCGAGGAACCAAGGTCGTTGAGTACGACTGCGGCAGCTCGCCAAAAGGAGATGAAAGTAAGCATCACCGAGGAGGCAACAACAAGCCTGACTCGGTTGGATTGCGGGGCGGAAAACGTTTGTCCAGCTGGCATGGATCGTGGGTGTAGAGGTCAGAATGGGACAGATTCCAAGGCCATCTTCGTCCTGACGCTCACGGCTGAGTGTATGTCGGTTAACCTACGGCGTCAATGCGCAATCTAGGAA
>JBAVYX010000351.1:0-14697 GCA_049588475.1 Silvibacterium sp. | reverse complement strand
GATCTGAACACTGCGGAGAACGGGCGACGCGAGTGTAGGCGACGAGTCCTCTATCCGCCGGGGCTCGTCGTCACTCCAACTGCGCAATTCAATATTTTGTCGTTCCCGGCCCACTGACGATAACTTCGCGATCCACAACCCGGGCATCATTCGCCAGGGCAGGATCGGAAAGGGGCCGCCCGTCCGCGATATTGCCAAAGGTTCCGCGCGCGCCCGCCGTTTCATTCGAGGATGCCTCACCAGTAGAGGCAATGTCACGAGCTCCGGTGTCTTTGAGTGCAACTTTTGCGACGTCGATCTGCTCAGAGGTGTCGCAGTGAACCGAAAGCAAGGTTCCTCCATTCTTGACGGCGCCCTCATAGCGCTTGGCTTCATATTCGGGGATGCCCATCCCGACGAGAGCTCCGACGATGCCACCTAACGTCCCCCCCGCTCCTATACCTGCTAATGCAGCCACGATCGGGCCGGCTGCAATGATTGGACCAACACCGGGGATAGCGAGCAAACCGATGCCCGCAAGAAGGCCAAGCGTGCCGCCAACCACTCCGCCGGCAGTTGCGCCTGTCGCGGTACCCTCGGGGGCCTTGGTGCTCTTCTGATGGGCGAATGCGCGTGTACTTTCGTCGTCGGGGAGAAGAACGGAGATCGCAGCGTTTGTGAAGCCTTTGGTGAGAAGGTGATCAACTGCTGCCTCCGCAGTCCCCGGCGTAGCATAGATGCCGAAGACGGCAGTATTTTTATTGGACATGGTTTTACTCCTCTGCTGCAATCTGCAGCGACTGATTGGTTAAGTGGTTTGCTACTGCTTGACGGTGAGATTATTGGTGATTTTGTCTGCGGAGACAACGCCCGCTGCATCGGATGCAATCTTCTGTTTCTCCTCTTCGGATTTGACCGGACCTTTGAGGGTGACAGCGCCGTTTACAGTTATGATCTTGACGTTGTGGGCGTATGTGGAAAGATCTTTATCGGCAATGATGGCCTTGCGGATCGTTGCAGTCGTAATTCGATCGGCTTTAGCATTGGATTGGTTATCCGCGGTTTCGCCCTGATTCTTGTTGTTTGCCGAATTATCGGGAGCAGTCTGAGCGCTAGCCGATCGTATGAAAGCTCGCGAAATAACGGGAAGATTAGCCGAGCATAGTACTACTAGAGCGGCGGATGCCGCGATCGTTAAACGGAGAGCTGTCATAAGAAGGCCCTTCCAGGGCATACAGCGAGTTTCAAATCAAAACTGTCGGATTACGAGATTGCGAAGAGGTTTGCGCTCCCCTATTGCACTTAACAGATTTGATGGTAGGGCGAACGATCGAGTTGTCCCTAATTCCGAATCATCTCAATCGAAAATTCAAAATCGGCTGGCTCTCGATTTTCGACGTGAACGGTATGTTTCCTGCGGAATCTGCTGCGGGCGCAGATCATCAAATAGCCATGCTTCTTCAGCCTGCCCTGCGAAATGGCCGCCGATACCTCAATCCTGTACCGACGAAGGTTGGTGGGTTCTCAATCATGTTCAAGGTGGGGCCCCAGTTCTTTTTGGGGGCGAAGGCCCGCTCACCCCACGGACCGCTGGGACCATTTCATACGGACCCAATGATTTACACTACAGATCCGCGCTCCGGGCTACGTATCACGTGGATCGGACATGCTACGTCGCTCATTGAGATGGATGGGGTACGCATTCTGATCGACCCGGTGTGGGATGAGCGCGCTGCCCCGACGAGCTGGACCGGCCCCAAGCGATTTTTCCCTGCACCTCTGGAATTGAGCGATCTACCCTCAATTGACGCGGTCATCGTTTCGCACGATCACTATGATCACCTTGGCGCAGGCACGATTCGCGCGATGGCGCACCTAGCCGCAGTTGAAAGAGCGCGAGGGATTACACCGCTCGGAGTAGGCGCGCTTCTGAAGCAGTTCGGCGTGCCGGCGTTGCATTGCCTGGAACTGAACTGGATGGACAGCATACGAGTTGGCGCGGTGCGGATAACGGCTCTGCCGGCGCGCCACTTTTCGGGCCGTAGTCTCTTCAACCGTTTCGAGACGCTGTGGGCCTCATTTGCGTTGGCCGGGCCGCAACACAGTGTGTACTATGGAGCCGATTCCGGGGAGTGGGCGGGCTTCAACGAGATTGGCGAGCAGTTTGGGCCGTTCGACCTGGCCATGCTTGAAATTGGCGCTTCAGATCCGTTGTGGGCAGATATTCACATGGGACCGGAGGGCGCGCTCCGCAGCTTTCGTGCTCTGGGCCATGGTCTGCTTATGCCGATTCACTGGGGACTATTCGATCTGGCTTTACACCACTGGAGGCGGCCCATCGAGAAGCTTTGGCCGGTAGAGGAACTGAAACTCTGGTCGCCAACGCCGGGCGCTCCTTCAGAGGTAATCGCAGGCGAAGAACTTCGATCAGAGTGGTGGCGTTGAGCGGTTGTTGTGCCCATTGGTTAGAACGCTCAGACGGGCATTGCCCTCATAGTAAACACGTTCCACTTCAATCACCCCAGAGCTCGCTCCGCTCCGATTCTCGAGTCGGCTATTGTTTACCATTGGGATTGCGCAAACGAATTTCGACTGTCGCCCACGTGCGCCCCCATTCGCTACGGTCTCGTCTTCGCGGAGGGTTGCCTCTTCATCGAGATAGTGGACGTTGATCATGCATCGTTCGCAATCTCGACGTTGGATACCTGCCGACAGAAATATGGCGCACCGCGAGTGCGCACGCCAAAGCCGCGCAAACAGGGCCTCAACGAGTGAGTTGGCCTGAAGTCGCCAAAATAACAATCGTAGAAATATGAAGAATCGAGGGCTAGGGTTTTCGTCTGCACTTATTGAGCGCTGAAGGTTGCGATCAGGTTGTAGCCGGTTGTCGGATCGAAGATGGGATTATCGTTTTCATCCAGGCTGTTGAGCGGCAGCGCATATGCGGGCTGCGGAGTCAACGATGGGGCGGGATCGGGAATCAACAACGCGGCCGAAACGGAACCTGAAAAGGGGAAGGTCGAAGGCAGGGTTACGTCGAGCTTGTAGGTCTGCGAAGCCGGCGATGTGGAGGCTCCAAGCTGCCTGAGATCCATCTCGGTAAGAGGGATGGAGAACTGTGCGACGATCTTTCCGGATGAAAGGAAAAGCAGCGTTACCGGGCGTGGGCGAATGACCCGGCCATATCCGGTATTGACCAGTGTCAGCGCCAGATGCAACCGGCCGCTGGGGCTGGGACTGCCGTCGATCGTGACCTCCTGCAGCTCGATGCGGGTTCCCACTTTGTTGTAGAAGCTGGAGGCGCAACCCTCATTTTCCAGCTCGGTGCCGATTGACGAGGGTTGCAGGTTAATGGACTGCGCATGATAGGTGTAAGAAAAGTCGTCCAGTGCGCTGCAGGATTGCAGCGGTGGATACAAAGCTCCGAATTCGCCCGCAAACATGGTTGCCGCCGAAACGCTGGCCGCGTAGGCGCGCAGCTGATCGGAAGTGTACAGGGAAACACAGAATCCAGCGCGTGGGACACAGTTATCAAACGTGCCGGCATCAGTAGCATTTGAGGCGTAGTAGTCGTCGTGAAGCCCGAGAGCTGGGGAGGGCGTCAGATTGCCGTTGTACTGGATGAGGTCTGCCGGCTCGCGCACCAGAATCGGGAATACACCGTTGAAATACGAGAGCTCTTTGTCGAGAACGGTCTTATGCGCAGCCGCTGTGTCGTTTCCGTTGGTGGAGTCGTGCCATTCACCCCATGTGCCGATGAATCCTGCTTCGAGAGCGAAGATGAGATCTTTGTTCTGCAACAGGATAGGCGCGACCTGATCGATATGCTTCGAGATCAGGCCGACGGGCGCATCCATTGCGCCTGAACCGATAGGACCGAAGTTATAGGTGAAACGAACCATGAGCCTGAGGCCGGTTCCAGCGAAGGCTGCGATGCGAGTGTTAATGTCCTGCAGCATGGAAGCGGAGAGAGGACCTGTGACCGCTGGCTGCTGCGAGCAGACCGAAGTTGATACTTCCCCGCTGAGGCAAATGTAGATGCGCACCACTTTGGTCGGACCGTAGCCGAAGTTCTTCTCCTTCGTACAGGTGGAAGGCCCAGCTACCCAGAAGTCGCAGTTGCCGTAGGGCGCGCCCTCGCTTGTGGAGATGGTGGTGTCGTTCGGCGCGAAGGTGTTTTTCAGGGACAGCGAGGGGGTATTCACCACCACCGCAACGCTGCTGCGGGCGTTACCCTGCGGACCCGTGCATGCCAGCGTATAGGTAAGAGTTCCGGCAGCCGTGGGTGTGAAGGTGGTGCTTCCACTGGCGGGCTGTGAACCGCTCCATGATCCGCTTGCCATGCAGGAGGTGACGCTGAGGGTCAGCCAGTTGAGAACGATGGGCTGGCCGATATAGACGCTGGTGGAACTGGCGCTCAGTCTTACTGTGGGCGGCGCAGGGGTAACGGTGAGAGAAACCGAGGTGCTGGTGCTGCCGCCGATACCGCTGCAGGTGAGCGTGTAGATCGCGTTGCCTGCAACCAGAGGCGTGACGCTCTCACTTCCGTTGATGGGCAGCGCCCCACTCCACGCCCCGCCGGCTGTGCACGAGTTCGCATTCGCAGAAGTCCAGGTCAGCGTAGAGGTATTTCCAGCAACGACGGTGGATGGCGTTACGGAGATGACTTCCGTGGGAGGGTTGAAATAGGTATCGTTGCCGCGCACCTGAACATTGCTGTTGTAGTGAGCGGCAATGGCCTCGGTAAAGTCCTGTTGAAGGATGGTGCGAGTCTGCGCATTCACGCCATACAGTGGAAGCTCAGCATGGCGATCCCAGTTGTCGATGACGTTGTCTTCGACTCTGCCGCCGTTAAGCTCGCCAATCCAGACTCCGGAACGGCCTGAATCAAGGATGCGATTCGCACGGATGGTGATATCGCTGTTGACCGGAGACGTGGCGTACGCGTTGGTTTTCGTAATTGAGGTGACGAGAATTGCGCCGGTGGCGATCTGTGTGCCTGAACCCGAAGCCATGGGACCAAGGCTATCGTGAATTTCGTTGAGACGAATCCTGATGTCGTGGGCTGGAGGACCGGGATAGGATGTCACATTTTGAAAAATCCCGATGCCGGCGTTGCTGGTGCGGCCGATCCGATTATGTTCGACGCTCACTCCTTCCGCACCGGCGATATAGACGCCGCGGCCAAAGGAGATTTCCCTGACTTCATTTCCTTCGATGCTCGATCCGGCACCACGATCGTCTGCATTGGCGAAGGCCATTCCATAGCCTGCAGCGATGGTGGGGAGATCGCGGTCGAAGGTGAGATCGACGGTTCCGTTGAGCGTGGGCGAACTGGAATCGGGAGGGTTCTGAGAGACGATCACAGCGCCAGCCAGTTCCTGAGCCGTCGACGGATCGACAAAGTTCACGGCGGTGCCATTCGGGAAGCGTCGGTAGAAGCTGCGTTGAACCGTGAGTTGCCGTGCTCCACTCTGACTGACTTCGGTGGCGAGATCGATGGAGTCGATGGCCAGGGCGTCATCGAGAGTGCGAGTGACGAAGCTGTTGCGAATGTGATTGTCCGGCCCGCTCAGAACGAAGTGAATGCCGTCGGCGTTCGTGGAGATCAGGCCTGCGCCGGGTCGAGGTGTTACGCGTACGCGATCGACCGTGGAATGACTCACCGAGTTGAGCAGCACGGCCATGGCGCTTGACGCATGGACGGTGAAATCAGAAAAGGAGATGGCATCGCTGCGGGATGCGTTGATCAGGGATTCTCCGCCGCGCTGCGTGACGACAATCGTATCGCCGGGCATGAGCGTGGCCAGCGTAGCGGATTGCGTCCATGGGGTGTTGTCCTGGACGAGATGCAGGACGCCGCCGGAGATTGGTTGCGCCACCTGCATGCGCGAGGTTCCGGGCACGATGCCGCCGTTGCGGAAAACGACGGCCCAGAGGACCGGCGGGCCGGTTGGTGTGGTTGCTCCATTGAAGGACTCGGGATCGGCCCAGGCAGGCAGAGTGGTGTAGGCGAGGCTGCGTTGTCCGGCGTCTACCGACGCCAGTTGCACGTGGGTGTAGGGCAGATTCAGAATGTCCGTCTCAAAGTTGGTGAGCGTGACACGCTGGCAATTCGATACGAGAAAGCCCTGCAGAAACGGCTGGGCAAAATAGATTCTCGAGCCGGCCAGATCGACGCGCAGATTCGACAGGTTCAGAAAGACTAGATACGTTTGCTCATTTTCCGGCGTGAGGAAGTAATACGATCCATGGTCTACCGTGATGACAGAAACGTGATGCTGCTCTACATAATGAAGAGCTGCTTGAAAGAGTGGCCTGGCATCGAGGGAGGAATCGTCAGGCGTTAGGTTTTGAGCCGCTATGCCAAGCCGCACAAGATCGTGCGAGAGATTCAGTGTGCTATGGCTGCTGTCATCTCCGGAGCTGAGAGCGTTCGCCTCTGCAATAGTATCTGCCTTGACAGGCAAGGCTCTGACATTTGCATGGGCGCACAAAAAAAGGCATAGCAGCAGGAGATACGGCGGGAGAAATCGCATTGGTCTTCACAGCCTCGCAAACAGAACAGGGTTCAAACATTGATTTTACGATGCACGCGGCGGACGAAAGCTCAGTGAAACTACTGCACCACCCCCTAAGACCCCAGAGGTTCTGGGTAGTTGCGAGATGTAATGAAATGTTCACCTCAGAATTGGTGCGATTGTTATCCCTTGGTGAAGGAAATTCATGGCTTGGCCATCGATAGAGGCATGAAAGGTGTCTCCGGGCAGCTACCCATTGAAAATCTTGGACGGGTATCCGAACGGACTGGATCTCTCAGTTAGTGCAAATCGCCGAGTCACTCAGCGAAACTCGAATGAACCACTCGGGACAGGAGCGGGGCCTACGCGAGGTTCAGGATCACCGCCCACACTTCCCCAACGCTTAGGGCACGCCAAGTGAGCGGCCTTCGTTTTTTTAGGTAACGACGCGCCCTACTTGATTGAGGCCCAACTCGCTGAACCACATGGCGCCGTCTGGGCCCTGTATGATCCGGTGCATCACCGTTCCCTTTGACGGCGCCTTATAGAAGTCGACCGAGACACCGGTCAGATCATTGGGGGCCGCTTGGAGCAGACCCGCGCCCATTCTGACGATGTAGTCGTTGTCAACCGGTTCGCCCGACGTCGGTGGGGTGACGTACTGCTGCACCCAAAGCCTGGCTTCGTTGTCGAACGCCAATCCGGCCAAGATGGCACTTCGTGAGGCAAGCGGAATGGGAAACTCGGTGATGTTGCCATTCAAATCGATTCTTCCGACCTTGCCGCCGGCCTCTTCACTGAACCACATGGCTTGTCCGTCAGGTGACGGTACGATCGCGATCGGTCTGCTATTCGGCGTCGGGATGGGGAATTCACTGACCGCGCCTTCGGGAGTGATACGCGCGATGCAGTTGCCGCCTAGTTCTGTGCACCACATATTTTCGTCAGGTCCCGCGGCGATGTAGATTGGGATGGCGCCCAACGTTGGAAGCTCGAAGTGGGAGACATGACCGTGCGCGTCGACCCGTCCCACCGTGTTGGTCAGCTTACCCGTAAACCATAGCGATCCATTTGAGGCTAACCCTAATCCGTGAGGGCGCGTGTTAAGCGGCTGTTTCGCGCCTCTTGCGTAGAGCTTGACATCGACCCTGTCGGCGATCTGTCCGCATTCGTCTATCCGCACAAGCTCGCCCAAACCCTCAAGCGTGACCCACAGATGACCCGCGCAATCAAACCTCATCCCGTGGGGTGCGCTTCCCTCATGTGTGGAGAAGTACGCGGCTGTTCCGTCGAGAGCAATCCGCGCGATTTGATCATACTTTTGGCCGGAGACCCAAAATACCTGTACGTCGGCGTTACGGTCGTAAACGACTTCGTGGGTCGATCCACTGGTAGGAGTGCAGCAGTCGAAGTGAGCGTTTGAATGCGCCATCATCGTTGGCTTGTGGGTCACATGCCAATTCAGTGGGAATTCCTTCACATGCCCCTTCGCCGCGTGGTCTTCCATCGGCATGGATGTATCGCAATGCATCGAGAGTCTCCGTTCGGCAGTGTTGCTCGGATAAGTAGCCTCTACACCGATCGATGATTATACTTTCGCCGCCGCTGTTCTTGTTTGGAAGAACCTCAACTGGCTCTGTTTGGGGCAGCGGTGATAGCCCTCGCACTTACTTAAAAGCGCGATGGGAGGAACGCTTCCTGCGCGCAGAACTGGACGAAAAAGCCGGAAACTGGCTGATAGCGATCAAGCTCGTTTGCTTCTTGAGTAATCTGACGGGGAGAGCCTGCGGAGCATACGCGACGTCGCGATGATTTCAATACTGCTTGGCTGCGGTCTGCGACGGGCCGAACTGGCTGGTTTGCGAAAGAAAGACATTCAAATTCGGCAAGGGCACTTTGCCATCGTTGATCTCGTGGGCAAAGGCAACCACGTCCGCACGATTCCTATACCGATTTTGGTTAAGAGTACGGTTGACAGGTGGATGGCGGCAGCGACGGTGGCGGACGGCAGAGTGTTCAGAGCGGTCAGCCGACATGGAACTTCATGGGGTCGAGGAATCTCTGAGAATGTCGCCTGGTAATGTCGTTCGAAGCTGCGCCCAACGGATTGAGCTTGATCACCTCGCTCCTCACCATCTTCGGCGGACCTGTGCAAAGCTGTGCCACGTAAACGGAGAACTGGAGGAGATCCAGTTCCTTCTGGGGCATGCCTCGGTTTTGACGACCGAGCGCTACCTCGGGTGCAAACAAAATCTGGAAGAACCAGTGAATGACCGGGTCGGATCTCTGTCCGCCCTCAGCAACGTGGAAATGCGCGAAGCCCCGAATGCGTCAACTCACCTTAGGGGGCAAGAGACGCGATCAGTACAGGGCGATTCCCCATTGCAATCGGACGCTGAGATCTGTCAGCCGGTATCATTCACTTTCGCGCCGACCACTCTCTTTGCGCGGATTCCATCGCGTTGCGGTTTACAAGGTAAAACTCGGCCATGGTTCTGAGACGCTCGCGCGTCTTTTTGCTTCGCGAACTTTGAGCGCCCTCCTTGATCAGGGCAGCCAATTGCTCCAGCGATCGCTTTTGCGCATTCATCATACCGGTATAGTCCTCTGACGCCTCGAACAACACTCGGCGCGTGCCACGCTGGCCGCTGCGGCGGATGAGCGTGTACATCTCCAGCAGATGGGCCGCGACGCTGGCCGTGCTCTTGCTGATTTCAAGGTCGGCCACCATGCGGTCCAGGCTTGCCGGCTCTTCGCAGAGCAACAGATAGCCGTAGAGACGCGCCGCGGTCTGGGGAACCCCAAGCGGCACAAGCAGTTGAGCCATGCCCTGGATAAAGCGGTCGCGGGCTCGTCGCGCTTCTTTGTTTGTCAAATTCGGCATATATCGAATATAACAAATGTATGTTCTAAGACTGGGAGAGGTTCAAATCATGAAGGGCCGCCTGACTCCGGCAAAAGTGCTCGTCTTTAGCCTTATTGTTGCAATCGTGCAATTCGGGCTCGCGATCATCCTGCTCGGCGGATGGTCAACATTCTTCAGCCATCCGGCGCTGGTTGCGTTGACGATTGCCACCCTGGGGTTGATCGTTGTCGGAGCCTTGAGCAACGTGAACCTGAGCTCCGGTGAGAAGGAGGACCGCGCCAACCGCTGGGTCTTCATCGCGTTCAGCGTGATCGCGCTTGCCGGTGCTGTCGTGCCGCCCTACACAGATCGCATCGGCTTGTGGATCATCGACGGAGAAGCAACTCGCTGGGCAGGGGTGATTCTGTACGTACTTGGCGGAGCACTGCGGCTGTGGCCGGTCTTTGTGCTGGGGTCCCGGTTCAGTGGTCTGGTAGCTATTCAGTCGGGCCATACACTCGAGACACACAGCGTTTACAGCCTGGTTCGCAATCCCAGCTATTTGGGAATGCTCACTAATATGCTGGGCTGGGGATTGGCGTTTCGCGCCTGGGCAGGCGTTGTGGTTGCTGCAGCATTGCTGGTGCCGCTCGTCGCTCGCATTCGCTCTGAAGAGCGCCTTCTGAGAGAGCACTTCGGCGCCGAATACGATGCCTATGTTGCGGGGACCTGGCGGCTGATTCCGGGCATCTATTGATCCAAAGCCGGTGGTATTTCGTAGTAGGACGCTCCCTACGTACTCAGGGCTTGTGCCTTCGCGCAGTATTCAGCTGAAATGCATGGAGCGAGAGTTCTGAAAATACCCCTTATCGCTGGAGTCGGTCGAGTCCGAGTCTCTGCAAATGCTGTTTGTCAATCTGAATGGATCCCGGGCGTGTTAGGTACGACATCTGCAACCTACCTGTCTATGCTCTCCTTCACAGGAGTTGCCAGAAAGGCGTGGACCTTCCCCGTATCCGGCCCGCTGAGGACCGTTGCCATGCCCGAGATTTGTCCGCGCTCGTTGATCTTGTTAGCCATGGTTGCGCGGAGGTGGAGGTTGGTATCTTTAGGAAACAGGCTATTGAGGTCGGTCATCACGCCGTCCTGATAGATGAAGGCATGGGACCAGTTGAAGTTGGAGTCCCAGGTGCTTCCCACCACCTGGCCCAGGTCGTTGATGCCGGTGGCTATGGCGGCAATATCTCCCGGCAGAAGATGTTCGGGGTTGAGGACTGTAAGTGTGCCGTTCTGCCAAAGCGCGCCATATCGGATTGGGAAACCCCCAGGATTGACGAAGACTGACCCAACAATTTGGCCCCGGTTGTTATTGCCGTAGGCGAGACCGCCAAATCCAGTTCCGAGGTCCTTGAGCACGGTGACAGTGTCGTTTTCCCACGATACGGCGTGACTCATCGCGCCGCAGGCTCCTGTGTAGCCTACGGCCTGGCCATCATCGTTGATCCACAATGCGAACCCGCCTGGATCGTTACCCGTGGGAAGCGGCTGGACTTTGCCGTTTTCCCACGACACCGGCAGCTGAAGCCGATTATTCGTTGTGCCAGCCGCGCATGAGGGGTCCACAGTACCGTCTTCCGCCATTCCTACGATTTGTCCACGGTTATTGATCGCGCTCGCCTCCCCGTTATTCCCGCCGAGCGTCGGGAGAGCCCTCATATGGAAGAATTCCCAGAGAAACGGGCGACACGTAAGGTGCGTGCCGAAGGTGCAAACGTCTTCGCCGTTCGGGTCGGGAACAGCCGTTTCGGACATACCTACTATCTGCCCGAAGTCGTTGATCTCGCCCCAGTTCATCCAACTGTTCGGCCCTCCAAGCGTGCCGAGGTCGAACTTGAACCCGTCGACGCCTATCAGTACGTGTCCGCTTGCAAGTGTCGCGCCTATGAAATTTATGTTTTGCGACGGTACCCCGTTCCAGGCCATGATCTCCGTCCAGCCTTCATCATTGACGGACATGGCACAAGCCGCATTTTGACCCTCTTCCCTGCCCAAATCGGTAACTATGTACCTGGCTTGTGCGCCTGCATCGTTAGAGCAAGCCAGAACAATCGTCGTAACCCATGGAATCCAGAAATTTCGTAACTGTCTTAGCGTGTTCATGTCTCCTCTTACCTCCGCTGAAATCGGTCTGCCGAGATGGCCCGATCTGCCCTCTGATAAATTGAGGACTCTCGGCGCAACCACGACGACTGAAGCATTCAGATGACCATAGGCTTCATTGGTTTGACGACCGAACACGAGCATGGGGAAATTGGGAATGAACGTACAAGCACAGTCAACGGAAGAACGTGATTTGGGAATTGGTGCAAAGGTCTCGCGTGGCTCAGTTGACCCGGGAATCTACCAAATATAGAGAGTTCTGCGAAAAAGCCTACAGAAAACTGTAATGAGACGCGAGCACAGTAGAGCCGCGTGTCATTCATACTTGATGGTATGTTGAGATGCAGGTATGGTTCTGACACGAGAGCGACAAGGCTACGCGATCCTGACCGTGCGTGGAAGTACCTACTATAGGCGACTTCCGCGAAGTCTCCAGACACAGGCTCTTGACGTTATTTGGATTACCTACATACTCTACGGTATGTCCATGTCCACGCAGGAAATCTAACGTCGAGCGGCAAAGCTGCTTGATCCTGAGCGAACATGCGCTTTAGCATATGCGAAATAGAGCACTGGATGCTGGCATTCCGCAAGGACTACAGATATAAGTTCCGTCTTGATGTTGTGTGGATGATGGGGCATACTATCGGGTATGTTGACGGCACGCTCGAATCCGGCACGCAGAGCGACAAGGCGGCGCGATCCTGAGCGAACGCGAGAGCGTGTGCTCGAGGCCGCATTCCGCGAGGTCTATAGGTGGGGTTTCCAGACTGTCGACCTGGACACAATTCTGGCCTCAACTGGGGTCACCAAGGGAGCGTTGTACTACCACTTCGAAAGCAAGGAGGCCTTGGGATACGCCATCGTCGAAGAGATCATCGCCGCAAATCTTCGCGACATGTGGTTGCGTCCTCTGCAGAGGGGCGAGGACCCTATCGACGCTTTGATCGGCATCCTTCGCAGCACATCAGTTCGTCCCGAGATTCTGCGGAGCGGCTGTCCCCTGAACAATCTCGCGACCGAAATGTCTGCTCTTGACGAGGGATTTCGCAAGCGCTTGGCAATGCTGTTCCATGAATGGCAGGAGGGCATTGCCGCCGCTTTGCGAGAGGGACAGATCCACGGGAAGGTTCGCAGCGACGCGGAACCCGATGAGACCGCCGGCTTTCTGATTGCGATGTACGAAGGCTATGTCTTGCTGGCAAAGAATGCTCGTGATCCGAAAGTGTGGGAAGCGGGGATCAGAAACATCGTAGGCTGGCTGCGGTCCCTACGCGTGCCGGGCGACAGGAAGGCTGGTCGCTAGGTCTACATACAGCTGGTTGGTATGGGAGGAGTCGTCGACTGTTTCCGTACGCAGGGGCAAATCAATGAAGGAAAAGCTATTCAGGACGAAGCCATGGAGAAATTTGGTGTTGATTGGCCTAATGGGCGCCGCGTGGCAGACGACTCCCCCGGTCGTGCTGGATCTCCGTCTTGTTCCGGAGCCAGAGACCGTCTTCTTCGTACCAGTTGGCATGTGGTCGGATGGGACGCCAGCTCCAGTAATGTAGGACACGACAATGAACACTCTAAAGATGGGTCTAGCCGGACACGCCGTATCTGGTCCAGAACGCTCGAGCCGTTGTCCCATTGATCGCGAGGCACAGAATCCGCGTGCAGCGCTGGTCATAGCAAGCGACGTGAGAGAACAACCCACGAGGTCGGCGGAGACTTTCCCGAGGTCGCAGACGCAAGCGAAGCCGAAGTCTTTCCGGGTGGCCATCAAAGTCGGAGGAAAGATTCTTTTCATCAATCTTTGTGACGTGGTCTCAGTTCAGGCTAAGGGTAAATGCGTGTGGCTCCAAGGGAACGCGAGTTCCTATCTGCTACGTGAGTCTATTTCTGTCGTTGCGGAAGCGCTCGAAACCCACGGATTCATTCGCATTCACCGATCTGTGCTCGTAAACATCTTGTTGGTAGAAGAAATCAGGCCGCTTTCGACGGGAGAATACCGCCTGCGAGTCGAGGGCGGAAAGGAATATACGGTCACCCGTACTTACAAGAAAAATCTCAACTCCCTCGCGGATTTCTGGATCGGGACGGGCTCGTTCTCCCGATTGACCATTTGTTAACAAAGAGGGACCTCGGCTTCGAATTGGACACAAACCTATCTTGCAATGCGAGTCGGACAAGCATTCATTTTCGAGTATGGCAGCCGTCTCAGTAACTGACACCGCCGTTGCGACTGCCAAAACTATGGCAGAAGGTTAACACTGGTCGCGGCGCATCGAATCATCGAGCAATGTCGGTCATCTTCGAGGGGGTGGGGACTACACGACCGCAACCCTGTTCCTACCCGCAGCGAACCGGGGTTGATTCTCGTCGAATATCAACCTTTGGGAAGCTCGAGGGGCAAACATTACTCATCGGTTTTGTCCGCTGATGAAGCGATTTCCCTGGGGCGAGTTTCGGTGTGGAAGAAGAGGGCTTGGCTTGCGATGGGGGCGGTGAGAGCGCTGACAGCGGCCATCTGGGCCTGGGACATGGGGTTGAAATCGCGGGCGATCTGCACGTTTTCTTCCAGCTGCGCGATGTTGTCGCAACCGACGATGACGGTGCTGACAGGGAGCGAGAGGACGTACCGCATGGCATCGCTCATGTTCAGCGTTCCGGGGCGAGTGGCTACACCTTCCCAGGAACGCTGTTGCACTTCAACGGGTGGCGGAGTCCAGCTGGAGAGTATTCGACCGCGCCCGGCGATCTTCATGCCGAAGATGCCCAACTGCTTTTCGACAGCGAGGGGAAGAAGCCGGGCGATGAAGCTGTGGGGGCCGTGGGTGTCGGCTGCGTTGAGGGCCAGGAGGACAGCATCGAAGGGGTAGCGGTTGATGAGGTCGATGATGGGTACGGGATGGTAGTGGGCGGCGACACCGAGATTGCGGACGACCTTCTGGTTCTGCATCTCGGTGAAGGCCTCCATGGCACCGCCTTTGGCGAAGACTACGTCGACCTCCTCGGGGATGCCAATGTTGTGGAGCAGCCAGAGGTCGAGGTGGTCGGTCTTCATGAGCTTGAGGGACTTTTCGATATCACGGAGAGCGCCGTCGCGGATGCGCTCCCTGCTCTTAGTGACGAGGTAGACTTCCCTGCGGCGGTGTTCCATGACGCGCCCTATATATTGCTCGCTCCAGCGCTCGGGAAATCCGTACC
>JBAVYX010000350.1:0-3649 GCA_049588475.1 Silvibacterium sp. | reverse complement strand
TGTCCTCGATCAGCACGCCGTAGCAACCGAACCCACAACTTACAGACAAATTGTGGACTCGGCCATCAAACGGAAATAGCCCAAACCCCAACCTGTTGGGCCTACCTGAGTCAAATGGATACCCAGTTCCGTCCATTACTACTTAAGCAACAACTCGAACGTCATCGATCTGGTCTCAAGCTCTTAGAATCGGAATGTCAGCTTATCTGAAGTGTGAATGGAGGATAGGACGAGTTTCGCAACAGACTCGCCCTGTTACCATAACGGGCAATTATCTAGTTTTCGCCCGGTTCGAGCGTAACGAATATTCCTGTTAACGAATAGTGCTTCGCATCGCAGTCAAGAGAGGAGAGATGCCATGGCCGATCCCTCACAGTTCAACACCGACCGCACCCATCCGGGCCGCTGGACGATTACCTTCAGCAACCCGCCGATCAACATGTTTGTTCCTGCAACGATCGTCGAATTGGGAGTGCTCATGACCGACCTCGAGGCGGATCCATCCGTAAAGGTCGTCGTGTTCCAGTCGGCGAATCCCGATTTTTTTGTCGCACATCTCGATGTAGCCAAGGCAGCGGAACGGCCAGAGACGCTGGGCCTATGGCGCGAATTTGTGCTGCGCCTCTCGTCTACGCCCGTCGTGAGCATCGCCAAGATTCGGGGGCGCACGCGCGGCATCGGTAACGAGTTCGTGCTGGCCTGCGACATGCGCTTCGCCAGCCGGCAAAGCGCCCTATTCGGCAACCCCGAGGTCGGCGTCGGACTGGTCCCGGGCGGCGGAGCGCTGGAATGGCTTCCGCGCCTGGTCGGCCGCTCGCGCGCACTTGAGTTCGTCCTCAGCGCCGACGATTTCGATGCTGATATCGCCGAGCGTTATGGCTGGGTGAACCGCACGTTGGACGATGACCAGCTCGACTCGTTTGTCGACACGCTCGTCCATCGACTGGCCTCGTTCGATCATGAAACGCTGGCTGCGGCGAAGGCCCAGGTCAACCGGTTCGGGGTGCCAACGCCTGCCGAGCTCCAGTCGAGCAACGACCTGTTCTTTCCACTGTTGGCCTTGCCCGGTGCACAGGCGCGCCGTGCGAAGGTCCGCAACCTCGGTTATGGCGTTCGGAGCGACTTCGAATTGAACTTCGGCCGGTACCTCCCTTCGCTCGGGCCGGCGGACGACGATGACACGAATACGCATCAGTGACGCATTGGCAGCGAGGAAACTATGTCCCATCATTTCGATACCAAATTGGCGAGGGAAGATCCGAGCCTCAACCTCTGCGACTTTTATTTGTTTGACGGCCCTTCGGGCAAGACGGTGAGGGCGATGACCGTGAATCCGGATGTGGGATTATCGGCTCCGGATACGCTTCATCCCGAAGGGCTCTACGCGTTCCGCTTCGACCTGAACGGAGATGCGAGGGAAGAGGTTACGTTCAAGTTCAGGTTTGGTGAACCACGACATGGAGATGGCAGTGAGCATACTCACACTCAGCGGTGTGTAGTGCAGAGGGCGACGGGTGACGATGCTCTTCGTGGTGACGACGGAGAGAGTCTGGTTGAGGGTGAAACCGGTTCGGTCGCGACAGATTCGGATCTTCGTGCGTATGTTGGGATTGCTCCAGATGTATTTGCGGCCAATGCTGGATTCCGCCCATTTATGACTGCTTTCTATGAGCACCAGCGCTACGATGGGGACGCCTTTCTGCATCAGCAGAATCCCTTCGCGAAGCGAAATGTTACGGCGATTGTGCTGGAGGTGCCGAGCGAACTGATTGGAAAGGGAAAAATCAACGCATGGGCGACGATCTCTCTCATCGGCCATGCGCCGGAGATACAAGTTTCGCGTTGGGGCCTGCCTATGGTCACGCATCTCTTCCTGAACGACCCGAACGATCAAGAGCTGAAAGAACAATTCAATGCGTCGGTTCCGTCTGAAGATCTGGAGCGTTTCGCGAAGTCGATTGCAGATGTTGCGGAGAAGATGACGACCTATGCTGGCTCGACGCCGAATCCGGCTGAGTACGGGAAGCAGATTGCGGGCCGGCTTTGCCCGAATACATTGCCCTACGAGCTTGGAACGCCTGCGGCGTTTGAGGTGTCCAGCTTCAATGGGCGGCCGCTGGGTGACGATGCGCTGGATGTGATGTTGACGCTGGCGACCAACACTCCAATTGTCGATGGACTTGCTCCCGACCCCGGGCGCATTCGCAAGGATTTCCCCTATTTTGGAATGCCGTATACGGCGGAGGAGCAGGGAGGGATGACGCCGATGTCGCGCCCAGCTAAGAAGTAGGCGGGAAGCGACGCTTGAGAATGATGTTGGTGGCAGGACGTTTCCGTGGGCAGCTCGTATTCGAGATCGTAGGTGTGCTCGTTTTTCGGTGGGACTACAGAAAGCGGCGATATGTCTACGGCAATAATAATTCGTCACAAGCCGATCATTGACTCATTCGACCGAAGATTATTGGCCACCTTGCATGAGAACCGGACGCATGACTTTGGAAAGCGCAGGAACGATGGACGAGACGGGCACCGGCTGAATGCTGCGTCCCAATTCCAGCACTCCGTTGGAATGAGGAGTAAACGCGGGCCATGCGGGAAGGCCGGCGCTTCCCGGATCACCCGACCTGGCGAAGTTTGTCCAATACTGACGAACCCTCTGACCGAATTTCTCTTGCCCTTCAACGTAAGTCCAGTTTCGCGGAAACGTATCGCTGAGGAAGTAAAGTTCCTCGCCATGACAGGCGCCGAGCTTCGCTCGCTGACCGCCATCGGCCCATGTGAATCGATAGAGGTAAGCTGGCTCGCCGATGCGCGCCATGGCGCGCGCCATGGACCACGCTCCGAAGCCGAACGAGGCGTTTTGGAGGTTCAGATATTGCCCGGGAACTTCGGCATCGGAGGACGCCGGCCACAGACGGAACTCTCGTTGGGCCCAGCGGCCTGCATCGGCTCGCAAATATTTCCAGTATGCGGATGTGGTCGCCGGGCCGGGTCCGAATACCGTGGCTTCATCTGCGTTGCTGCCGACCAGGACTGGAATCCGCGCCTGTCTGTCCTCAGCGAAAATCCTGGCAGGCTGATCCGGAATCACCCAGCCGTCGACGATGGCGTCGAAGCTAAGCTCAGGATGGTGGCTCCAGGTATTCAGGACTGTCGTGGCGGGCATGGAGCGCAGCTTCTGGATCGCACCAGGACCGGCCGCCACGCCGAGATCGACCGCCAACTTTCCTCCGTTGCCCTCGCCTGTTCCGTTGACTTGGTTGAAAGGTACCGGCCTGCGAATATCCTCGATCAGGGTGCTCTCACAGTCTCCGCTTTCCATGATGGCCTGCTGAAATAACCCACGTGCGAGTGGAGAGGCCATCATCAGGCAGATGTCGAACGCTCCGGATGACTGTCCCATCACAGTAACGCGGCTGGGATCGCCGCCAAATGACGTAATATTCCTCTTCACCCAGCGAAGCGCCTGGATCTGGTCGAGAATGCCGTAATTGCCCGAAGAGTGGTGGGGTGACGCTGTGGTGAGCGTCGGGTGCGCGAAAAAGCCGAACGGACCGAGGCGGTAGTTTGCGGTGACGACCACGACGCCCAATGGAGAGAGCGCGGGACCGAGGGGGTCAAGTTGGCTGTATCCGGTGCGATTGGAGCC
>JBAVYX010000349.1:0-131756 GCA_049588475.1 Silvibacterium sp. | reverse complement strand
CGCCCGCCCAGCAGCAGCCGCCGCCGACGATCGCGCAGCAGGCGCAACAGGCACAACAGGTTCAGCCCGTCGCGGCACAGGCGCCTTTTCACGTCGAACTGCCGCGCTCGCGCAATCCGTTCCGGTCGTATATGCCAAGCACGGTGCCGCCGGTCAATCTGACCAATTCCCCGCGCCTGCAAAACCTTGAACGCGACGGCAAGCTCTACCTCTCGCTTCGCGACGCCATCGCTCTCGCACTTGAAAACAATCTCGACATTGCCTACTTCCGTTACAACTTCCCGACTGCCGAGGCTGACCTTCTGCGTACCAAGGCTGGAGGCACGGCGGGAGGTGTCCAGACCGCTATCGCGCAGGGAACGCAGGGCGGCTTTAGTTCATCCGGAGTTGGCGGGGGTGGTGGAAGCAGCGGCGTCACCGCGGCCGGCGCTGGAGGCCTCGTCACATCAACCCTCGGCAACGGCGCACCCGTCCCGTCCTTCGATCCTTCACTTTTCTTGCAGGGGTTCGTCGACCACACCACCCTGACCCAGATCAACCCCATTCAGAGCGGCGTGCCTGTCCTCAAAAACAACACCATCGAGTTTGAATCCGGATACTCGCAGGCTTTTTCCACGGGTACAAATTTCACCGTCTCGTCTTTTGGCTACCGGCAGACTACCAACAGCATATTCAACGTCCTCAGTCCGCAAATCACCACAGGTTTTAACTTTACGGTCAACCAGCCGCTGTTGCAGGGTTTCGGACTCGCCACCAATCAGCGTTACATCCACCTTGCCAAGAAGAACCTTCAGCTCACCGACCTCGCCTTCAAGGCTCAGGTGATTGCCACCATCAGTCAGGTGCAAAACATCTACTGGGATCTGGTTAACGCCTACCAGGACTCTCAGATCAAGCAGCGCTCACTGGACTTTGCCAACGAGACTCTCAGGGACGATCAGAAGCAATTTGACCTTCAGAACATCCCCGCCATGCAGGTGATGAAGGACCAGTCCGCCGTGGCCTCCGCCGAAGGCGATCTAACCGTGTCAAAGGCGGCGCTCCGGTTGCAGGAGCTTCTAATCAAGAACGCGCTGACCAAGGCCATTACCGATCCGGCGTTCGCCGATATGCCAGTCATCCCACTCGATCTCACTAGCCCACCTGATCCCAACGAGTCACAGCCGATCGATCAGCTCATTGCAGAAGCCGAAAAGAATCGCCCGGACGTCTCCGAGGATGCCATCGCCATGCAGATCGCTCAGAATAACCTCAGTACCATCAGGAACGAACTGTTGCCCAGGCTTTCGGTCTATGGACAATTCATCGGAGCGGGCTTCGGCGGCCAGCCCAACCCAGCCTGTGCGCTTGGCGAGGAAGAATGCTCTACTACCCTCCCCACCGGTTTCCCCGGAGCCTTTAAAGACACCTTCAATTACTCCTCACCCGAATATCAAGTAGGTTTCCAGCTCAGTGTTACTCTTCGCAACCGAGTCGCCAAGGCCGACCAGTTCCGCGCCGTGCTCGACTATCGCCAAAGAGAGATCTCCTACGAGCAATCGAAGAAGAGCATTCTGCTCGATGTCCGCAATTCCCAATTTGCTCTTCAGCAGGCCCAGGCGCGCGTGACCGCAACCCAAAAAGCCCGCGATCTAGCGCAGAAAACCTTCGATATTGCCAAACAGGAACAAAAGCTGGGAGCCATGTCCACCTATGACACACTCACCGCGGAGCAGGCCCTTGCGGTCGCCGAATCCGCGGTCTTCGTCGCGCAGAACGCCTATGAAAGGGCGAAAGTCTCTATCGACCAATCCACTGGCACGACGCTTAACCGCATGGGCGTCTCTCTCGACGACGCCAAGAGCGGCGTGGTTTCGCACATGTAGCCGTAATCTACAGGAGAACCACTCCAGGAACGAGCCATGGCTACTGCAGCACATCACGGAGACACGGATAGAGGCACCGCGGTCCCGCGCCGTAAGCCGTCGTTGCTGGTCGCGGATGACCAGCCGCATATCCTCGACGCGCTGGAACTGCTGCTGGAACCCGAAGGCTTCCGCATGGAGAAGGCGCGGTCGCCGTTCATGGTGCTGGAGGCGCTGAAGTCGGGATCCTACGATGCGCTGCTAATCGATCTGAACTACACCCGCGATACGACCTCGGGTAAAGAAGGCCTCGACCTGTTGACGCAGATCAAGGCCCACGACAGCCAGATGCCGGTGATCGTGATGACAGCCTGGGCCAATGTGGAAGTGGCGGTCGAGGCCATGCGCCGGGGCGCGCAGGATTTCATCCAAAAGCCGTGGGACAACGCCCGGCTGCTGTCGATCCTGCGCACGCAGATCGACCTGCACCACGCGGTGCGGCGCGCTCAGCGCCTCGAAGCCGAGAATCGCCTGCTCAGAGCGCAGAACCTGCCCGAGCTGATTGCAACAGCCCCGGCAATGCAACCGGTTCTAGCTACGATTGCGCGTATCGGTCCCTCCGATGCGAACGTGTTGATCACGGGCGAGCACGGTACGGGAAAAGAAGTAGTTGCACAGATGCTGCACGCGCTCTCCGCGCGGACCTCGCGTTCGCTGGTCGCTGTAAATACCGGAGCACTGCCCGAGGGGACATTTGAGAGCGAGCTATTCGGCCATGTGAAGGGTGCGTTCACGGATGCGCGCGTGGAGCGCATCGGGCGTTTTGAGCTGGCCGATGGCGGCACGCTTTTTCTGGACGAGATTGCGAATGTTCCGTTGCGGCAGCAGGCCAAGCTGCTGCGGGTGCTCGAGACGGGCGAGATGGAGCGGGTGGGGTCTTCAAAGACCCGGCGCGTGGACGCGCGCCTGATCTCAGCTACAAACGCCGACCTGCGTGCCGAGGTCGAGGCGGGACGGTTTCGCGCCGACCTGCTCTTCCGGCTGAATACAGTCGAGATTCACTTGCCGCCGCTAAGGGAGCGGCGCGAGGATATTCCTCCCCTCGCAGCGCATTTCCTGGCGCGCTATGTGCAGCGGTATCGCAAGCAGGTGGAGGGCATCGATACCGGAGCGATTCAGGCGATATTGCAGCATGCGTGGCCGGGAAATGTGCGCGAGCTGGACCACACCATCGAGCGCGCGGTGTTGATGGCGCGCGGCAGCCAGATTGAAACCGTCGACCTGGGATTAAGTGTGGCGCGCATCTCCGGCCAGGGATCGGGCCAGGGGCTCGAGGAGATGAGCCTGGAAGCTGTAGAGAGTATTCTCATCCGCAAAGCCTTGTCGCGTTCGAACGGGAACGTGAGCCAGGCGGCAGAAGCCCTCGGCCTGAGCCGCGGGGCGCTGTATCGGCGGATGGAGAAGTATGGCATCTAGGGTTCTCACCCGAAACAAAAAAAATGCCAGGCTGAATACCGAGCGACTTTCGTTTGAGGCGAAGCTCAGGATATTCAGCGCATTGCTCTGCCTGCCGGCGATGGGTTTTCTCGCCGGACTGCTGGTGATGGCGCGCTTCTCCACCGCCGCGATCGTCAGCATTCTCACCATCGCGGCCCTGATTCTGCTGCTCGCCATCGCCACTTTTATGGACCAGGTGATCCGTCCCCTGCAAACGCTGGCCAACGTGGTTGCGGCGCTGCGCGAGGAAGACTATTCGTTTCGCGCGCGGGGAGCGAAGCGCGACGATCCTTTCGGCGATTTAGCCATCGAAATCAACGCGCTTGCGGACATGCACCAGACGCAGCGCCTGGGCGCTCTGGAGGCCGTTGCCCTGTTCCGGCGCGTGATTGCGGAACTGGACGCGCCGGTGCTGGCCTTCGATCAGGGAGAGGTCCTGCGGCTGCTGAATCCGGCGGCGGAGCGAGTGTTTGCGCTAAATGTAGCCCGCGATCTCGGCCGAACGGCGAAGGAGCTGAAGCTTGAGATGTTGTTGGATCAGCCCGATGAGGGGGTGATCCTGCTGGATTTGCAGAGCCAGTCGGCACGAACGCCCTCGCGGTGGATGGTGCGGCGTAGCGACTTTCGCCAGCGCGGCGTGCCGCACACACTGCTGCTGCTCTCTGATGTAAGCAGCGCATTGCGGGAAGAGGAGCGGCTTGCGTGGCGGCGGCTGATCCGGGTGCTAGGACATGAGATCAGCAACTCGTTGGCGCCGATCAAGTCGATTGCGGGCAGCCTGCGGTCTCGCCTGCCGCAGGCCAATACGGAGGGTATTTCGGAGGGTGATGGCTTCCTTCCCGACTTTGACCGTGGGCTGGGAGTGATCGAGAGCCGGGCTGAGTCGCTGAACCGGTTCGTGCAGGCGTACCGGCAGCTTGCGCAGCTGCCCGCTCCAGCGAGGCGTCGGGTGCCGGTGAGACCGCTGCTCGAGCGCGTGGCCAGCCTGGAGACGCGGATGGAGATTGTGCTGGCCACCACTCCCCAGGTGGACGTGTTTGTGGATGCGGACCAGATGGAGCAGTTGCTCATCAACCTGGTGCGCAATGGAGTGGAGGCGGCCTTGAGCGCACGCGAAGATGCGGTGGCGTCCGGTTTGCCGCACGAAGAGCCAGCGGTAACGATGCGTAGCGAGCTGCAGGGCGATTTTCTCTCGGTTGTGATCAAAGACAATGGGCCGGGACTGACGAATCCGGCGAATCTTTTTGTGCCGTTCTACACCACCAAGAAGAGCGGAAGCGGCGTGGGCCTGGTGCTGGCGCGGCAGATTGCCGAGGCACATGGCGGAACGCTGGAATTGAAAAATTGCTCAGAGGGCCATGGTTGCGAGGCGGAATTGCTGATTCCCCTGGCTCATCGCTCCGATGAGGTTTCTGCGCAGACGGCGGCACGATAACGGGCTTAGAAGTCGGTCGTCGAGAGTGAGCTATGGCTTCAGGAACTCATCGCCGGGCACAGGAGCATTCCCTTTGCCGGCCTGCTTCAGGACGCTAGGCCCTTACGACGATCAGCCCGGTGGGCTCGCTCGCGGATTGACTGTCGCGGGTGAGCTGCAGCCAAGCCCTGGGGTGGCTCCAACGGCGTGGCCAGATTACTCTTCTTCATAATCTTTTTCACTTTTCCAAACCTGCCAACGCATCTCCCGGACGCAGCACGCGAAGATTAAAGCGCTCGGGAACGACGCCAAAATCTCTTCCATTGAATGTGACCATCGCATCCCCTCTCCCATTGATCGCGGCTTCGAGAACCAGGTCGTCGTCAGGATCGCGCAACTGCGCCCTCCAGAGATAGGATGGGTAGACTTCGACGACAGCCGCGGCCAATGCATCCAACAAGTCATCCATTTGGTCCACGCTAAGACCAGATGCGGCGAGATACTTGGTCTCGTAAGAATTGCTTCGTATTCGAAAGAACAAATTTGTCGTTGCAAGCAAAGTGTATCTCTGCAGCAAAGCTGCTTCGACCAACCGCTTGGATGCTCCAACATTGCTTCGGACCGCGGCCACAAGCACCGATGTATCGAGCACCTATCTCATAGGCTAGAATTGCTCCAAGCACTATATAACCATCGGACTTTGGCAGCAAAATCGGTTGTTGGATTACTCCTTCGGCCACCAATTTTCTCCTTAAAAGCGGCCAACGCCGCATCAGGCGGAGTAAGCGTGTCTGTGTCGAATTTGAAGGTGGCCATCCTTGGTTTTGGAACCGTGGGCAGTTCTGCCGCGCGGATTCTATGCGACTTGAAGCCGCAGGGCATTGAGCTAACCCACATCTACAACCGTAACGTCGCGCGTAAGCTGGCGGACTGGGTTCCGACTTCGGTCCATTGGACGGAGGATTTCGAGACTATTCTTGAGTCGGATGCGGACGTTGTACTGGAGCTTGTCGGTGGGCTCGATCCTGCTGGAAGCTGGGTTCGGCGTGTGCTCGGCGCCAGGAAGTCGGTGGTGACGGCAAACAAAAAGCTGATTGCTCTTCATGGGATCGAGCTTGAAAAGTTGGCGCGGTCGAAGGGCGTCCACTTGTTCTACGGCGCGGCGGTTGCGGGCGGGATTCCCGTCATTCCGGGTTTGCAGCAGGGACTTGCCGGCGATCAGGTAACACGCATCGAAGGCATCCTGAACGGGACGTGCAACTTCATCTTGAGCAAGATGGAAGAAGGCGCGGAATTTCCCGATGTGCTGAAGGAAGCGCAGGGCCACGGCTACGCCGAGGCCGACCCGACGGAGGACGTGGACGGGTACGATGCTCGGGCCAAGTTGGTGATTCTATCGCGGCTGGCGCTACGGGCGGACATCGATCCAGAGGAGATTCCCTGCAGGTCGATTCGCGAGGTGGGCGCCATCGATTTCGCCTACGCCCGCGAATTGGGCTGCACCATCCGGCAGATTGCCCGGGCAGAGTTGCGCGGACAGGACGTGCTGGCTAGCGTGGGTCCCATGCTGGTGCCGAAAACCTCTCCGCTGGCCTGGTCGCGCGGCACGGAGAACACGGTACTGGTCGGTGGACGATACGGCGGCGATGTGGTGTTTTCGGGGCATGGCGCGGGCGGACATCCGACCGCTGTGGCCGTGGTCTCGGACGTGATCGGTATTGCCCATGGCTCGCGCGCTGTGGATCTGCCCAGTAAGAAGACGGCAATCGGGGGCGAATTCCTGCTGCGCCATTCAATCCGCTTCGTGGTCAGCGACGAGCCGGGCATCATTGCCGAGATCGCTTTGGCGCTGGCCGAACAGGGGATCAACATCCACGCAATCTTCCAAAAACCGGGATACGAGAAGACCAACATGCCGTTCGTCGTGACTGTCGAGCCCTGCGCCAATTCGGCTTTGCAGCGGGCGCTGGCCAGGATCGGCGAAATGAAGTCTCTGCTGGAAAAGCCGTTCGATCTGCAGATGCTGGAGCCGGAAAGCTAAGCCATTAGCCATTAGCGATTAGGGATGAACCAACGCACCCCGGATGGCGCGGTAATGGCTAATCCCTAATGGCTCTTCTAGTTGTGCCCCAGAATTGGGTGCGGCTCGTAGGGCTCTTCGAGGGCCTTGATCTCGTCCGCGTCGAGGCGCAGATCGAGAGCCTTCAGAGCGTCGTCGAGATGGTGCATCTTGCTGGCTCCGATGATGGGAGCGGAGACCTCGGGCTTTGAGAGCATCCATGCAAGAGCGATTTGCGCGTTGCTTACGCCGCGCTTCTGCGCGATCTCCGTGACGCGGTCGACGATCTTGAAGTCGGAGTCGCGGTAATAGAGGCCCTTGGCATAATCGTCAGTTTTGGCACGGACAGTTTCACCGTAATCCTGCTTGGAGCGGTTTCCGGCGAGGAAACCGCGGGCTAGCGGGCTCCAGGGAATGAGGCCAATGCCTTCGGCACGGCAGAGCGGGTTCATCTCGCGCTCTTCTTCGCGATAGACGAGGTTGTAGTGATTCTGCATGGTGACGAACCGCGCCAGCCCTCGCTGGTCAGACACGTGCAGCATCCCTTGAAACTGCCAGGCGTACATGGATGAGGCGCCGATGTAGAGAGCTTTGCCGGCGCGAACTACATGGTGGAGGGCTTCGAGGGTTTCTTCGATGGGCGTATCGTAGTCGAAGCGGTGAATCTGGTAGAGGTCGACGTAGTCGGTGCCCAGGCGACGGAGGCTGTCATCGATAGCGTGCATGATGTGCTTGCGCGACAGGCCGCGCTGGTTGAGGTCGTCGCCCATAGCGTTGAAGACCTTAGTCGCAATGACGACCTTGTCTCGCGAAGGGCCGAAGTCCTTCAACGCCCGGCCTAGAATCTCTTCGCTGACGCCGACGGAATACATATCGGCGGTATCGAAAAAGTTGATGCCCGCTTCGAGCGCGCGTTGGACAAACGGGCGGCTTTCCGCTTCTTCAAGCACCCACTCGCGCCATTTTTTCGAGCCGTAGGTCATGGTTCCCAGGCAGATTCGCGAGACTTTTAAACCGGTTGTACCGAGATTGACGTATTCCATTGATCCTTCCTATCTCGTTGTCGGTCTATGGCTGAGCATAGTATGCAGTATTCGTGCGTGAGATGGCGCCGATTGTGTGCTTCCTGCAAGGTATGTCCTCGAAGGAGAACCGTCGCTCTCTGGCCCCAAACGGTCCCTGTGCTTGAAAGTGTGGTGGCCAGGGGACGGGGATCTGACAGCAAATAGCCTATACGACTGGGAAGCGTCGGCGAGCGTTGGCAGCAGCTGGCGCAGGTCCGGTGGATTCGCGAACGATCAGCTCCGGTTGCATGATGATTTCCGGGGGTGGTTCTTCCTGCGGATTCGCGATCAGATCCAGAAGCACCTGGGCGCCCTCGCTGCCCATCTCGCGCAAGGGCTGGCGCACGGTGGTGAGGCTGGGCTTTTGATACGCCGCGCTGATGATGTCGTCGAAGCCAACCACGGAGACATCTTCCGGAACGCGCAGACCCGCGTCGTGGATGGCACGAATGACGCCGATGGCTGAAATATCGTTGAAACAAAATATTGCCGTGAAGTCGCGTGTCCGCTCCAGAAGAATTTTCATTGGCTCATAGCCAACCTGGGGCGACCAGCTGTCGGCTTCGAGTTGAATGCAAAGCTCCGGCCGGACTTGAGTTCTCAGCCTACGGGCCATTTGCAAGATGCCGCGCCAACGGTATTCGGTGTCGGGGATAATCTCCGGTCCTTTCATGAAGGCGATGCGCCGGTGCCCCAGCTGATGGAGATGCGCAAGCGCGAGTTCGGCAGCCCTTTCGTGATCGAGCACGATGTTGGTGACGCCGGTAGCGTTGTTGTGCGCGGAAATTGCCACCGTGGGCAGGGGACACTGCACCTGGGCTGGGGTGTTGAGCAGTAGAAACCCATCCACCGCGCGCTCCATCAGCATGCGGGGACACTGCTGCATCAGCTCTGGCTTCCAGTAATGGCTTGCAGCTAAATAGAAGTAGTGAGCTCGAAGCAGATACTCTTCGACGCCCTGCATCACCAGCGTAAAGTAGCCCTCGCTCAGGTCGGGAGCCATGACGCCAATGGACATGCTGCGGCTGCGACGCAGGGAGCGGGCAAAATAATTGGCCCGGTATTGGAATTTGCGGGCAGCCTCAAACACGCGCTCCCGCGTGCGCGCCGGGATTGACCTGGCCGCGGGCGAATCGTTCAGAACGAGTGAAACGGTTGTCTGCGAGAGGCGCAGAATCTCTGACAGCTTCCGCAGATTAATGGGGCCGTTTTCCGAGGGTACCTCCGGTTTTTCCTTACCCATAGGCGAAGTTGTAGCACGTCGTGAGGTTCGTACGCACGAAAACTTTGGGGTTTCGTGTTAGCTAAAGCGGTTTTCTAGGGGCGATTTCAGGCAATGCTGACTTCGCGGTATTCGCCCATCACCTGCTTGAGCGCGGCGGCGATCTCTCCAACGGTGGCGTAGGCGCGAACGCAATCGAGCAGATAGGGCATAGTGTTTGCACTGGAGATGCCATTGTTCGGTGCCTGCGGTTCCTGCTCGGCGGCTCGGCAGAGAGCACTTAGCTTGGACTGGACAGCATCGTTTGACCGATCGGCTCGCAGCCTGCGCAGTTTCCTGGCCTGTGCTTCGCGGACGGATTCGTCGATATAGAGAATTTCCTGCGATTGCTCGTCGATCGCGTATTCATTGACGCCGACAATGATTTTTTCCCGTGCCTCGACGGCGCGTTGATAAGCGTAGCTAGCTTCGGCAATTTCTTTCTGCGGGAAACCCTGCTCGATAGCCCGAACCATGCCGCCGAGTGTGTCGAGCTTTTTGAAATACTCAAACGCACCCTGCTCCATGTTGAGCGTCATGCGCTCGACGAAGTAGGAGCCGCCGAGGGGATCGGCTACGTTGGCGACTCCGGACTCATAGGCCAGAATCTGCTGCGTGCGCAACGCGATGCGCGCGGCGTCTTCGGTGGGCAGGGCGAGAGCCTCGTCGAATCCGTCGGTGTGAAGAGACTGCGTTCCTCCGAGAACCGCGGCGAGAGCCTGCAGGGCCACGCGCGCGATATTGTTCTTCGGCTGTTGGGCGGTAAGCGAGACGCCGGCAGTCTGCGTGTGGAAACGCATCCAGTGCGAGCGCGGATTCTTTGCTGCGAAGCGCTCCGTCATGAGTCTGTACCAGACTTTGCGGGCGGCGCGGAACTTGGCAATCTCCTCGAAGAAATCATTGTGCGCATTGAAGAAGAAGCTCAGGCGCGGCGCGAAGTCGTCGACGTTCAGGCCGCGGCGCAGCGCCCATTCGACGTATTCGACGCCGTCGTAGAGGGTGAAGGCCAACTCCTGCAGCGCGGTCGAGCCGGCCTCGCGGATGTGGTAGCCGGAGATGGAGATGGGATTGAAGCGGGGCGTGAAGCGCGCGCCGAATTCGAGGGTATCGATGACCAGGCGCATCGAGGGCGCAGGTGGATAGATGTATTCCTTCTGCGCGATGTACTCCTTAAGAATGTCGTTTTGCAGGGTGCCGGAGATCCGGGTCCAATCCGCGCCCTGCCGTTCCGCGACTACCAGATACATCGCCCAGATGATGCTGGCGGGGGAGTTGATGGTCATCGAGGTGGTGGTCGAATCAAGCGGGATTCCGGCGAAGAGCGTCTCCATGTCTTCAAGCGAGTCGATGGCCACGCCGCACTTGCCCACTTCTCCCTCGCTCTCCGGATCGTCGGAATCGCAGCCCATCAGCGTGGGCAGGTCGAAGGCGACGGAGAGGCCGCTGCCTCCGTTGGCAAGCAGGTATTTGTAGCGGAGATTGGTCTCTTCCGGGCTGGCGAAGCCGGAGAACTGACGCATGGTCCATAGCTTGCCGCGGTAACCAGTCGGGTGAATGCCGCGCGTGTAGGGCGGCTCGCCGGGCAGTGCCTGGTCCAGATTTTCAGGCAGGTCGGCTTCGGTATAGAGGCGCCGGATGGGGACGCCAGAGATGGTAGTGAAGCGGGCGTGGCCGCCAGCATCAAGATTGGTGCCGGTAGCCGCGCCTATGGGGCGCTCGGGAGATTTTTCGAGCGCGGGAGCAAGGGTTTGCTGCTCCCAGCGCAGCTCTTCGGGCGATGGAGTGCGGCCTTTGCTAAGTTCTTCGGGCATCGGTTTGTTGGGGGTTTCTGCCATTGACTTCTGATTGTTGAAGGACTCTCCAGTCTAGGAGCGTGCGATCAAAGCAGCAATATCCGGCACTTTGCTTCTCATCTTGGGTCCGGTCGATCTGGAAACTCATCCGGCCATTGCCTGGCGCCGTGAAGGACACGAAGGATTCGAACCGTGTTGGCGATGATACGGTACACAACAGATAGGATGTGCCTGAAATGACAAGCTCAGTGTGTCTTCAACACGTCTCTGCACGGCCCATTTCTGGAAATTGCCCGAGGTTTGCGACGTGTCCCTTGATATGCTCGTCGATGGAGAGCCTGCTCGTGGATTGTCCGCCTCGATGGAATCAAAGATGGCGATGCGGTCTCGAAGTGCGAAGGGAGCCCATTCAATCTTCACTTGCCTTTGCGCGCCGCCGTGTCACGCGCCGTCACCCTTCGCTTGGCAAAATAGGCTGCAACGTCGGCGTGGGGCACTGGCGGACGTGGATCACGGTCAGCCAGCAAATTCAGTCGAGTACGACTGATTCTCCCCCCAATTGCTGATTGATGAGCCGGGCAACGAGAGGCTTGAGCGAGAGCGAGTCTTTAGGGAAGACAAAGTCATTGGCTGGGTCAGACCAGTCCAGTTTGAAGCTGGTGGAGAGAGCGGAAATCCAGATTTGCCGCACAGGGGCGTTGGGCGTGATGACGAACTTCGCCGGAGGCTCTTCAAAGACGATATTCAGAACGCCGTTCTGCTCCTCGACTTCGAAGCCGCCGTCTTCTTCGGCGTCGATCAGGCTTTTCTTGAGCGATTCGATAGCGTGATCCGCGTTCCGACGAAAGGTTAACTCATCTAGCATGACTCAAGTGTAGCAACCTGCGCTGGATATGTACGTTGCGAGGGAAGGCCCCGGAATCAACGTTAAACGATTCGGATGCAGCCAGTTGAAGTACTGTTGAATCCAAGGGAGTAAAGGGTCCTCCCGTTAGTGCACAATTTCTGTGGCAATTAACAGCATCCTCGCATTGGGTTCAGCAAGACATGGGATGCTGTGCGTAGATCGGACCACTCACGGAGTCAACGAACCATGCACCCACGGGCATCTTTCGTAGTCGCTTTGATCGGCATTAGCCTGCTTGCCCAGGCCCAGGACCGGACACCGGCCGAATCTGCGCAACAACTGGCTGCGGACGTGGTACACAACGAGCTTCAGGACCGCGAATGCGACAGCTTCTGGCAATATCGCAGCATTCGCGTCTCCGGGTCGCAAGATGTGGTTCGTGAGCAGGTAGAAACGCCGCAGGGGCCGATCTTTCGCGTGATTGCAGACCATGGCAGGCCGCTCGATGAGGACGAGCGCAGGAGTGAAGAACGGCGGCTGAATGAACTGGTCAACAAGCCGGGCGCGATGACGCGCCTGCAGCAGGATCATCTGAAGGACGAGGAGCGGATGCGAAAGGTGATCGAGATGCTTCCGCAGGCGTTTCTTTATGAATATTCAGGCCCCAGCGAGGGCGACCAGGTGCATCTTTCGTTTCGCCCCAACCCTGCGTTTACCCCGACAAGCTATGACAGACGGATTGTGCATGCGCTGAGCGGTACGCTGATAGTGAATCGACGCCTGAAGCGGCTGGTCGCGATGAAAGGTCAACTGATGGATCGGGTGGACTTCGGGTACGGCCTCCTGGGCTATGTGGAGAAGGGCGGGACGTTCGAGATCCAGCGCGAGCAGGTGAGCGCGACACGCTGGAAGGCTAGCCTGATCGAGGTTCACGTCCAGGGCCGAGTGCTCCTGTTCCACAATGTGAGCAAGGATCAGCGGGAAGTCCGGACGAACTTCCATCCCGTTCCGCATGACATCAGCCTGACCTCTGCCAAAGAACTCCTTGACCGGACCACGGGCGCAAAGATGGATGTGCGGCTGGAGGAGAGCAGGCGTTAGTCAGCCCTCGGTCAGAGCCAATGAGTCCTTTTTTTTAACGATGCCTGATGCGGTGACATGGCCAACTGTGGAGTCATCGATCGGTTTTCGAACTCGCGGTTAAATCCGCTTTCGCCGCTGAGGATCGAACAGTTACAACTAGCAGAGTGGAGATTGTGAAACGACGAATCAGGTCTTGACTAAGTATCCATTCAAATGTCGACATCACTTGGTGTCGACATCAATTGGTTGGCAACGACATTGCTCTGAGTTACAATTCTCACGCATCTGGATTCTCCTGCCGATTTCGCGCGAAGGCTTCGGTAAAGCTTCGTGCGGTTCTTCTGCCAGCTATAAGGAAAGATTCGCCTGAATCTGAGGTTTCTCAGAGGCCTGGGAGCGCCTTCGCACATGTGTGCGGCGGCAATGCCGTCTCCGGCGATGCAATGATAAGCTTTGCTTCGCTCTTCGGTCTGCTCATGCAAGATTGACTTCCGTTATGGCTTCGCTGGGTAAACGAAGCCGGACAAACTGCATGCCTGCTGTGGTCTCCGTTCTGAAACTTATTCCAGCCGCATACGGCTGACCACAATGGAGCATGGTATGGACCGGCGAATCGAGGCGGCACTTAAGACAATTCACGAGGAGATTCATCGAAACATCCCGATAGGCGAATTAGCGCGAGAGGTCCGTCTTTCCACCGGCCACTTTATTCGCTTATTCAAGGCCGAGACTTCGCTCTCGCCAAAGCAGTACGTGCGCTGCCTCAGAATGAAGCAGGCCGAAGCTCTGCTCAACGGGTCCTTCCTCAGTGTTAAGGAAATTGCCGCTACTTTGGGCGCCGGAGACAGAAGTCACTTCAGCCGTGATTTCAAGAAATTATATGGGCGCACACCTTCTATCTTCAGAGATTGCGATCGGACCTCTTCAGACAAGAGTTAGTAACTCCCGCTACTGAAAAGCGCTATCCGCTACTCTGCCGATGAGGATCATCAAATCCCGCCACAGAACCACCACATACGCTACTGTTTGACAATTGCCTGGCACACGTACTCGCCTTAGGATTCGTACCCAGTTAGTGCTCTGCGAACCGCTCCAATGTCTCGCCTTTTCGCAGAGAGACTCGTCCTGAGACGAGCGTAGATAAGCCTGCCAACGACAATCGGAGCGCATCGCCAACGCGCCTCCGCCACAGCTGATCCTAGGGAGCGAAGCTCGTAGCGCAAGGTCTGAGCGGAAGCTTTTAAGGAGCGCAGAGGATACCCACGATGAAAAACTTCCCCGGCATTCTTCGTATGAAAGTGTGCCAAATTGTCAGTTCGTTTCAAGTGAAGTTGCCAAAAAGAACTTTGATATTAGCTATGACGGCCCTCATCTTTGCCTTGTTGACACCGGCCACGATCAAGCTAGTGCAGGCGGCAGGGCAGGCGTCCTCATCTACATCTCAGTCTGCACATGACCCCGGTGTGCGAACCGACGCGGTTGACGCCGGTCAGCCGCTGGCCAATCTTTCGCAAACTCCCGGCGCCACTGAGTTCTTCACAAACGGCCAAGGCCGGTTCGCAGACATCGAAGTCGTCCAGGGAGGAACCAACAACGGCCTCGGGCCCCGGTTTAACAACAATCAGTGTTCGAGCTGCCATTCCCAACCGAACGTCGGCGGTACGAGTCCGAGCGCCTCTGTCTTCCCATTTGTCGGACCCAACCCGGAAACCCTGGTCTACAATCTTGACGGAGCAACCAATACCCTCCCATCTTTCATTACCCCGGATGGGCCGGCGCGCGAAGCCCGGTTTGTCCACTTCCTGAATTCGAACGGCACCGTAAGCTCCACCGCTGACGGCGGCGTCCATGACTTGTTTACCATCCAGGGGCGCTCCGATGCCGTTGGATGCACACTCGCGCAGCCCGCCTTCGCCCAGAACCTAGCCCTCGGGAACGTGATCTACCGTATTCCTACGCCGATCTTCGGCGCCGGATTGATTGAAAATATCCCCGATGAAACCATCCTGAGCAACATGCATCAGAAAGCGGCGCGGAAAACGGCCCTCGGGATCTCGGGTCATCCCAATCACAACGGCAACGATGGCACCATTGCGCGCTTTGGCTGGAAGGCCCAGAACAAATCGCTGGAGACGTTCGCCGGCGAAGCCTACAACGTGGAAATGGGCGTTACCAATGAACTCTTTCCCAACGAACGCCCCAGCCCCGATGAGGAGCTGCTGTCCGGCCTTCCGGCAGCCTGCAAATTCAATCCCACACCGGAAGACGCCACCAACTTCCTGGTGTCAGCCAACTCCGACCTGGCCGCACAGAACGCCCAGGTCCCATCCGATGTCGTACAGTTCGCGATGTTCATGCGCTTGCTGGCGCCACCGCTCACTTCTAATACCGATATCCCCGGCAATCCTTCTGCGCAGTCCATCGCCAACGGCAATCAGGACTTCATCAATGTCGGGTGCAACTTATGCCACACCCCAACCCTGACCACGGGAACCTCCAGTATCGTGCCCGCCCTCAACCAGGTGAACGCCAACCTCTTTTCCGATCTGCTTGTTCACAAGATGGGCGCCAACCTGGCGGACGGTGTCTCCCAAGGCACCGCGGGTCCGAACGAATTCCGCACCGCGCCCCTTTGGGGTCTTGGACAGCGCATCTTCTTTTTGCACGATGGCCGTACAACCGATCTTCTTGAAGCGATCCAACAGCACTCAAGCTCGGGTTCTGAAGCCAACGAAGTTATCGAGAACTTCAACAACCTCACCGCTCAACAACAACAGGACCTCCTGAACTTCCTGCGATCTTTATAAGCGGAGGGCTGACGCGACCGGGTTCGGGGCCAGGACTTGAAATCCTGTACGCGAACCGGTCTTCAAAACGGAATATCGTCGTCGGTAATCTCGGTCGAACTCACAAGGTCGTCCGCGGGGCCTGAGCTGCGCTGGTCGTACGACGAGCCGCCGCCGCGGCTATAGCCGCCTTCGCTCCCGCCCTCGCTCTTGCCGGAGAGAAGTACGAGTTCGTTGATGAGCACTTCGGTGCGATACTTCTTCTCGCCGGAGGTCTTGTCATCCCAGGAGCGGGTCTGGATCTTGCCCTCGATATAGAGTTTTGAGCCCTTCTTCACGTAGTCGCGGACGATCTCGGCGGTGCGCTGGAACGCGACGAGGTTGTGCCACTCGGTGCGGTCGGTCCAGTTGCCGGCCTGGTCCTTGGTGCGGTCGGTGGTGGCCAGAGAGAAGTTGGCGACGGTTGTGCCGCCCGCCGTTGCGCGGAATTCGGGGTCTTTGCCGACGTTGCCGAGGAGGATGATCTTGTTGACGCTTCTTGCCATGACTAGGGTTACTCCAAAGGATGTTCAGAGAAGGATAACAGGGACCGCGGGAGTGCGTTTCAGCGTTTCGAACGATTCGCGCAAGGGCAAGTTACGAAGCTTCGAAGGTTAGCCGAAAACCTAACTATGGCGTCTGAGGCGACGGTTGCGAAGCCACTTGGCAGCTCCGAGCAGGAAGAGCAGAGACCCGAAGGGCAGGCACATGAGGGCGACGATGAGCGCCAGCCAGCCGGAGTTGGTGTGCGGCCCCTGGCGGGTGATTCCTCCAAAGACGGTAGCGGTCAGCAGCGCGGCCAGCAGACCAGCGGCAATGGTCCAGCCGCCGCTCTGGAGTAGCTGGCGCGTTCCGTCATCTTTCGGTGGGGCGTTTGGAGGCTGGCCGCCTTTTCCGGCGAGATGCAGCTCGCGGCGGGACTCTTTCCCAGTCTCTCCATTTCGTTCTCGTTTCATAACCAGCGGCATTCGAAAATCCTCAGCGGCAAACGGCCTGCATGGCGTAAACGATTACGCCCGTAACCGAGACATAGAGCCAGATGGGAAAGGTCCAGCGAGCCAAGCGTTTGTGCGCCGAGAAACGTCCAGAAAGCGAGAGAAAGAAGGTAATCAGGATGATCGGCAAGGCGATGACCGAGAGCACGATGTGGGAGGCGAGCAGCTTCCAGTAAAGAGGCCACAAGGGATTGCCGCGCGGGAACTTCGTCTCGCCGTGCAGCGTGAAGTTGACCAGGTAGGAGACGAGGAATATCGACGAAAAGAAGAAGGCTGTGAGCATCGCAGCGCGGTGCTTGGGGATTTGCCGGCTGCGGATGTAAACGAAACCGGTGAGGAGGGCGATGGTGCTGAGGGCGTTCAGTAAGGCATTCGTCGCGGGCAGAAAGAGGAGATGGGTTCCGGCCACATCGGTGGGCGCGTGGAAATACACCAGCCAGCAGATGAGCGCGCTGGCCAAGGCGCTGGCTACGATGATCGCCGCTATGGTAGCGCCGGTCGATCCCTTCGATTCAGGCCCCTTGGTTTGAATGGTGGTTTGCATTATTACTTACCTTTGGCGTTGAGCATGAGCGCGGTGAGCAGCAGCGGCAGGTAGATGACACTGACCTTGAGCAGATCGCGTGCGTACATCTTCGATTCGATGGTCGACCGCGCGTGGGTAATCCGTGCAAAACGGATGGTGTAGCCGAGATAGACGATGCCGAGGATCGCAGCGGCCGCCCCGTAGTAAAGTCCGGCGACGTGCAGATAGACGGGCAGAAGGCTGGCGGGAATCATCAACACGGCGTAAGTGAGGGCTTCGAGCACGGTAGACCAGCCGTCGGGCTGAACCACGGGGAGCATGCGAATGCCGGCGCGTCCGTAGTCTTCACGGTAGAGCCAGGCAATGGCCATGAAGTGGGGAAACTGCCAGATGAAAAGAATGGCGAACAGGGCGACAGCCGGCCACTCGATGCGTCCACGGGCGGCGGTCCACCCGAGTAGGGGCGGCATGGCTCCGGGGAAGGCTCCGATGAATGTGGCCATGGTGGTGTGGCGCTTGAGCGGGGTGTAAATCGCCACATAGGTGAAGGCCGTGATGAGGGCGAGGGTGCCGGTGATGAGATTGGTTTCGTGGACCAGCCAGATGGAACCGATGGCGATGGCGGCCAGGCCGGCGATAATTCCATGGGCCAGGCCGATGCGTCCGGTGACCATGGGCCGCCGTGAGGTGCGGATCATTTTGGCGTCGAGCTTGCGTTCCAGACACTCATTCAGGGCAGCCGATCCTGCTGAGACCAGCGCGATGCCGAAGAGGGCTTCGATGAGGCCGGGCTGAACGCTGCTGATTCCGGACTGCATGGACCCGAGGTAGAATCCGGCCCATGCCGTCATCACGACCATCAGCGTTACGCGGACCTTGAAGAGCTCGCGATAGTCGGCGATGCGGGATGCAGTATCGCCGGCATGCGGAGCGTGGAGATGCGTCTCATGCTCCATCTGTTCCGGCGGATCTACATCCGGAGGACTCAGGGAGATCGGCGCGAGCTCTAGCTCGGCGGTCAACCTTTCAGCGAGCTGGGGTGTGGGGTTCACACTCCATAATACCAATGCGCCGACAGACCCTTCAGGAGAGTGAGTCAGATTCCGGGTTGCGTCACTCTCCGCGATACCGGTCCTTATTCGAGTTCGAGCGAGTCGTCGCCCAGTCCAGTAATTGAACCATTATCCCTCAGCCCTTACTCGATGTTGTCACTCGTTTTGACGTCGGTGATGATGGGATCGTGTTGCACGGCGTATTCGTTCAGCAGCACAGCCACCAGAACGGCCGTAGGGACGGCGACCAGAGCGCCCACGATGCCGGCCAGGGAAGCGCCGAGTATGAGCGCGATGAGAACGGTGAGACCGGCGAGGTCGACGCTTTGGCGCATGATACGTGGCGTTAGATACGAGGTTTCGATCTGGGAGTAAATCGCATAGAAGACGACCACGCCGATGACGCGTCCCCAGGAGTCGATGGCGGCGACCAGGACGATGAGGACCATGGAAGCAATCGCACCTGCATAGGGAATGAGGTTGAAAAGTCCCATGAGTACGCCAAGCGCGTAAGCATATCGGACGTGCAGAAACAGGAAGACGATCATGCTGGTAAGGCCAAGGAGCAGCATGAGCAATCCCTGGCCGAGCAGCCACTTTCCCATGCGGACTTCCGCGCGGGCGAGGGTGGCGTGGAGGCGCTGACGCCTGCCCACAGGCAGGAAAGAGAGCAGCCAGTTGTAGGCAATCTCGCCTTCAAGCATGAAGTAAACGGTAAGGACGGCACCGGTGATGATAAAGAAAAGGCTGCTCGCCCATGCCTTAAAGGATAAGAAGACAAAGCCGGCGAAGTTGCCGGCGAGGCTCTGGAGCTTGGCGTTGAGCGCGCTTACATCCACATGCTTGGAGAGCGGAAATCTGTGGATGCGCTCGATCAACTGCGGGCCGCGGCTGGGGACTTCGAGTGCGAACTGGTGCATGTCGCGGATAACGGGAGGAAGAGCAACGAAGAAAAAGAGAGCTGCCGATGCAGCCACGGCGAACAGAAGGATGAGGATGGCCGAGACGCGGCTGGGCGTCCATTTGCCGATGCGCAGGCCCATGATAGTGCGCATGATTGGTGTAAGCACGACTGCAAATAGAGCGCTGACATAGATGAGTTCCAGGACCTCCAGCACATGCCATGCGACGTAGAGTGCGAGGGCGACGCCGAAGGCAAACAAGATGTCGGCGCGATGGCCGCGATGATCGCGTAACCGGGATTGGGAATGCTGGGCCGCTTTCGTCTCGGTTTCGCTGATGATTTCGCTCATGGGGTTGCGACGCCTTCCTTTTCCCGCATGGCGCGGGGTGGGGGTACACAGCGATCAGACAGAGCTTCGAGGATATGGTCGGCGACGGCCTGAGGAGTCAGCTGTGAGGTGGCGATGGTGAGATGCGCCTCGCGGTAGTGGGGAAGTCGTGCGGCCAGACGCCGCGCCAGGCCTTCGCGGTCGGCAAGCACGGGGCGTTCAGCGGCGTCAGGCTGTGCGATGCAGCGGGCTACCATCAATTCGAGCGGGGCATCGAGGAAGACGATGCAGGCGTGGTCCAGCTGGGCGAGGGCGTCGCGCGTGGGTTCGGCTTCGACGGCTCCCCCGCCGAGGGCGAGAATAAGGTGCTCGGTCTGCGCGTGGGCGCGGATGGCTTCGGTCTCAAGCGCGCGAAAGGCCGCCTCGCCGCGCTGTTCGAAGAGCTGGGCGATGCTGACTCCGGCGCGCGCTTCGATAGCGGCGTCGGTGTCGAGGAAGCGCCAGCCGAGCTTCTGCGCGAGCAGCGCACCGATGGTGGATTTGCCGGCCCCCATGAATCCGGTAAGCACGATGCGTCGCACCTTTACCGGCAGATTTGTCTCGGTCCTCATGCGCTGTACGAGATTATAGGACCGAATACAACTTCTATCGTCGAGGCTATCTTCCCGTCGGTGGCGCGGAAGCTGTCGGGGGCGCGGAAGATGGATTAACGTTGTTTTGACCTGAGTCGGTATGGATAGCCGACCGTATGTTTTCCCATACGCCGGGACTGGGGTCGTGGATGGGCAGGAGCAGTTTTGCCTGTTGGGCAATATATTCGAGGTCACGTACCAGCGCAGTACAGTTCTCGCAACTCTGGAGGTGCTCGTCGGCACTCAGGTTCGCGTTTGTCTCGAATAGCTCAGGCAGTCGTTCTTGGAAATCAGCACAATTAGTCATAGTGGGTTTTTCGAGGCGCGTCCCGGTCATACTGCGGTCTCCTTCCGTTGTCCGGTGCGGAGCAGATCGCGTAATTTCATGCGCGCCTTGTGCAGTTGCGATTTGCTGTTTCCGATGGAGCAGGAGAGCATGTCAGCAATTTCGTTATGTTCGTAACCCTCCACGTCGTGGAGGACGAAGACCAGACGGTAGCCTGGGGGAAGATTTTCTATGGCGCGCTCCAATGTCACGCGATCGATGGAGCCGGAAAGCCGAAGATCGCGAGCGCCGAGGTCCTTGCGGGGACCGTCCTCCTGCGCGGGCTCAAGTGCTTCTTCGAGTGAAATCTGGGGCAGTCCCTTTTTGCGAAGGTGCATGAGTACCACGTTTACGGAAAGGCGGTGCAGCCAGGTGGAAAAGGCCGAATCGCCGCGGAAGGTGCCGATTTTGCGATAGAGCTGGAGAAAGGCGTCCTGAGTAAGATCCTCGGCAGCGGCTACGTTGCCCAGCATGCGAAGACACAGCGAGTAGACGCGGCGCTTGTGGAGCGCGTAGAGCATTTCAAATGCTTTTTCGTCTCCTGCCTGCGCCGCGGCGATTGCTTCGGCTTCTCCGGCTATGGGCGGATTGCGTCGTAGGTGTTGGTGGACGGGCTTTGATTCTGTCTGGCCAACGCTCATTAAGAAATCCTTTGCTTGAGTGAGAATTCCATGAGTTGCGACTTCGGGCAAGGGGGAATTCGATCTGAGTGTGGTCGCGTTCATGGGAAAGTAGGAAAAAAGAACGTAAAACAACTCTAACGTTTAGAGGCATACGGAAAGCGAAGGGTTGCCCGGGAGATTTTGGCTGAACAGGCCTCGCCCGGTGGGATACGCTCGGTAAGCGCCTTGACGCTTACCCGCGCCGCACGCCATGCTGGATTGAGGTCCGGGTGTGGTCGCTCCGCACTTTCTCAGTCCTTCCGACTCCGAGAGCCAAAAATGAAACACTGCGCCCTCACCTTTGTCTCCATCACGAAACGACCAAGCGCCTTTCTTCCGATGGCAATGTCGCTGATCGCCCTGACGTTGGTGCTTGGTCATGTTGGTTCGGACTTAATCCAAAACGGCCACATTCTCCGTGAGGCCGATGAGGGGACAGATGCTCATCTCTGGCAGCTACTCATGGTTGGACAGCTGCCGGTATTGGCGTTCTTCGCGAAGCGATGGCTGCCCCGGGCTCCAAGAGAGACGCTGAAAGTGCTTGCACTGCAAGCTGGGGCAGTGCTCGCAAATCTTGCCGTCGTCTTTTTCTCAGGACTCGGCTAGCTTCCACAGGTCGATAGAGAGCAGGCTGGCGCACACGCCATAGGCCTGAGTCGCGCGACACGACCTGACCGCCTAAGAACCGATGTAGCGGGCATAGAGGGTACGAGCGACGGCTAAGTCGGTCGTTCCCTGGATAATCGCCCGTCCGTCGGCAAAGATCGTCAACGTGTGTTCTCCCCGCTCAAAGCGTAAGAGCAGGTTGTTGGACCGGACCTGGCCATGAGGCTTGAGCCGGGCTTCGAGCGCCCGGAAATCGACCGGGCGGCTGTGTTCGTGAATCTGGACAGAATTTCGTCCGCAGAGCGTGATGTGCGGACGACCTTCGCCGCGCAGATGCCGGAAGTCTCGCCGCTGGCAGACCTCGCAGCCTATTCTTGGCTGAGCGGATGAGACAGAGGACCATTCGTTGGTCCATAGATCGCAGGAGAGCAGGGTGCGCCGCAGGCGGGTGTGCGCGCCGGTGAGAAACTTCATTGCCTCGGTGACGGCAAGCGACGCAGCCAGATTGACGGCGGTGTTCAAAATGCCGGCCGTGTCGCAGGTTTCTACTGTTCCCCCAGGCGCTTCGGGAAAGATGCAGGCGAGACAGGCGGTTTCCCCGGGGAGAATGTTCATGGAGGCCGCATACGCGCCCACAGCCGCGGAGTAGATCCAGGGCTTGTGCTGTTCGACCGCGTAGTCATTCAAGAGATAGCGTGTTTCGAAATTGTCGGTGGCGTCAAGGAGGATATCCGCCCCGGTCAGAAGCTCGTGAATGTTTGCCGGAGTGAGGTCGGCAATGCGGGCATGGACCGTAATCTCGCTGTTGAAGAGTGCAATTTTTCGCCGAGCGGCTTCCGCCTTGGGCAGAGACCCGCGGGCATCGGCTTCGTCGAAGAGCACCTGGCGCTGCAGGTTGCTTTCTTCCACGAAGTCGCGGTCCAGCAGAGTGAGGGTGCCGACACCTGCGCGTGCGAGCAGGCCGGCAGCGGCGGCTCCGGTGGCTCCGCAGCCCACAAGCGCGACGTGCGCGACGCGTAGCCGTTCCTGGCCGGCCTCGCCAATTCCAGGAAAAAACACCTGGCGCGAGTATCGATCCAATGAGGGATCGGCAGGCGCGGTTTTGAAGAGCATCCCCATCTGTCATTAGTATAGGAGGCGAAATGGATGTCGGTTGAGGCGGAGATGAAGCGCCGTGCTTCCGCGCAAGTTTCGCATCCTACGGTTGTGGACGTTATGGTTGGAGCACGCTCTTAGGAGCACATGCGAGGGCTGATTGGGTTTTTCGCGAATGCTGGGCCATCGATGCCGCACGGCGCTGTTTTTGGCCGCCGCGCTTTCGTTTGCGCTCGGCGCTCCAACATTAGCGCATGCTCAGGCGACAGCAAAGCCGAAAGCCCCTCCGCCCGTCACGCCTTCCAATACTGCGCCGCCGCCCACGGCGACGAAGGGAAGTGCGACCAATAGCCTGCGAGCATGGGAAGGGCTAAATGTCGAGGCGGTGGAATTTGAAGGTGTAGACCGCATCCGGCTGGAACCGCTTCCCGCGGCGCTGCCGGTTCAGGCCGGCAAGGCTTTGAACGCTGACGATGTGCGGCAGAGCCTGCGCCGTCTTTATGCCACCGGGCTCTACCGGGGGATCGAGGTTGAAGGTACCCGGCATGGCGACCAGGTAACGATCATATTCAAGGGCGCACAAGCCCTGTTTTTTGGGCGCATTACGGTGGAGGGTCTGAGGAACGACCGGCTCACCAGTCAACTCCAACGCGCGACACGCCTAAATCCCGGCACGCGATTCAGCGATTTGAGGCTTTCACAGGCCGACCCGGAGTTGACGGAGACGCTCCAGGAAAACGGCTTTTACCAGGGGAACATTACGAAGACCACAAAAGTGGATAACGAAGACGCACAGGTGGATGTGCAATTCAAGGTCACTACAGGACCGCAGGCCAGGGTGGGAGACGTGAAGGTGCAGGGCGATCCCGGAATGACGATCGACACATTTCGCAGGAAGGGAAGACTGAAGCAGGGATCGCGGGTGACGCGCGAGACGGTGCGGCGCGCCTTGACGAATCTGAGGAGCCACTACCAGAAACAGCAGCGCCTGGAGGCGAGTATCGGGCTTGATTCGAAGGAGTTTCAGCGGACGACGAATTTGCTGGACTATACCTTCCAGGCGAATCAGGGGCCGGTCGTGGCAATTCGCGTGAATGGCGTGAACATGAGCCAGGGAAAAGTGCGGACGCTGGTGCCGGTGTTTGAAGAGGGCACCGTGGACCAGGACCTGTTGAATGAAGGCGACAGGCGAATCCGCGACTACTACCAGCGTGTAGGGTATTTTGACGTGGAGGTTACCCACCGGATAACTGCCCAGGGGCCAGACAAAACGCTGATCGAATTTGACGTAAAGCTGGGTGAACGCCATCGCGTAGAAGCGGTGACCGTGACCGGCAACAAGTACTTTAGCGCCGCCGTTCTGGAATCGCGCCTGGTGGTCCTGAAGGCAAGTTTGTTCGACAGGCACGGGCTCTTCAGCCAGGCGCTTATGCAAGCAGCCGTCAACAACATTACCGGGCTCTACCTGAGCAATGGTTTTATCAACGTGAAGGTAACTCCGGAAGTGACGCGGTCCCCGAGCCCCGGGACGGGCCAGCCAGCAGGCCTATCGGTTACATACCATATCGATGAGGGGATTCAGCAGAGGATCGGCAACTATCAGGTTGCGGGCAACGAGCAGATTCCGCTTGAGGAGTTGAAGCCGCTGCTCAATCTGCAGACGGGCGAGCCAGTCTCCCCAGCAACGATCGTCGCGGACCGAGACTCTTTGCTCACTTATTATCTAAGGCGTGGCTTCAGCCAGATTTCCATTGCCATTGAACAGAAACACGAGTCTGAAGACACGAATAAAATCGACGTAACATTCAACATAACGGAGGGCGACCAGACCTTCGTCAACCGCGTCCTGATTTCCGGGTTGCACTTCACTCGGCCATCGACGATCGAGTCTCGTATTCTGGTGCATCCGGGCCAACCGCTGGATCAATCGGCCCTGGCGGAGATGCAGCGGCAGATGTATGATCTGGCGCTCTTCAACGAGGTGAACGCGGCGGTTCAGAATCCTGCCGGAGATGCACAGCGTAAGAACGTGCTACTGCAATTTACCGAGGCCAAGCGTTGGGATCTGAGTTATGGGTTTGGATTCCAGGCGCAGACGGGCAACCCTACGAACAACTGCCCCAACCCAACCCCGGGGGAACCCCCGCAACCGAGCTGCAGTTCCAATGGAAAGACAGGCGCCAGCGGGCTGGTGCGATTCGATGTGTCACGCATCAATCTCGGTGGACGCAACCAGTCGATTACGCTGCGAACGGCATATGGCTCGCTGGAACAGTTGGTGGCGGTGGTCTATTCTGTTCCGCATATCTTCAACGATCCCAAGCTGGAGTTCTCGCTGAGCGGCGGCTACAAGAATGCGCAGGATATAACGACGTTCGCATCATCGCGGCTGGAGGGCACGGTGCAATTGACGCAAAGGCCCGACAAGGCGAACACGCTGACTTACTTCTTCACCTATCGCCGCGTGGTGGTGGATTCGAATACCATTCAGGTCTCTCCCGATCAGATTCCGATCGATTCAGAGCCGGTGCGCGTGGGCGGCCCCGGCCTTACGTGGATTCGCGATACGCGCCGGCCAATTCAGCTGGATGCCCATGGGGGGACCTACACGAGCGTGGAGGAGTTTTTTACCTATAACATCTTCGCATCGGAGGCGAATTTCAACAGGCTGGACGCTACCAACGCGAGCTATTATGCCTTCGATAATGACCGGTACGTTCTCGCGCGCGTTACGCGGTTTGGCTATATGCGGTCCTTTGGCGCGGATCAGTACAGATACATTCCGCTGCCTGAGCGCCTGTATGCCGGCGGCGCCCAGTCACTGCGGGGTTTCGCCATCAATTCCGCCGGGCCGCGCGACTCGCTTACCGGCTTTCCCATCGGCGGCGCCGGCGCCTTCGTGAACAACACCGAACTGCGCCTTCCTTACAGGAGGCTCCCTTATTTTGCCGACTCATTGGGCTTCGTGTTGTTTCACGACATGGGCAACGTCTTCAATAACTCGTCGGATATCTGGCCCAGTTTTTTCCGCATTAAGCAGCCGCACAGCTGGACCTGCAAGATCCTGGACGAGGAACAGCAGTCCATGGTTACACGCTCTTCGAGCACGAATCCCACTGGCCTCTGCGACTTTAACAACTTTTCTCACGCGGTGGGATTGGGCGTGCGCTACCGCACTCCGATCGGTCCATTGCGGCTGGACTTCAGCTACAACCTGAATCCCCCGATCTTTCCGGTGATCGTCACCTACGGGACCACCAACGGTCAGCCGACACCGCCGCATGTGGGCCAGGCCGGACATTTCAACTTTTTCTTCAGCATCGGGCAGGCTTTCTGATGAAGCGAATGCTGGCATGGGCGACGATCTTCGCGGCCCTGGCGACAGGCCGGGCAGTTGCCTATGCGCAGGCGGCGGCCGCAGGTCCGGCTCAACAGGCGGGCCAACCCGTGGTGCTCGACCGCATCATCGCCGTGATCAACGGAGATGTGTTATTAGAGAGCGACGTGCAGGAGGAAATGCGCTTCGCGGTGCTCGAACCGTTTTCGGTGGCCCCAGGCAGCGACACGTCTATCCTGGCCGCTCGCCGGCTGGCGAACCGCACGCTTATCCTGCAGCAGATGAGGGCGCAACAGCACCTGGATCTCGCAATTCCGGACGATCAGGTAGAAGCGTCGCTGACCGATGTGCGCAACCATTTGCCGGTATGCCGGCAGTTCCACTGCGCGAGCGCCGAGGGATGGAAGAAGTTTCTTGCCGCGCACGACTTGAGGGAAGACGAGGTCTTTGCCCACTGGCGACAGAGGCTCGCTATTCTGCGATTCATAGATCTTCGTTTTCGAAGCGGCGTTCGCATTTCACATGAGGAGATCCAGGAATATTACGAGAAGTCGGTTCTTCCCGTATTCAAACGCCAGAATGAAAAGCCGCCGCCGCTGGACGAAGTGTCACAGAACATCCATGAGATTCTGTTGCAGCAACACGTGAACGTGTTGTTGGAGGACTGGCTCAAGAGCTTGCACGACGAAGGCAGCGTGAAAATTATCGATCCGGCTTACCGCGAGAGTTCCGAGAACCAGAACGATAGCGAGGACGCAGATTGAGCACTCCACATAATCCTGCTCCTCCAGACCCGCATTCTTCCCCGGCGGTTCCGCGACCTTCGCTCTGGCGGCATTGGTGGAAGGCAGTTATCGCTTTGGTCATGCTGATCACGTTCATTCTGGGCGCAGCGGCGTGGTACATGAGCACACCGCAATTCGAGAGCCGCGTACGTCAGGCGCTGATTTCTGTCCTGGAACGAGCAACCGGAGGCCGTGTTGAGCTTGGAACCCTCCAGTGGCGTCTCCTGCACCTGGAATTTGAAGCTCATAACCTTACCATTCACGGGTTGGAGGCGGTGGGCGAGGCTCCGTATGCACATGCGGATCGGATTTTTGTGCGCGTGAAGATACTGTCGCTGTTCCGTGCGAAGGTTGGGTTGAACTACCTCGCGGTCGACCAGCCGGCGATTCATCTGATTGTGTATCCGGACGGCTCCACGAATCAGCCGCGGCCTAAGGTTCCGAGCGAGAGTAAGAACTCACCCACGGACACGCTTCTGGATCTGGCTGTGGATCGCACCGAGGTGAACGACGGCCTGGCGCTCATCAATCAGCGAGCGATTCCGTTCCATCTTGCCGCGAATAACCTGAACGCGACGGTGAAGTACGTGGCCCCGATTACGGACGCAGCGCAGGATCGCTATGAGGGCACGATTCATGTCGAGGACCTGACAGCGCAGCGCGGCAAGGCAAAGCCAGTTCAATCGAAACTCGACCTACAAATGGAGCTTGGAAGGAACGAAGCGAAATTGCGATCGTTTCGGTTACAAACAGGACCTTCGCAGTTGGAGGGCAATGCGTCTTTGACAGATTTTGCCGACCCGCAATGGAAAGCTTCATTACGGGGTCAGGCAGACATCCGTATTGTGGAGGCGTTGGCGGCGATTCCGGGGCTAGACAAGGGCAACGCTGAGCTGGAGATCGCAGGGCAGGGAACGAAGGGCAACTTCACCGTCGATGGTCAGGGCACGGTGGCCGATGGGACGTATCGCGTGGGCACGGTGAATCTTGTCGGCGTGAATGCCAAGACCGCGATTCACATCACTCAGGATGAGCTTGCGCTGACGGACGTTCAGGCAAGGTTCCCTCGCGGTGGCTCCCTGGATGGCACGATGCGCATTATCCACTGGTTAAATATCGGGGAGGCAACTCCCGGGGAGTTGGAGTCTCGACCTTCGGCCGAGGCTCGTCGAAAGCCATCGACTTCGACGCGTGCGGCGCAGGGGCCTGATGTGATTGCCGGCAATCAGCAACAGGGAATTGTGCGCGCACGCATCAGCGGCACGACGCTGGCTTTCATTCTGTCGTCGGTCGCGCCGCCGGCGGTTCACAACCTTGGTTTCGACACGATTGTCAGCGGTCCGGTGAATCTGGACTGGACGGGCAGCGCCGCCGCATTTGTTCTGGATGCCAGACTCGCCCTGAGAGCTCCGGCGCGACCTGCGCCGCAGCTTGTTCCGCTGGACGGGATCGTAGATGCGCAGTATCTCAACGCCCGAGGCATCGTGAATATTCGCAATTTCACGGCGCACACTCCAGGGACGCAGGCTCATGCGACCGGCGTGCTGGGAGTGTATCCGATCACGCGTCCGTCTGGCCTGCAGGTTTCCCTCACGACCACGGATCTTGGCGAGTTTAACCGCACGCTCACAGTGCTCGGCGTTACGGAAGGAGGCAAGACCGGAGTGCGGGCGATTCCTGTGGCGCTGCACGGCCATGCGGCATTCCAGGGAACCATTACGCGCAGTATTGTGATGCCCGCTGTTGAGGGGCATTTTAACGCCACAGATTTCGATCTCATATACAGCTCGCGCGCGGTGGACGAGCTTGGCAGCGGGCCCGATGTCAAGGAGATCGCCGGTGAGCATGCCGAACCGGTTCAGCGCACCATCCATTGGGACTCGCTTGACATCCAGGGGAAGTATGCGCCGGAGATCATTTCCATCCAAGAGGCATCACTGTTGCGCGGCGCTACGGCGATACACATTTCGGGCGAGATGCGCGCGCACCAGATTTCACCGCGCCGCTCGGTTTTCGACGGCGAATCGGCCATTCGCATAGACACCACCGTTCGAGCTGCTCCACTCGGCGATGTGCTGGAGACAGCCGGCGAGGAGATGCCGGTGAGGGGTACGTTGAATCTGGAGGCGCATGCGGTCGGCCGGCCAAACGGCCTCAGCGGAGGCGGCCACCTCGCGATACAGGGCGGCGATATCGATGGAGAGCCTTACCGGAGCCTCAACACCGATTTGAAATTCGAGGGACGCGAGATTCGCGCCACCCATCTCGTCTTTTTGCAAGACGGCGGCAAGGTGGAGGGTGACGGCGGCTATAACCTGTCCACTGGCGCACTGCACTTTTCCGTGCGAGGCACGAGCTTTGATCTTGCGCGCATCCATCGGCTCCAAAATCCAAAGTATCCAATTGGCGGCTTGCTGACGTTCGAGGCGCGCGGCGATGGGACGGTGCAGGATCCAAATATCGAGGCGAATCTCCACCTGGCGCACCTGAATCTGGCGGATAAGGCGGCGGGAACCATGGACGCGAACGCTCGTGTGCAGTCTCATCTGCTTTCCGTCGATCTGAACGCGCGGATGACGAATGCTGCTTTTCAGGTGCATGGGCAGACGCAGCTGAGCGGCGCCTTCCAGACGAAGGCGCGCTTCACGCTTACCGACCTGGATGTAGATCCGATTCTTCAGACGCTCGAGGTGCACGGCGTGAGCGCCCACTCCTCGATAGTGGGGACGATCGATGTGGCCGGCCCGCTGAAGCAGCCGCGTAAGCTGACCGGTGAGGCCGCGATTGACCAGTTTTCGCTTTCGCTGGTCGGAGTTCCTCTCAGGACCGAGGGCCCTTTGCACGCAACGCTCACCGCGGGCCGCCTGCATCTCGATCCATTTCATGTTGTCGGCGAAGACACAAACCTGCGCGCGCAGGGTTCGGTAGGGCTCTTCGGCGGTTCACGCGATCTGGATTTGCATGCGAATGGTTCCATCAATATGAGGCTGGCCCAGACTCTGGACAGCGATCTCACCGCCTCGGGCCATGTGGACTTCCACGTGGAGGCGTTAGGCACATTCGAGCACCCGAATCTTACCGGCCAGGTGAAAGTCACGAATGTGACGATGGCGCTCCAGTATTTTCCCAACGGCTTAAGCGAGATGAATGGCACTCTGGCCTTCAATCAAGACCGGCTGGTGGTGAGGGAGCTGACAGGGATGAGCGGCGGGGGAGAGCTGCAACTGGGAGGCTTTATCACCTTTCAACAAGGGCTGTACGCCGATCTGACGGCGACGGCCAAGGATGTCCGTGTCCGCTATCCGCAGGGCGTGAGCTCGATGGCGGACGCCAAGCTGCGTCTTCAGGGAACACAAAATTCGATGCTGCTGAACGGGAATGTGACCATCACGCGATTTGCGATCCGCAGCGATCTGGATCTGGCGGCGTTCAGTTCTTCCAACGCCAGTGTCTCTCTCCCCCCGGATCCCGATGCTCCCGCAAATCGTCTTCGACTGGATATCCACGTCGTATCGGCGCCACAGCTTGATTTCCAGAATTCCTTTGCCAAGCTGGCCGGCGACGTCGATCTGCGAATTCGCGGCACGCTTGCCCAGCCGTCGGTGCTCGGCCACATCTCGATAACCGAAGGCAGCGCCACCTTCGCGGGGACCGAATACGAGCTGCAGCACGGTGACATCTTTTTCACAAACCCTGTTCGCATCGATCCGTTGATCGACCTGAGCGCGACGACTCACGTCCAGGACTACGACATCACCATCGGGATGGTGGGAACGACTTCGAAGCTGACACCGACTTTCCGTTCCACGCCACCCTTGTCGGAACAGGATATCTTCTCGCTGCTGGCCGTGGGCCGCACGCAGGAAGACCAGCAGATCTTCGCGCAGCAACAGCAACAGGCGGGAGGGAATACAGCGGCAGACGCCTTGTTGGGTGGGGCATTGAATGCCACCGTCAGCACCCGGATTCAAAAGCTCTTTGGAGTCGGCAGCGTGAAGATCGATCCGTCCTACGTAAGTGGAGAGAACAACTCGACCGCCCGTATCACGGTGGCGCAGCGGATAGGGCAGCATGCAACGCTTACCTACTCAACCAACATCAATTCGACTGCGGAGCAGCTCATCCAGGCGGAAGTGAATCTCACGCAAACATTCTCCGTGCTGGCGGTGCGCGACGAATCGGGAGTTTTCAGCATGCTCTTCAAGATCCGCCGCCGCTACAAGTAGCATGCCTAAGATATTTCGGATAAGTTGGCATCCCGAGAATATAGTGCGGGCATCTCGCGGATTATATGAGGCAGGGCGAACCTATTCCAGTCGGGCTTAACAACGGAGATGGGCCTTGGGCAGCCAGCCAGGAGGGTTGAGATGACAACGACGAAGCGTGGTCTGCTTTCAGTGGTGGCAGTTTTGGTGTTGGGCGCGTCTGCCGTATCTGGTCACGCGATCGCAGTGTCGCAAGCCCAGGCGGACGACAACAATGTTCGCGCCGAGATCATGAGGAAGCTGAGCAAGTCACAGTTCAAGAACGTGCAGGTCGGGGTTCAGGACGGGGTCGCAAAGCTCACGGGAACGGTCGATGTCTTTTCCCAGAAGGAAGACGCCGATAAGCGAGTGCATGGCATTAAGGGCGTTACCGCCGTTGACAACGAAATTCAGGTCGCCGGTCCGGAAATCTCTGACGCCGAGCTGCAGGAGAAGCTGGTGAAGGCGATTCAATATGATCGCGTGGGCTATGGCACTACGCCTTTCAATGCCATTAGCGTCAGCGTCCACGATGGAGCGGTTACCTTAGGCGGAAGCGCTTATGGTCCCGTCGATGCCGACTCCGCAGTGGCTGTGGCCGCCAACACAAAGGGTGTGAAAGACGTGGTCAACGAAATCCGGGTTGATCCACCGTCACCTATGGATGACGGAATACGCCGAGCGGTCTATCGGGCGGTTTACGGATTCACGTCGCTGAACCGATACGCGATAGATCCGGGCCAACCGATACGTATCGCGGTGCAGAACGGCAACGTCACGCTGTACGGAGTTGTCGAAAGCCAGGCGGACAAGGACACAGCGGGTATTCGCGCCAACTCTGTTCCCGGCGTATTCAAGGTGACGAACCTGTTGCAGGTCGCTGGGCAGCCGGAACAGAGATAGGGCCTTTACACTAGAAACATGGCCTTCTTTCGCAGCATCAGCATGACGTTGGAGATGATCAAGTGGGAGCACTCGGTCTTCGCTTTGCCCTTTGCGCTTACCGGCGCCATGCTGGCTGCGGACGGTATGCCTCATCCCATCCAGGTTTTCTGGATCATCGTGTGCATGGTGACAGCACGCTCGGCGGCCATGGCCTTTAATCGCTGGGCTGACGCGTCGCTCGATGCGGCGAACCCCCGCACCCGATCCCGCGCCATTCCCGCCGGTCTGCTCACGCGGGGGTTTGTCGGCGGCTTTACCTGCGTGATGGCGGCGCTCTTTGTGCTCGCGGCCGGTCAGCTCAACCGGCTTACTCTGTTGCTGTCGCCGGTAGCGCTGGCGATCATCCTCGTCTACTCCTACACCAAACGCTTCACGCGCTGGTCGCATCTCGCCCTGGGGGTATCGCTGGGAATTGCTCCTGCCGCGGCCTGGATCGCGATACGCGGCTCGCTGGACCCGCGCATTTTGATCCTTACCTTCGCAGTGATGTTCTGGGTGGCCGGATTCGATCTTCTCTATGCTTGCCAGGACGCTGGTCATGATAGCGCTGTCGGACTCTTCAGCGTGCCTGCAACCTATGGCATCACGGCGGCCTTCTGGATGGCGCGCGCCATGCACGTCATTATGCTTCTACTGCTCGTACGGCTGGTACGGGTCTTTGCGCTGGGGCCTGCGGCGCTGATTGGAGTCGCCGTCGTCGGCGCTTTGCTGCTCTATGAACACCTGATCGTTTCGCCGAGCGACCTGCGCCGATTGAACGCGGCATTCTTTATGATGAACGGTGTGATTTCCGCTGTCTTTTTTGTTTTTGTCGCAGTTGATTTGTTCCTGCGTCGGTAGGACAACCGCAGGCTCTAAAAATGAAGAGCCCGCATGAACCGCGGGCTCTGTGTCTAGAAATGGGAAACGCTCAGGCTGGACGACGCTCCCTGATCCGCTCTTGTTCCTTGTGTTCCTCGATTTTCTGGTTCACTTTGTCTTTGACGTTCTGGACTGTGTTCGAGACCTGCTTGCGAGCATCCGTTGCATGCTCTTCAGCCTCATGTTTGTGGCGCTCCGCCGTCTGGTGGGCCGCATCTTTCACGTTGCCCCAGGCTTCTTTTGCAGCGCCTTTTACCTGGTCCGCTACGCCCTGGTTAGCCAGGTTCTGGTTTCCAACGGCTTCTCCGACCTTCTCCTTAACCTTGCCGGTCATCTGATCGACCTTCCCGGTTACCTGGTCTTTGTTCATTGAAAAGCTACTCCTGTGTGACAGATCACCTTGCCTGCTTGCTGTCGGGTTGTCTGGCGTTGTTGTTTAAAGGGCCGATCGCCGCCCACTGATGAGCTGGATTAACAAAACTACTACCGCGATCACCAGCAGAATGTGGATGTATGCTCCGATTGCGTGGAAGCTGACTAAACCGACGAGCCACAGCACCAGCAGAATTACGAAAATTGTCCACAACATGACGTTCGTCCTCTTCTTTCGTTAGGCAATTCACTGCTTACGGTGTGATAGGGTGCGCCCCAGCCGAATAGGGTTGCCGTACAATCGAAAATTTGAGGATCGATCCGCATCATGCACATCGCCATTCAGGGAGAGCCGGGTTCTTTCAGCCATGAAGCGGCTCTAAAGTTTTTTCCCCAGGCAACTATTCTTGCCTGTGCGCTGTCGTCGGAAGTCTTTTCTGCTGTCGCTGAAAGCCGTGTAGATGCAGCCGCGATCCCGATTGAGAACTCGCTGGCGGGATCGGTGGTGGAGCATTACGATCTGCTGCTGACTCACGATGTTTCCGTCGAGCGTGAACTGCTGCTGCGGATTCGCCATAACCTGATCGCCGTGCCGGGAAGCAGTCTTGACCAGATCCTTCGTGTGTATTCGCATCCCGTCGCTCTGGCGCAATGCCGTCGTTTTCTGGAGCAGCATCCGCAGATTGAGGCCATCCCGTTTTATGACACGGCGGGCAGCGTTAAGCAACTGGTGGAGTTACGCGACCGCTCCTCGGCGGGAATTGCGAGTGCTCTGGCTGCGATTGACTATGGGGGCGAAATTCTTGCCGCCGATATTGAAGATAATCCGGAAAATTACACCCGATTTTTTCTGATTCGTCGCCGGAGCCAGGTTATGGCTGATCTCGATGCCGACAAGGTGAGCCTAGCCTTCACGGTCGAGAACCGCCCAGGAACCCTGGTCGCGGCGCTCCAGGTATTCGCCGGTCAGGGTACGAACCTGACAAAGCTCGAGTCTCGTCCAGTGCACGGGCAACCATGGCAATACGTCTTCTATGCCGACTACCAGCTATCAACGGCGACTTCAGCCAATGCCGCGCTGAAGCTGCTTGCCGATCACTGCTCCATGGTCAAGGAATTGGGCCGGTATCGTTCCGCGACGAGGGAAGGCTGATGGCTTCAAGTTGTATAGGAAGTTGCCGATGAACTTTGGGTCGGGAACCGGGTGGGCATTTCTTACGTACACGCATCCAAAGAGTAGAAACGAGAGTCATTCTAAGTCATTGAAAAATAAAGAAAGGAAGAGCCGTCATCGAATCTTGCGACCATATTAGATGTGTTGCGTCTAATATCTAATAATTTGATAAGAAGGCACTCAATGGCCAGCGATTTCCTAAGTGAGATTCACCCCAGTACCCCCAAACGGCGCGACGAAAACGGCGGAGGAAAATCTCTGCCCGTACTTCCCGTCCGCGATACCGTTTTGTTTCCCCACGCCGTGCTGCCCCTGACGGTGGGCCGCGAAAGCTCCATCCAGCTCATTCAATCGCTCGGAGACGAGAAGACGATTGTGGTGGTCGCCCAGCGGGATGCGCGCATGGATGCGCCGCAGCCGAGCGATCTGCACGCGTATGGCACGCTTGCCACTGTCCATAAAGTCGTAAAAATGCCCAACCAGAGCCTCTTCGTCTTCACCGAAGGCACGGAGCGCGTGAAGCTCGGCATGTTCTCGCAGATTGAGCCGTTCATGACCGCGTCGGTTGAGCCTGTTCCGGAGATCGTTCCCGAAAAGGGCTCGGAGAGCGAGGCACTGCAGCGCAATGTTTTGTCGGAGTTTCAGCAGATTGTCACCGCTTCGCCGACACTCTCGGACGAGCTGCAGACGATCGCGATGAATATCGAAGAGCCGGGCCGCTTGGTCGACTTTATAGCCTCGTCGCTGCCCTTCCTGGCTACGACCGACAAACAGGAACTGCTCGAAACCCCTGACGTCACCGCTCGTCTGGAGCGTGTCAATAAGCACCTCGCCAAAGAGCTCGAGGTCCAGCAGCTTCGCAACAAGATCCAGTCCGAAGTGCAGGACCAGGTGCAGCAGTCGCAGCGCGACTACTATCTGCGCGAGCAGATGAAGGCCATCCAGAAAGAACTCGGCGATGCGGACGAGGGCCAGAAGGATATCGAAGAGCTTCGTGAGAAGATCGAAGCCGCGGGCATGCCTGAAGACACGAAGAAAGAAGCTCTCAAGGAGCTCAACCGGCTCTCGCGCATGTCACCGATGGCCGCCGACTATTCGCTCACGCGCAACTACATCGAGTGGCTTGCCGTGCTGCCGTGGTCGAAATCCTCGGGCAGCGAAGTCGACATCGCGAAGGCTAAGCAGATTCTCGACGAGGACCACTACGACCTCAAGAAGGTAAAGGACCGTATCCTCGACTACCTCTCTGTCCGCCGCCTCAAGCCGGACATGAAGGGGCCGATTCTTTGCTTCGTCGGACCTCCAGGCGTAGGCAAAACATCGCTTGGCCGGTCTATTGCTAGAGCGCTAGACCGCAAGTTCCAGCGCATCTCGCTCGGCGGGATGCACGACGAAGCCGAGATTCGCGGCCATCGTCGGACCTATATTGGAGCCCTGCCTGGCCAGATCATCCAGAACCTTCGCCGCGCGGGATCCAACGACCCCGTCTTCATGCTCGACGAGATCGACAAGCTGGGTCGCGACTTCCGTGGCGATCCGTCGTCGGCGCTGCTCGAAACGCTCGACCCGGAGCAGAACAACACGTTCCGCGATAACTATCTCGACCAGCCCTTCGATCTATCGAAGGTGCTCTTCATCTGCACCGCGAACCAGCTCGATCCTATCCCGGCGCCGCTGCTTGATCGCATGGAGATCATTGATCTGCAGGGCTACACAGAGGAGGAGAAGACGCACATTGCCTTCCGCTACCTCATCCCGCGGCAGATCAAAGAGAACGGCATTCAGACGGATAATATCGAGTTCCCTGAGGAAGCCATCTCTTACATCGTGCGCCACTACACGCGCGAAGCTGGAGTACGCAAACTCGAGCAGCTCATTGGCACTGTCTGCCGCAAGCAGGCGCGTCGGATCGCCGAGGGCAACACCGACAAACTCGTTGTGTCCCGCGAAGTCATCCAGGAATTTCTGGGCGGGATCAAGGTCCGCGTGGACACCGAAATTGCCGAACGCACCAAGCGTGCGGGTGTGGCCGTAGGCCTTGCCTGGACACCCGCTGGCGGCGACATCTTGTTCATCGAAGCCAACCGCATGAAGGGCAAGGGCGGCTTCAAGATGACGGGACAGATCGGCGAGGTGATGCAGGAATCCATGCAGGCTGCGCTTACCTGGGTCCGCTCCAACGCCGCTTCACTCGGCCTTGCGGAAGACTTCACCAACGACGCAGATATTCACATCCACGTCCCGGCGGGAGCCATTCCCAAGGACGGTCCGTCGGCCGGCGTCACCATGGCCACGGTGCTGGTGTCGCTCATGACCGACAAGCCCGTGCGCCCGTTGACGGCCATGACCGGCGAAATCACGCTCAGCGGAAACGTTCTACCCGTCGGCGGCATCAAGGAGAAGTTCCTGGCCGCCAAGCGCGCCGGTGTGAAAGACGTCATCCTGCCTGCCGAAAATCGGCAGAACGTGGAGGAAGACCTGATGCCCGAGCAGATTGCAGGCGTCAACATCCACTACGCGAGCCGGATCGAAGACGTGCTCGCCGTGGCGCTGCCTAAGTCAGCGGCGGAGGAAAAGAAGGATGAGCAGGTGAGGGAAGAGGTTCTCGAGCACGCAAGCGCTTGAGATTTGCTGGCCGCGCGGAAAAAACCCGTGCGGCCAAAGCTTTTTCGAAGCGTGAAATGCAGTGAGCCAGCCTTGAGACTGCTTCAGTCCTCGTAGAGAATCCATACCGCAGGGAGATCAAGTGCCAAGCCCTCAACGGGTCCACTTCCAGTGACCTTGTTACCTGTTTCCACGCGCGGCTTCTTTCCTGGTTCGTAGATCAGCACATTGCGAGGACGCGGATCGACCAGCCAGCCTAGCTTCACGCCATTGGCAATCCAGGTCCCCATCTTCTCTTTCATTGCGGGCAGGCTATCAGAGGGAGACAGAAGCTCGATAACAAAAACAGGTGTCAGATGCAGGAAGTGTTTCCGGTCATCCTTCGTCAGACCGCGAAGCTGCTCTTCGGTTACATAGCCTCCATCCGGCGAAAGTGAAGAACCGTCGGGAAGAAAGAATCCTGTATTTGGTCGAGGATCCGACCCTTCCTATGCTGTTTCCACCATGCCCTTAGCTTGTCATTAATTTCGCCATTGCCGCTGCCACTGTCGAAGCCTGTGGTGGGTGCACTATGATCTTGCCGTCCTTTGTTCGCTCCAGCTTCACCAGTTCGTTCGCCATGCTCATCCGCTCGAACTCCTCGTCCGTGAGTGGCGGATCGAAAACCACGGTATTCTGCAGCTTCGGGATCGGAATTTCGAGAATGGTGCTCATGGCCGTATTCTAACGCTGGTGTGTAGGACGGTTTTTCTCATTGCTAATCCTTAATCCCTGATGTTAACCATCGGTCATTCCACGCTGCCCGTAGAGACATTTCTCGCGATCCTTCGCGAGAACAACGTGCGCACACTGGCCGATATTCGCACCATCCCCAAATCACGGCACACTCCCCAGTTTGCCCAGGAGAATCTCTCGCGTTCCCTCGCTGATGCGGGCATCGAATATCGCTGGCATCGCGCTCTCGGCGGCCTGCGCCATGCGCGCAAGGATTCGATCAACACCGGCTGGCGCAACACAAATTTTCGCGGATATGCCGACTACATGCAGACGCCGGAGTTTGCCACCGCTGTTTCAGAGTTGCTCAACGCCAGCTCTCACGACCACACTGTGATCGTGTGCGCGGAAGCCGTTCCCTGGCGCTGCCATCGCTCTCTGGTTGCCGACGCTCTCACCGTCCGCGGCATTCCTGTCGAGGATATCTATTACGACGCTCACGGCAAAAGTCGTCGTGAGCCGCACCGTCTCACACCTTTTCTCCGCGTTCAGGATCAGCAGCTCTGGTATCCCGCCGAAGACGATTTGTTCGCGTCTTCGCTCGATGTTCTTACACCTCAGCCGGCGCAGGAATCGCCGGAGCCGCCTGTTTCCGCATCGGTTGTAGCTTCCAGTAAGTCAGCGACCGCCAGATCCACTCGAACGGCCCGAACAGGAAGTGGTCGAGCCACCAGGGCGAAATAATCAATTGTGCAGCCCAAATCACGAGCACGATGCCCAACTGCCCCACGCGGCTGACTTTGCCAAATAACCCTAGTCCCCACCCGTAGAAAAGAAAGGTGCACACGAAGGTATGCGTCAGGTAGTTGGTGAAGGCCATTCGTCCGACTGCTCCTAACCGTCGCCGCGCACCGGGCAGCCAGCCCTTCTGGCAGACGAGCATCACCACCCCAATCCAGAACAGGCAGACCAGCAGGCTCGCCCAGTAGTTGTACTGGAAGTCGAGGAAAAGGCTCTTGCGAAGATCCCAGTGGTGGGCAAACTCCTGGTGTATGCCGAAGGCAATGACCGGCAGGCCAAAAATCACTCCGATCACAATAAACCTGCGGTAGATCCGGGCGGGCGCCTTGGCGCTGAAGACTCCCAGCTTGAAGAGCCCCATGCCCACCAGCATCAATCCGTATGCGCGCCAGAAGGCCAGGAAGAGATTTCCCTGGATCTGCATCCCCACATTCTGGATGGCGCGGTCTTTCTCCTCCACCAGCCAGCCGCTGCGGTAGGTTTGCAGTTCTTTGGTCACCGCTGCCTGAGACGGCGCCCACATGTGCTCGCGCATCTGGTCGATCGACTTTTTCGGCCAGTAGGGCATCGACGCATAGCTCCCCACAGCAAGCACCGAGGCTACGCTGACAAACAACAATCCAGAGACGATCAGGGTCCGCGGTCTCCACTTGAGCGCCAGGTACGCGACCATGCCGCTGATGGCATACGTGAACAGGATGTCTCCAGGCCACAGCAGATAACCGTGCAGGCAGCCGAACACCGCCAGCCATCCCATCCGCCGGTAATGGATCGGCCCCGCACGCCGCCCTGAGGCCTTGATGCGGCTGGTCATCAACAGAACCCCCGCTCCAAAGAGCATCGAGAAGATTGACATAAACTTGAGATCGGCAAAGAGCATGCAGACGTACCAGACGGTATAATTCAGCCCGTGCAGATCGCCGTAGGTCGTCGGATTCATATAAGCCGAGCCGATCATCGAGAAGTCCTGAATGTTCATCGCCAGGATTCCCAGCAGCGCCACGCCACGCAGCACGTCAATCGACTGGATGCGCTCTTGGGGAGTTACCGGCCCGGCGGAAACAACGGGTAATGTGACGGGGTTCGTCAAGGGTTCCTCCTCGATCGACTCTCGCAGTCTACCGCCGCTCCCCACAGTACCGAAGTGACACTTGTCAGCAAAATCAAAAAAGAATCCGGCATCCTGTTCGGAGCCGCGTCCTGCTTTGGTTCGTCTAACGAGTGGGTATTCTAGGAAAAGCATGCGCGTACGTGTTCTCGTCTTCGGCGTTCTCAAAGACCTTATTCCCGACCAATCCCGCGAACTCGACCTACACCAGGGAGCAACCGTAGGCACCAAGTTAAGAGCCAAGTCCCGAACAAAGTTCAGTTCGATTCTCGCCCTTTTGGCCTTGGCCAGCCCAGCCTGGCTGTGGTCGCAGCAGGCTCCACCGATCCATGTCGATGTCCGCCTGGTCAACGTCTTCGTGAACGTGACGGATCAAAAGGGTGCACCGGTGGGAGGACTCACCCAGGACGATTTCTGCCTCTCCGAGGACGGCCATCCCCAGAAAGTTGCCTTCTTCGAACGCGAGACGGGGATGCCGCTTTCGATTGTCCTGGCCATCGACACGAGCGGCAGCACCCACAAAGATCTCAGCATCGAGAAGTCCGCAGCGCACAACTTTGTCCACGCGCTCATGCGTCCCGTGGATCAGCTCGACCTGATGGATTTCAACTCCGATGTGCGCGAGGTTGTCCCCTTCACCAACAGTATCCACCGCGTCGACGCGGGCCTCGAGAACCTATCGCTCGGACCGGCTACTGCTCTCTACAATGCCGTTTATCTCGCCTCGCAGAGCCTCGCACAGCACCGCGGCCGCAAAGTGCTGGTGGTTATTTCCGACGGTGGCAATACGGTGAAGGGCGTGGATTACGCGCAGGCCCTCGAGCAGGCTTTGCGTGGCGAAGTGATGGTGTACAGCATCATCGATCTGCCGATTGTGGCTGACGCCGGACGAGAAACTGCGGGCGAACACGCGCTGATTACGCTTTCCGAGGAGACGGGCGGCAAATACTACTACGCCGACGAGGGAAATCTGGATACGGCTTTCAAAAAGGTTTCCGAAGACCTGCGGACGCAATACCTGCTCGGCTACTATCCCAGCCATCGCGTGACCGACGCGCCGTTCCGAGCAATTTCGGTGACACTGACCAAGCCGTCGCAGGCCGACAGCCCCTATACTCTCCGTCACCGCACCGGATACTACGCCAGCCCGGGGCAATAACTACTGCGGTGGTGGCGGAGGGTTCGGCTGCTCCTGATGTTTTGTGTCGTCGTCTTTCTTGCCGAAGAGCCGGCCGAAGAAGCCGCGTTTCTTCTTCGGTTGCTGCTCCTCCGGATTCTGCTGATTCTGCGCTGTCACCGCGTTGGAGCTAGGCACGGGCTGAACCGGTTGCGCTGCTTGGGGTGCGGCCTGGGTGATCGGTACCTGAGCAGGCGTTGATGGCTTCTCGCCAAGCCCGAAGATCCTTTGGAAGAGATTTCGCTGATCGCCGTTCGCGTGGTCGCAGGTATCCGTAGGCTGGGTACCGTCCAAGAAGGCTGCGTAGTAGTCATCCGGGCAGCTTGCGTCGGCCAGCAGATTGGTCGCCTTGTCGAGACGAACCTGGACCACGCCTGAGGGTGGGACGAACTCCCTGGTATCGGAGTACTGGGGCAGCGCCACGGCGCGCTTCATGAAATTAGCCCAGATGGGTGCGGCGGCGTGCGCGCCTTCGATCTTTACGTCGCTGTAATCGTCGTTGCCCACCCATACGACGCAGATGAGGTTGCTGGTGAACCCGGCGAACCAGGCGTCGTGCGAGGTTCCGGTTTTGCCGGCGGCGGGCGCGGTGAAGCCCATACGACGAACACCGCCGGCCGTGCCCGCGTTGATGACGTTTTCCATCAGGCTGACGGTGAGGTAGGCGGCGCGAGGATCGAGCACAGGTTTGCTGACCGGCGTGTAGTCGTTCATCACGTCGCCGTTGGTGCTGCGCACGGAGGCCAGCATCCAGGGATCGATTTTGACGCCGTTGTTGGCGAAGACGGTGTATGCGCCCGACATATCGAGTGGCGTGGCGTCATATGCGCCGATGGCCATGGCCGGAGTGCCGCGAGCCGATTTGATCCCGGCATCGCGCGCCAGTGACGCGACGTTATTGAAGCCCACCATTTGCGCGAGCGAGATAGTGGCGTTATTCAACGACCATTGAAGAGCGGTGCGCGCCGTGACTTCGCCGCGGTATTTGTCTTCAAAATTGTGCGGAGAGTAGGTCTGGTCTCCTGCAAAGGTGAACGTCGTCTGCTCGTCGTTGAGTATGGTTGTCGGCGTGAAGGTAGCGCTCGTGCCATCTGCCCCGTTGAGTTGAGCACCGGCAAGGCTGGTATTGAAAGCCGCGGCATAGACAAAGGGCTTAAAGATGGAGCCCGTCGGCCGGTGCGAGACAGCGTGGTTGAACTCGCTCTGCCCATAGTTGCGTCCGCCCACCAGCGCGAGTACTTGGCCAGTGTGGGGATTCAGCGCTACCAGTGCAACCTGGGGATAGATAATCGGCGAGTTATCGCCAGCCTTCACGCGTCGCTCGTGTAGCGCCTCTACCTGCTTATCGACGTCCTTCATGCCTTCTTCGACAGCCTCAGTAGCAGCGCTCTGGAGATGAGGATCGAGCGAAGTGTAGATGCGCAGCCCTTGCTGGTTATAGCTGTTCTCGCCTAGCCGTTGGGCCAGTTGATCCCGCACCAAGTCGACAAAGTACGGAGCTTCGCCGGCATCCACTGCGCCCGGAACCAGATTCAGCGGTGTGGCCTTCGCGCTCTCGGCCTGGTCTTTCGTGATCGCGCCACTTTCGACCATCGCGTCCAGAACCACGTTGCGCCTGGCCAGGGCACGCTCCGGGTGACGGTAGGGATTCAGGCGGCTGGGGCTCTGGATCAGCCCCGCGAGCAGGGCGGACTCGGGCAGCGTGAGCTGGCGGACATCCTTTCCGTAATATGCCTGCGCCCCCTCGCCGAATCCGTTAATGGAGAAGCTGCCGCGCTGTCCCAGCGGCACCTGGTTCGCGTACAACTCGAAGATCTTTTGTTTCGAGAAGCGGTGCTCGAGCTGCAAGGTGATGACAATCTGTAGAAATTTGCGCTTGAAGGTTCTCTCCGGAGTCAGGAAGAACATCTTCGCCAATTGCATGGTCAGGGTCGACGCGCCGCCGGCATAGCGGCGATCGCCGCGCAGGTCGTGCCATGTCCAGCCGATCGCGCTGTGGTAGTCAATTCCGCCATGTTCGAAGAAGCGGCGGTCCTCGATGGCCGTTACAGCGCCAACCACGTTCTGCGGCAGCTCGTCGTAAGTGATCAGGCGGCGCTTGGAGCGATCCTGATCGGAGAGATCGGTAATGAGCAGCGGTTCAAGCTCATAAGCTGCCAGCGGCTGCCCCTGGTCGCCGGTAATCTGGCTGATGGCCCGGTTGTCGAAGGTGATCGTCGCGCCTTCAGGCGCGTGATAGGACTCCGGGCCAGGGTGAACGGTAATACTCTCCGGGCCCGCCGTAAAGGTGCCGATGGGCGCATTTTTCCTGTCGCCGTCGCTCGAGTATCCCGCATTGCGCAGTTGTTGAGCGATATAGTCCACCGTGAACTTTTGCCCGGGCCGCAACTCGGCGGGAGCCGCGTAGATTTTCGCGGTTGCGGTGAAGAGCGGTTTTTCCAGACGCTCGTCGACAATATGCTTGTACTTGACGTAGTAGAAGCCAAAGACACCGATGAAGACGAGGGCAACAGCTACGACGGCTAACCCGGCCAGCAGGAGCAGCTTACGGCCCAGAACAGCTTGGCCCGCGGCGGGGCCGGCGAATTTGATTTTTACTGCCAAGCTAACGTCTCTCTCTCATTTTAGTTGTTTTGGGCATAGAACGCCCCGGGAATGAACCAAGGGGGAGACTGGTCACTCTATTTAAGACGTTCAGATGCAGCTTTCGGCGTTCGCGTCGTTAGGCGAGGCCCGATTTCTGCCGGAGTGCGCTGGCAACCTCTTCTATTGCAACGTCTTCGCTGGATGCCCTCCCGCGCGTAACGAGCTCGACCTTGCCCTCTCGAGTCTTTTTCCCGACATTGATGCGATAAGGGATGCCCACCAGGTCCGCATCTTTGAATTTGACGCCAGCGCGCTCATCGCGGTCGTCCATCAGTACATCGAAGCCGGCGGATGCGAGCGATTCGGCGATCCGGGTGCCAGCGGCCAGCAGGTTCTGGTCGGAGACATTCGTAATCGTCACAACGACTTCAAACGGCGCGATGGCCGGAGGCAGCCAGAAGCCATGGGCGTCGTTATTCTGCTCGATCGACGCCGTCAGGATGCGCTCGACGCCAATCCCATAACAGCCCATGATTGGAGTCACTTCCTTGCCGTTGGGATCGAGCACGCGGGCACCCATGCTCTCGGTGTAGCGCGGACCGAGCTTGAAGATATGCCCGACCTCGACCGCCTTGGCAATCTTCAATGGCGACCCGCACACAGGACAGCCCTCGCCCTCCACCGCATTGCGCACATCGGCGGCTATGGTCCAGGTGAAGTCGCGGCCAGGAGTGACATTGCGGAAGTGGTAGTCGAGCTTATTGGCCCCCGCGACCATGTTCTTGCGCGCTTGGAGGCTTTCGTCGAGAATCACGTTGACCCCTCCGTCATGCAGGTGCTCGGAGACACCCAGCCCGATTGGCCCCAGATAGCCCGCAGGTCCACCAAAATACTTCTCCAGTTCCTCCGCCTGCATGGGACGCAGCTCGTTCGCCTTCACCAGCCCTGACAGCTTCGTCTCGTTCACACTGTGATCGCCACGTAGAAACGCCACCACTGGCTCCCACTTCACCTCTTTACCGTGGCGAACCTCCGCCATGTAGGCGACAGTCTTGATGTCCTGCGCCGGCAAAATCTGGAAGAACTCTGCCACATCCGCAATGGAAGCCTTCCCCGGAGTGTGCACCAGTTCCGGCTTCCCATCGCCTGTCGGCGCAAGCTCCGTTACCGGAGAAAGCTGCGAAGTCGCTTTCTCCAGATTCGCCGCATAATCGCCCTGCGGACAGCTCGCGATCAGGTCTTCACCCGCATCGGTGTAGACCATGAACTCCTGCGACTGCGATCCGCCCATCGCGCCTGAATCGGCTTCGACCGCGACAAAGCTAAGTCCGCAGCGCGTAAAGATCGCACGATAGGCCTGGTCGTGCTTCTTGTAGCTCACGTCCAGCCCGGCCTCATCAAGATCGAACGAGTAGCTGTCCTTCATAATGAATTGGCGCACACGCAGCAGGCCGGCCTTGGGGCGCGGCTCGTCGCGAAACTTCGTCTGAATCTGGTACCAGATCTGCGGAAGCTGTTTGTAGCTGCGCAGTTCGTTGCGAGCAATGTCTGTCATGACCTCTTCGTGCGTCATGCCCAGGCACAGCCACGCGCCCTTGCGGTCTTGCAAACGAAACATGTTCTGGCCCATGGTCGTCCAGCGCCCGCTCTCCTCCCACAATTCCGAGGGATGGATCGTCGGCAGCAGAAACTCCTGCCCGATCTTGTCCATTTCCTGGCGGACGATGCCGACGATCTTGTTGATCGATCGCTGCCCGAGAAAAAGATACGAGTAAATCCCCGCGCCCAGTTGACGGATGTATCCGCTGCGGAGAAGGAACTTGTGACTGGCGACTTCGGCGTCCGCCGGAGCCTCGCGAAGAGTGGGAATAAAGAGCCGGGACCAGCGTTGCATTGCGCGCGGAGTGTCTTTCCTGCCGCGGTCTGCTCCGCGGGCTTTGGTTTGGGTGTGCAGCTTTCATTCTAAATGCTTGGGGAACATGAGGGCATGGGGCGCGAATTTGTGATCCATAGGCAATCTTTCTTTGGTACACATGGGAGCATGCTGAATGCCTTCATACGGTTTGTCGATGGCCGCACAGAGACCGCGACCGATGCAGCGGGGCTTGCTGCGGCCTATCACGATCCTTCCGCACAATTCTGGGTCGACTTCTGCTCTCCGCCCGATGACGAGTACGCACTTCTCAAGGATCTCTTCGCCTTTCATCCGCTCGCAATCGAGGACGTTGTCCACGAGGTTCAAAGGCCAAAGCTGGAGAGTTATGCCGTGGTGGGGGATAGCCTGAAGGCCGAGTATTTTTTTCTGGTCATTCATGGGCCCGACCTCGACCCGGATCCCGGGCGATTGTTCCAGACAACAGAACTCGACATCTTCTTGTCGGAGAGATATCTGGTCACCATTCACGAAGACCCGATGGCCTCGGTCAATGAGATGTTTAACCGGGTTCATACCGATCCTGGGGACAGGCTGAATTGGGGAACAGATGTATTGCTCTATGAGTTGCTCGACCGTCTGGTGGACAAATGTCCCCCGATTCTCGATGATTTTCAGGAATTACTCGATACGCTTGAGGAGGAAGCGATCGAGAATCCTTCATCCGAATTCCTGGTGAAAATCTCCGACCACAAGACTGAGCTGCTCCATCTTCGCCGCATTATGACGCAGCAGCGGGATATTCTTGGCCAATTGACCCGCGGAGAGGTGCCCTTTATGGGCCAGATGTCGCGGATTTATTTCAGAGATGTTCTCGATCATCTGAACCGCGAGGTTGAGACCATCGACATCTATCGCGACCTGCTGGTGGGCTGCCGCGATATCTACATGTCGAGTATCAATAATCGGTTGAACAGGATCATGAAGACGCTGGCCATCATTAGCGTTGTCACTTTGCCCTTGACGGTGATCACGAGCTTCTTCGGAATGAACTTCGCGGACACCATCCCCGGGTTTACCAAGCCGCTGACGTTCGTCGCAGCCATGCTGCTGATGGTCTGTCTTCCAGTCGTTTTTCTATTTCTTTTCCGTAAGAGAGATTGGTTGTAAGAACCCGCTGCGGAGAATCGCACGATCAGATCTCCCCGCCCGTCCTCGCTTGCCAGCAGGTGGGTTAACCCGCCAGGTTGCGAGGACGGCCAGAACAAACCGAACCAGTAACTCGTTTCGCTCAACGGCTCAACGCAAATCACTTCCCGTAGAAAGGACTCCAGAGGCTCGAAATGCGCCATCTGCGCGCGCCGTGACGGACGAAACGAAGCACTGGAGAATGGTGACGGTGGGGCGCGGTTCGTTTCAGGGAAAAGAAAAATATTAGAAACTGCTTATGAGGACTTCGCCGCAAAGACCGCGGCGTAGCGGCAGCACGCCCATCGCTCCGGCAAACTGAGTTGCGCTGCCCTGTTACTCGCTCCCGATGCGCGCAAACAGGACAACCACCGACCGCGGACCTGTTCGATAACTCTCCCCCTGCACGGCAGGCGAGCTTTCCCATTCCACAATGTCCAGGGGCGATTCGAGGGAAGTGTCAATCCATCGGTGCCATGTATATTGGGCGCCGCTCTCTGTCAGCGGCAGCTCGAACTCGCGAAGTTCCCAGTAGGCATTCAGGATGAAGTGGAAGAACAGGTTTTCATTTCGAACCTCCGCACTGAATGCCAGGCAGTGTGAGTCATCGCTCCAGTCCGGCTGATTCCGCTTCACACCGTGCCAGGCTTTGTTTGCCTCTTCGAGCAGTTGGTTCAGGCTCTTGCGCTGCCGCTCAGCACTCTCATCTCGCAACAAGCGCCGCTGGATGAGCAGTCTCACGAACCGATATAAATCCGCATGTTCGTCGACCAGTGTCCAGTCGAACCAGCTAATCTCGTTGTCCTGACAGTAGGCGTTGTTGTTGCCAAGCTGTGTTCGCCGCACTTCATCACCCATGAGGATCATGGGTAAACCCAGCGAGAAGAGGGTGGTGGTCAGGAAGCTCTTTACCTGCCGGTTGCGCAGCTTTTCTACTTCCTGATCCTCGGTCGGACCCTCGACGCCGCAATTCCAGCTGCGATTATCGTCGGCGCCGTCACGGTTGCCTTCCCCATTGGCCTCATTGTGTTTGTGATCATAGGACACGAGATCGTTGAGCGTGAATCCGTCGTGACAGGTCACAAAGTTGACGCTCTGCTCCGCCTCGCGTTCCTTGTGTCCGTATATCTCGGGGCTGCCGAGGATCCGGTCAGCGATGCGCCGGGTCGAGCCACGCTCGCTCCGAAAGAAGCTGCGGATGTCGTCTCGAAACCTTCCGTTCCACTCCTTCCAGCTGTCTCCGACGAAGCTGCCCACCTGGTAGAGCCCCGCGGCATCCCACGCTTCGGCGATGAACTTTGTGCCTGCCAGCGTGGGGTCGGACTCAATGTCCCAGAGCACAGGCGGGTTCGCCATCAAGTGACCGGAAGAATCGCGCGAGAGAATCGAGGCAAGGTCGAAGCGGAAGCCGTCAACGTGCATATCATGGACCCAGTAGCGCAGGCTGTCCACGATCATGCGGCGGACGACAGGATGATTGGCATTGAGGGTGTTCCCGGTCCCTGTGTAGTTGGCGTATCGGGAGCGGTCTCCTTCAAGGATGTAATAGGTGTTGTTGTCGATTCCCTTTAGGCTGAGTGTGGGACCGGAGTGGTCGCTCTCCGCAGTGTGATTGAAAACCACGTCGAGAATGACCTCGATACCGGCCTTGTGCAACGCTTTGACCATATCGCGAAACTCGTCCATAGGACCCAGATGGTCCTGGCGCGAACTGTACGCCTGGTGCGGCGCGAAGAACGATACAGGCGCATACCCCCAATAATTGACCGCGCCCGGCGGACAATCCTGTGCCTCGAATTGGAAGACCGGCAGGAGTTCCACCGCGGTAATCCCAAGTTCCTGAAGGTATGGAATCTTCTCGATCAGGCCGGCATACGTTCCCCGCGTCGCCTCCGGGACACCGGAGCTGGGATGGCGGGTGAAGCCGCGCACGTGCATCTCATACACGATGGTCCGTGAGGACGGCGTCCGTAACGGCGTGTCACCCTCCCAATCGTATGAGGAGGGGTCGATCACCACACTCTTCATCGCCGTCGCCGCGTTGTCGCCAGCCCGGCCGGCAGCCTGGCGGCTGTAACATTCAGGTACCCTCACCGCCCGGCCATACGGGTCCAGCAGTACTTTCTCCGCGTCGAACCTGAGGCCCCTTGCAGGATCGAACGGGCCGCTGACCCGATAGCCGTAAATCTGGCCTGGTTGCACTCCCGGCACGAAGACATGCCAGTAGTGATAGGTGCGGTTCGGGAATGGATCGATTCGAATCACGCGCGATGGTTCGGCATCGTCTTCCCGATTGAAGAGCAGCAGCTCCACTTCAGAAGCCTGGCGGGAGTAAATGCTGAAGTTGACGCCGCCGTCAATTGGCGTAGCCCCCAGTGGAGAGCTCTGGCCGGTCGTTGCTGGCAGGGTCATGTCATCCGCGGTGCGTGTAAGAGGCAGAGTCGGAGGCGTGAGGCCGATGCTCTTCATTTTCAGATGACCAGCTGGCGAGCCGTGACTCGCTCTCACAATGTACACGCAGGTTCGTCCAGAGAACAGGACACACCTGGTAGATCACGGCCGAGACCTGATCTCGCTCGACAGTGGTATAACGCCAGTATGAGTTTGCCGATCCTGAACTCTGCCGCCGACTCTGCCACGGTTACCCGCCGCCACTTCCTGCGGCAGAGCTTCGCGTTCAGTGCGCTGGCCGCGCTCGGATCCGTGCGGGGTCTGGCTGGCGCGTTACCTTCCGATCCGTCAGCGGTTGAAATCCTCATGATTGGCGACTGGGGGTATGAAGATTTCGCCGCCCAGACCGCTGTGGCCCGGGCCATGCGCGCGTATGTGCAGCAGCATTCGATTCACGCCCAGGCGCTCTTGCTGCTGGGAGACAACTGGTACGGCCCGCTTGAAGGCGGTGTGCACTCAGCGCGCTGGCAGGGGCAGTTCGAAGAGATGTATCCGGCGAGCGATTTCGCCTGCCCCATTTACGCCATCCTGGGAAATCACGACTACCAGATGTATCCCGAGAGCAAGGTGGACGCGGAGTTGGAATATGCGCGCATTGGACGGACGAGCGCAGGCCCGACCCGCTGGACCATGCCGGCGCGCTGGTATCGCTTCGAGTTTCCCGAAAAGAATCCGCTGATTACGTTTCTTGCTCTCGACAGCAATGTTCCGCACAAGGTCGACAAGCTATTTCAGAGGCACGACTTCACGCTGACCGATCAGCAGCATGCCGAGCAGCTCGTGTGGATGGAGGGCGAGTTGAAGCGCCCGCGTACGACACCGCACCTGATCGCGATGGGCCACCATCCCGTTTACTCGGATGGGCTGCACGGCGATCATGAGAAGCTGATCCGCGATTGGGACCCGCTCTTCCGCAAATACAATGTCCCGCTCTATCTGGCCGGGCATGATCACGATCTGCAGCACCTGGAGTTCGAGGGGCATCCGACGAGTTTCTTTCTCTCCGGCGGCGGGGGCGCCGATTTGTACACGATTAAGGTCGATCCCTCCCAACGCGGGCCCTTTGCCCAGAAGGTGTACGGCTTCAGCCATCTTTCCGCAACCTCGAAGCAACTCACGCTTCGCCATCTGGACGAGAGTGGACGGACTCTGCATGCGTTTTCGAAGAGTTCGGATGGGAAGGTTTCGATCCTATAGCTGGGAAGGGGTGAGAAGCCTACCGTCGCGTAAGAGCCTCGAGTTCATCCAACGTTCGAGGCCAGTCCGATCCTAGAAGCCGAGACAGGCTCCGGTCCGCGAGGACTTTTCCGCCGGTCTGGCATCGCGCGCAGTAGTTCGTTTCGTTGTCCGCGTAGCGAATCCGCAGAATCTTTTCGCCGCACCTCGGGCATGGCAGGCCATATCGCCCATGAACCGCCATATCCTTGCGAAAGGCCGTGACTTTTTCGGGAAAACCCGTCTCAGCCTCGGCGCGCAGCCGGTCGATCCACAGTGTGAGCGTGTCGCGCGTCGCGGCAAACAGCCGTTCCCACTCCTGCTGATCCAGCTTGCGAGCGAGCGTGATCGGAGACAGCTGCGCCGCATGCAATATTTCATCCGAATACGCGTTGCCGATGCCGCTCACCACGCGCGGATCGGTTAAGGCTCTCTTGAGCGTGCGATTCTCAGCCGTAAGCGCGGCACGAAAAGCGTCAACATGGCTTGAGAAGACATCGATTCCGCCCGGATCCATTGCCCGCAGGCCCTCCTCGCCGCTGACCACATGCAGCGATGCCCGCCGTTTCGAGCCGGCCTCGGTAAGAACAAGTGACCCATCGGGAAAGTCGAAGGCCGCCAGACTCTGACGGCCTGCCAGCTTTGCCCCCGGAGGGCGCCAGTGCAGCCGTCCGGCAATCATCAGGTGCAGCACCAGCCACAGATCGCCTTTGACCCCGATTGCGATGCGCTTGCCGATGCACCGCAGTTCTCGAACCGTCCGCCCCTCCACGCTCGCCAACGGCGGTTGTGCCGTTCGCAGCAGAAAGGCGCTCGCAATCCGGACGCCCTCGAGCGGCTTACCGACGATGCGCGGCTCAAGGGCGCTCAGATAGGCGGCGATGTCTGGCAGTTCGGGCATGCTTATCAGCTTGCCTGTTGTGCCTCAGTTTTTGCAATGCCGCTGGCGTAGCCCGGCTCTGTCTTATTTATTGCTTGCCGTTTGCTGCGACTTCGCCAATCGGTCGTAGTTGAGGATGGCGTTGAAGACCAAAGCATAGCTACCCAGGGTTTCTCCGCGATAAACAGGATTGTTGGCGAAGAGTAGCACGTTGCCCTGGCCGAGATGAGCGTCGACCACGATGGGCTTCTCCTCGATCGCTGAGCCGCCGTCGAGCAGGCCAGAGAGCAGGAACTGCTTGCCACTGGTAAAGCGCAGGATGACCTGCGGCCGGTACTGCTCCGGGATGAGGTTGACGTTGTTGCGAGCTTCCTCTTCGTTCAACGGCGTGGGCTCCCATGCTTTGGGAGAAGGTAGTTCCGGAGCTGCGGCATAGGGCCGATCCTCAGGAATGTCATCGTCCGCTGGGCCGCCGCGCCCAGTCGGACGCTTGAAATCTTTCTCGGTGGCGATGTGCCGGTTGACGGCGGTATTGGCAACGGTGAAGGCCATGCCATCTGCGCTATAGACGCCGAGATCCGTGCCGTATCCGTTGGCGACAGGGCTGGATTTGTCGACCACCACTGCGCCAAGGACACTGCCGACCACGCGCACATTGCCTTTAGGTGCAACGAACACGCCCGGTGCGAGGCCGAGATCGATAGCAAACTGCGCCGTGTCTTCCGAGGTGATGAAGAGGCCGCCTCTGCTGATGAAATCCTTCAGGTGATCAACACCGGCGTAAGTAAGACCTGGACGCATGTCGGGCGTTGAATCGATGCGGCCCAGGTTGGGAGTAAGATCGGTCTTCTCCCACGGCAGAGGATTGCCCCACATGGGCATGCCGTTGATGACCTGCTGCGTGGAAGCGCGTCCCACAGGCGCGAAGATGATGACGTCATACTTCGATCGCAGGTCGGGAGTTTGTGCGACGGTCTGCGTGCTGATGTAGTCGTAAGGGACGTGCGCCTTGTCGAAGGCCAGACGCCACCACCCCTCGGTCTGCGTACCCAGCCAAGTGTGTATGAAGGCGATGCGCGGTAGGGGCGCGGCGTGCTTCGGAGTAGACGGCAGCGCGGCTAGAGTAACCGCATTGAGGCCGGAGTCAGCGAGCGCCGACTTGAGCTTTGCCGCGTCGGCGTTCTCGATGAGCAGGGAACCGGCTTCGAAGTGGTGGCCTTCGGCATCGAAAGCCCGGTCGGCCACGGAGATCGTTCGGTCCTTCAGCGTGTAGCGTAGGCCCAGGAGGGAAACCTCCGACGCGTTGTTGACGGCGTATACGCTGCCCGAGCCTGCAATCTTGCCGAACTCCGCGGCGGGATCGGCGACGGGCTCCATTTTGACTTTGAGAATCGCCGGATCGGTGACGCGGACGGTCTTGACGTGAAAGAGGTCGCCGAAGGACCAGCCGGTGTCGTCATAGGGGTGCTTCTGCGGGTCGTCGGGAGCCCAGTATTGACGATCGAGCAGCGCATCGGCTATGCGGGAGTAGGGCTGATCCATGCGGATAATGTAGCTGCCGGTGGGAAAAGTTTCGGGCTTGGGGGCCTTGGATTTTTCCGCCTTCTCTTTGCTGGCATCGTCTTTTTCTGCCTTTTCGGAATCGGTTTTTTCGGGTTTCGCGGGTGGTGTGAAAGTGAAGGGTTCGGAGAGGCGGCTGATCTCGACATGCTGGAGCGCGAGGGTGTGGAGCAATTCGGCCTGGCGGCTCGAGGAGGGTTCATTGAGGACATACGCCACCGGACCGGAGCTCTGTGGCTTAAGCACAGACCGCTTGCTCTTGGTGTAATAGTTCTCGAGGAACTGCTGGCCATTTTGCGCGAAGAAAGAGAGGGTTGAGAGCAGCGCCGTCTGTTCGTAGTTGTTGTTATTGCGCTGCGACCACGTCACCACGGGCAGAGGCGGGTTGGGCTTGAACCAGGTGCGGGCGTATTCGTCCGGATCGAGGATGCGCTTTTCGGTGTCTGCGCCGCCGTTGCCGAAAGTTTCATAAAGGCGGCTGATGCCATTGTGCATGGCGGCGAGAAACATCAGATAGCCCGGGCTCCAGGTGTCGAAGTCGCCGTGGGTAAAGACGCCGGGCATTCCGAAGGCGGTCATTTGCTCGATGTTGTTCCAGCCGAGCATCTGCCATTCACCGTTGAGCAGCGGATCGACCCAGGCGTTGTAGGGGCCGTCGCCGACGGTGTTGTCGTAGAGAAAGGGCACAGACTCGTGGAGGTCGTGAAGAACCTGCGCGTGGAACCTGAGATTGGTATCGAGCACGTTGCGGGTGAGGTCGAGCGTCATTCCCATGGCGTCGCGGTTGTTGTCGTGAGCCACATAGTGTCCCCAGTACGCCAGGCGCGGCCACTGCTGGCCGGGATGGGCGAGGTGCCACTTGTAGATGTCGACCATGCGATCGCGGCCATCAACCTCTACGACTGGCGTGATCAACACAACCATGTGCGAGCGGATGTACTGGATGTAGGGCGAATCGTCGACGGCGAGGCGGTAGGCCAGCTCCATGAGTGCCGTGGGCGCACCCGTCTCGGGCGAGTGGATGGTGCCGGTGATGTAGTAGATGGGGAACGATGCTTTCACTAGCTCTGCGGCCTTAGTGTCATCCATGTTGATCGTTCGCGGATCGGCGAGCTTGGCGAGGCGCGCATCATTTTCCGGCATCTTCGCCAGCAGCGTCTCGTCGGCAATGGCGGCGGCGATCATCTCGCGCCCCTCTTCCGTCTGGCCAATCGAGAAAACCTTAACGCGCGGCGTGCTCTTCTCGAGCAGACGGAAGTACTTGTAGACATCTTCGGCGTAAGGCAGAATGCCCGGGGCTCCCGACACATCGCCGAGGACCTTGGCCGGTGTGGGAACGGTCTTTGAAGCGGGGAGATAGTCGGTGAGGGGAGAGTTGAAGTAAGACTCCGTGGTGTATTGCTTGATGTGCTGAGTGTAGGACTCGTCGATGAGCTGCTCAGGGTCGCGCGCGTAGTTGGCGTCGATGTTGGTCTGGGCCAGAAGCGTGCCCGAATAGGCGATAAGAAGCGGAACAGGAAGCAAAGAGCGAAGTCGGGAAGTCACAAGCGTCCTTCAGAAGTTGAGATTTCGTGGGTGATTCGATGATGATGAAGGATATCAGAGAGATGCGTAAGGGAAACTTAGGAGGCATCCGGACGTGAACAGCATGGGATTGGACCGCGGTTCTCTTCGATCGAAGCGATCGAACATTCTCGGATTTTCTCTATCCCAAATGCGGATGAATGGTTGCGCTGATTTCTCCAAGTTTGATAGGCGCGCATCTAACGGAAGGCTATTGATCATTTCCGAAATAATCGCGCAGAAATTTGGTCTGGGGCCAGTCATTTCGGCCCTGCAAAGAACAGCGCCACAGGCGCTTTGCCGATAGGCCAACCAACTATTCTTGGAAATACCGCGTTCGAGACTTCAGGCTGATTTGCTCTATCGAGGACGATAGGCTCATGGTCCTTGTTCTTCGGGTCGGCAATCGCCGCGAAATCTATAAGCGAGTAGGAAGCTGGCGAGCAGTCACTTGCGCCGAAGGCGCGTGTCGCAGGAAGCGTAGTCCTTACTCCCACTCGATCGTGCCGGGGGGCTTGGACGTGATGTCGTAGACGACGCGGTTGATGCCGCGTACTTCGTTCACGATGCGGCTAGAGATGATCTTGAGCACTTCGTAGGGAAGCGGCACCCAGTCTGCGGTCATGCCGTCTTCGGAGTTAACCGCGCGGACAGCGCAGGTGTACGCGTAGGTTCGCTGGTCGCCCATGACTCCGACACTCTTGACCGGAAGAAGCACAGCGAAGGACTGCCAGATCTGTTGGTAGAGTCCAGCGTGTTTGATCTCGGTAACCACAATGTCGTCGGCTTCCTGCAGCAGGGCCACGCGCTCCGGGGTGATCTCGCCGAGGATGCGCACGGCTAGGCCCGGACCGGGAAAGGGTTGACGCTGGAGGATATCTTCCGGCATTTTGAGGTCGCGGCCGATGCGGCGAACTTCGTCTTTAAAGAGGTCGCGCAGCGGCTCGATGAGTTTGAGCTTCATGGTTTCAGGCAGGCCGCCGACGTTGTGGTGGCTCTTGATAGTCTGCGACGGGCCTTTGACGGATGAGGACTCGATCACGTCTGGATAAAGCGTGCCCTGGACCAACCAGTCGACTCCACCAGTCTGCTGTGCGATTCGGTGCGCTTCGTCGTCGAAGACGGCGATGAATTCGTTGCCGATGATCTTGCGCTTGGTTTCGGGATCGGTGACAGCGGCGAGTTTCGCGAGGAAACGCGCACTGGCGTCGACGGCGACGAGGTTGAGGCCGAGCTTTTCGCGAAGATTCTCTTGCACTTTGAAGAACTCGTTCTTGCGCAGCACTCCGTTGTTGACAAAGACACAGGTTAATTTGTCGCCTATTGCCCGATGGACGAGGACGGCGGCGACCGATGAGTCAACTCCGCCCGAGAGCGCGCAGATGGCGTGCCCGTCGCCAACTTTTTCGCGGATGAAGGCGATGGTGGACTGGATGAAGTGCTCGGGCGTCCAATCGGGCGTAGCCTTGCAGATATTGAAAAGGAAGTTGCGCAGCAGTGCGGTGCCCTGTTTTGTGTGGTGTACCTCGGGATGAAACTGCACCGCCCAAATGCGGCGCTCGGGGTTGGCGATGCCGGCGACGGCGTTCGAAGTTTTTGCGGTGAGATGGAAGCCTGGCGGCAGCTCAATGGCTTCGTCACCGTGCGACATCCAGACGCTCAGATTGGCAGGTAGATCCGCGAACAGGGCGTTCCCCGCATCGACGACGGAGACCTCGGCGTGGCCGTATTCACGCTTGTCCGCCGACCGAACCTTGCCTCCGAGATGATGCGCGATGAATTGCAGCCCATAGCAGATGCCGAGCGTGGGCAGGCCCAGTTCGAGGATCGCCGGGTCAGCCGGCGGCGCGTCGGCGTCGTAGACCGAACAGGGTCCTCCGGAGAGGATGATGCCGATGGGGTTTTGCGCGCGGATCTCTTCAAGAGGAGCGGTGCAAGGCAGAACGACAGAAAAGACGTTCTGCTCGCGAATGCGGCGGGCGATGAGTTGCGTGTACTGTGCGCCGAAGTCGAGGATGACGATCGAGGGTGTGTCCACTCGATAGTTTACTTGACTCGAATGGGATCTTGCGCCGAAGGCGCGTGTGCCTGGACGGCCAGTTCTCGCCAGAACTGAATAAATGCCACCAGTCGCGCGACCTGAAAGAAATCCGATGCGATGAGGTAAAGCACGCTCACGAAGATCCACCACGTGTAGAGCGGCGGGCCTTCCATCACCGATGCGAAGGGCAGCGGAATAGCCGAAAAGACCATGGCCAGCACGACCAGCGCCAGCTTGATGATGCCCATGATGAGGTTGACTTCGACGAGCTTGCCGGTGAGGGGACCCAGGCGAAGGCTGCGGACAAGGCTTGATCCGACCCCTCGATTTTCAAGCAGCACCAGCAAAGGCGCGATCGAGAAGACCCAGCTTACGAGAGCCCACAGGGTGAAGATGCCCAGCGACAGGCAGATCACAAGAGCACAGTAGAGGACGAGATTAGGCTCGTCTCCGGAGAGCGCATAATTCGCCGACCAGTGAATTGCCACGAACCAGAAGGCGAAGCTACCGCCGAAAAAAAGAATGCGCAGCAGTTGCAGAATGATGAGCGTGATGGGCTGGCGGGGCAGCGAGGGATCGTAGCGGCGCAGCACCGCGTTGCGCCCAATGCCCGAGACGATAGCCCATGTGAGGATTGCGACTGGAACAAGCCATAACGCGGTGCGAAGAATGGGCGGCGCAATGATGGCGTAAACAGCGGAGGCGATCTCCGAGGCGCGCATCGGATCGACAATCGAGAACTGGTCAATGCCGGTAGCGGCAATTGGGCTTGAAACGGCGGCGTAAATTTGCTGGGCCTCATACGCTAACAGCGCGAGGAGCGGCACACCGATGAGCCAGCGCCAAAGGAGTTCGAGCCCAAGCAGGGAGGGTCGCGACCAACACTCGCTCAGGACGTGAATGAACGACTGTGTGCCTCGCGTCCTGTTGCCGGCCATCCTCTACTTCACCACAAGATTGACCAATTTGCCGGGAACAATAATCATCTTGACGATCGTTTTGCCGTCGGTCGCTGCCTGAATCTTCTCAGCGGCCAGCGCTGCGTCGCGAAGTGTCTCCTCGCCAGTCTCGGCAGCGACGCGAATCACGGCGCGCAGCTTGCCGTTGATCTGCACGGGAATCTCGATCTCGTCTTCGCGTGCGAGGGCTTCCACATATTTTGGCCATGGTGTGCGCAGCAGATCGCCCTGCTCGCCGATTGTCTCCCACAACTCGAAGGCGAGGTAGGGCGCAAAGGGCGCGAGCAGCAAAACCAGATCGCGCACGATTTCAGCCAGCACCACATCCGGCACTTCGTCCGCAGCGATGGCCGTTTCGGCGGCTGTGAGCGTGTTGACCAGCTCCATAATGGCCGCGATGCTGGTGTTGAAGTGCCAGCGCCCGGAGAAGTCCTCGGTAATCTTGCGGATAGTCTGGTGGAGCTTACGCAGGAGTGCCTGCGATGTAGCCGATGTCGGCAGGGATGAGATGGCGTCGACCTTCCCGGCGCGATCGGCGTATTTGGTGACGAAACGGAAGACCCTTCCGAGGAAGCGGCTGACTCCGGCGACTCCGTCCTCCTGCCAGTCGAGGTCACGGTCGGGCGGAGCAGCAAAGAGAGAATAGGCGCGCGCTGCATCGGCGCCGTAGCGGGCGATCATCTCGTCGGGCGAGACCACATTGCCCTTAGACTTCGACATCTTGGCGCCATCTTTGATGACCATGCCTTGAGTAAAGAGCCGCTCAACGGGTTCGTCGTTCTTGATGAGGCCAAGGTCGCGCATCACCTTGCTCCAGAAGCGCGAGTAGATGAGATGCAGGATGGCGTGCTCGACTCCGCCAATGTATTGATCAACCGGGAACCAATATGCAACCGCTGCGGCATCAAATGGGGCCCGATCGTCCTTGGCGCTTGTGTAGCGATAGAAATACCAGGAAGAATCGACGAACGTATCCATGGTATCGGTCTCGCGGCGGGCGGGGCCCCCACAGTTTGGACAGGTCGCGTTCACGAACTCCGGCAGACGGGCGAGCGGTGAGCCGCCCGTTTGGGTGATTTCGACATTCTCGGGCAAAAGCACGGGAAGCTGGTCGTCGGGAACCGGGACAATGCCGTCCTTTTCGCAATAGAGCATGGGGATGGGCGTGCCCCAGTAGCGTTGGCGGCTGATGCCCCAGTCCTTCAGGCGATATGTAACCGTGGCCTTGCCAAATCCCTTTTCCTCGGCGAAGGCAGCCATTTTCTGCTGCGCTTCCTGGTTGCCGAGGGAATTAAATTCACCGGAGTTGATCAGCAGGCTGTCCTCGGCCGTATAGGGAATGATGGGCTCGTAGCTGCCTCCGTTTGCCGGATCGGCCGTTGTTGAATCAAAAGTCCGGCGCGGCAGGATGACGATACGCGTCTCGAGACCATATTTCTTCGCGAACTCGTAATCGCGCTCGTCGTGCGCGGGCACGGACATGATGGCTCCGGTCCCGTAGTCGAGCAGGATGTAGTTGGCCACCCAGATGGGCAAACGCTCATCGTTGAACGGGTTAATGGCGTAGTGGCCGGTGAAGGTGCCGTGCTTCTCGATCGCTCCAATATCGCCCTCTTCGCGAGCCCTCTTCTGCTGGGCGAGAAGCGCGGCCACTTCTTCGTTGAGTTTCGCATTAGACGCGGCGAATTCCTTGACGAGCAGATGCTCAGGCGCAAGCTGGATGCTGGTTGCGCCAAAGATGGTATCAATGCGCGTCGTGAAAACGGGAATCTTTTTTCCGGAGGCTTTGACTTCCTCGCGCGCAGGCAGAACAGCAGTCCCGGCGTGCCGCGTGGGATCTTCGTCATCGGGAGCGCTCGCTGCGTCTTCGACCCCAAACGTGACTTCCGCGCCTTCGCTGCGCCCAATCCAGTTACGCTGCATGGTGCGGACCTTTTCCGGCCAGTCATTGAGTTTGTTGAGGTCGTCGAGCAGTTCCTGGGCGTAGTTGGTGATGCGCAGAAACCATTGCTCCAGATCGCGCTGCTCAACGATCGTGTCTTCGTGTCGCCAACAGCGCCCGTTGATGACCTGCTCGTTGGCGAGAACGGTGCAGCACTCCGGGCACCAGTTGACCTTGCTCTTTTTGCGGTAAGCGAGGCCGCGCTCGAACATGCGGATAAAGAACCACTGGTTCCAGCGATAGTAGTCGGGCAGGCAGGTGGTGATCTCGTTGCGCCAGTCATAGCTGAGGCCGATTCGCTCGAATTGCCGCTTCATGGCGGCGATGTTTTGCATGGTCCACTCGCGCGGCGGTGTGTTGTTCTTGAGCGCCGCGTTCTCGGCAGGAAGTCCGAAGGCGTCCCAGCCCATGGGATGCAGCACGTTGTGGCCCTGCATCCACATATAACGGGCGAGTGCGTCGCCTATGACGTAGTTGCGCACGTGGCCCACGTGGAGTTGACCCGAGGGGTAGGGCAGCATCTCAAGCACGTAATACTTTGGCTTGCCGCTCGATGCCGGCTCGGCGCCATAAAGGTCAGGTTGCTCGGCCCAGCGCTTCTGCCAACGCGGCTCAATTTCGGCGGGGGTATAGCGAGGCTCATGCGTCGCGGGCGAAGATGGCTCCGCGGGGGCCGCTGTCGCGGTCTTGGTAGTGGTTTTGTCGGCGGACATGTCAGTCTTGATTGTAAATGGGAGCTGGTCAAGGTTGCGCGTGCAAGGTGGATCGCCGCACGTAGCTCATCCGGCTTCGCAATTGGAGAGTCCTGTGACACTGCATACACTGAATCCGATGATTGCGTTGGGGGTGATGGCATCGACCGCCGGCACCGATGCCGTTTATGTGCTCTTTACCGCGGCGGTGAACGCACGTCGCAGGGTTGTCGCGGCCAGCTGGAGCAGTGTTTGGTACCTGCTCTCCGCCTTCGCAGTCATCAGCTACACGGGAAATCCCGCGTATGTCGTGTTTGCCGCAGCGGGTTCGTGGCTGGGTGCCTTCGGCGCAGTGACCTGGCTTGGCAGGGCCGACCTGAAAGGCCCGGCGACCAGGCTCCGGCACTAGCTCAAGCTGGATCGCAAGATTCGGCTGCTTCGTATGCAGAATCTCAATTGTGACGGCAACACTACTGCTACTCTGTGCATCCAGACACTGGTCCCCCTAGAAAGTGCCGGCATTTTTACGCAGGGATAAGACAAGCGAGGAGGCTTTTGTAGTGGCTGTTGGCGGATGGAAAGCAATTACCAATTTGACGCTCGTAGCGTTCGCGGGACTTCTTCCACCTGTTTGCGGCTGGGCCAGGCATGATGAGTCGAAGGCTGCTGCCGCTCTTCCGCCGCAGGCAATAAAACCCGCGCCAGCGACCCCCATCGACGCGAAGAAGATCGAACTGGGCGGCAGCACCTGGGATCCTCAATGGGACACGATCGTCGAGCAAGCACTGCCGCCGGAGATGCTCTCATCGGACGTACCTCAGGATGTCCGTCGGTTTTGTCCGCGTTTCTATCAGATGTCAGACGCCGACAAGCGTGCCTTCTGGGCCTATTTTTTCCAGGCGCTCGCGGGGGCCGAAGCCGGCCTGAATCCCGACACGCGCGTCCGCCACACAGAGCCCACGGTAGCAGTGCGCGATGAGGTCACCCGAAGAACCGTTCGCAGCGAGGGATTGCTGCAGTTAACGTATGAAGACGAGAAAAGATACGGATGCAGCTTCAACTGGGATGCCGACCGGAAGCTTAACCCAAAAGACGCGGCAAGGACGATTCTGCAGCCGAAGAACAACCTGGAATGCGGCGTGAAGATTCTGACGAGGCAGATCATCGACGAACATAAGCCTCTCTTCGCACGCACGGCATACTGGTCGACCATTCAGCCGGGAACGGTCAGCTATCGTATATTTGCGAAGCAGATGACGAATCCCCCGCTGGCTTGTGGACTAAGGGCGAGAGCGGTGGCAAAAAGATCAGTCGCAAGAGGGCAGGTGTCAGGGGCCCAATAGCGTCATCGCGCCCTTCTGGCGGACGCCGCCTTATCACGACTAGCTGCCAAGCGCCGCAGCGTCTGCACATTCTTAGCATCGTCGCCCGGCTCGTCGACGGGTACTTCGGCGATGAAAGCACAGTGGGAGAAGCGTTTGTCGTTGAGCAGGCGGCGAAACGGCTCGAGACCGATCGTGCCCTGGCCGATCTGCTGATGGCGGTCAAGCTTCGATCCGCGGGCGGCCTTCGCGTCGTTCGTGTGCCACACTCGAACATCGATGAAGCCGATGCTGGTCTCGATCAGGCGTACGGTCTCCTCATAGCCTTCGGGGGTTACGAGATCGTAGCCGGCGACGTGACAATGGCATGTGTCGAGACAAGCCCCGACCGGGACCACCGGTTTGAGGCGCACGATGAGTTCGGCAACCTGATCGAAACTGCCGCCAAGAGAGAATTCGGCTCCGGCAGTGTTTTCGATCAGGATGTGAAAGTCGGTGCCCTCGAGACGGATGCCGTCAGTTGCTTCGGCGATGGACTCGGCAGCTAGACGGAGGCCGTCCTCGCGCGTGAGGCCGCGCCACGAGCCAGGGTGCAGGACGAGATACTCCGCACCCAGGGCCAGCGCGCGCTCCACTTCGCCGCGGAAGGCGGCAACGGATTTCGCGCGGACCTCCGGCGACTGGCTGCAGAGGTTCACCAGGTAGCTGGTGTGAATCACCAGCGGCGTGCAGTCATATTTGCGGCGCAGGGCGCGTATCTGTTCGCAGTCAGCTGGGGCGATCCGCGTTGGATGCCACATGCGCGGGCTCGAAGAGAAGATCTGAAAAGTATTCGCGCCAATTTCATGGGCGCGTTCGGCGGCTTTGAAAACGCCGCCCGCGGTTGAAAGGTGAAATCCGATACGAGGGTTACTCATCTCGATTCAGTGTAGATTTTGACTTGACGGCATTGCCAGGGAACGTTGACCGTTGGATGGCGAGAAGATTTAAAGATGAGAACCGTGATCACAGCCGATCGGCTGCTTACTCCCGACCATTCGATAGCAAACCCGGTAGTTGTTATCGAAGATGGCGTCATCGTGCACATGGATTCACGCAGGGATGCGGGATTGCCCTCCGGAGAGCGTTTGGATTTCACAGGCCACACGTTGGTTCCTGCATTTTTTGATATTCACATCCATGGCAGCGCCGGTCATGACGTGATGGAAGCGACACCGGAGGCGTTTTCGACTGTTGGGAAGTTTCTTGGGCGGCATGGAGTCGGCGCGTATCTGGCAACCACGGTCACGGCTTCCATGGACGCGACCCTCAAATCGCTTGCAGGAATAGCCTCGCTGATCGGGCAGGAAACAGAGGGCGCACGGCCGCTGGGAATCCACATCGAAGGACCGTTTCTTTCGCCTCATAAGAAGGGTGCCCACCCGGCGGCGCTGTTACTTACTCCGTCGGTTGCGCTGTTCGATCGTTTGTGGCAGGCGGCAGAGGGGAAAATTCGACTTATGACAATTGCTCCCGAACTGCCCAATGCTGAAGAGGTGATTGCGTACGCCGCAGGTTTGGGTGTGCGTGTCAGCATGGGACACAGCAACGCGGATACAGTAGCCGCCCGTGCCGGTATTCGCGCGGGAGCTGTGACTGCTACGCACACCTACAACGCCATGCGGAGCTTCGATCATCGCGATCCTGGTCTGCTGGGAGAAGTGCTGGCCAATGATGATCTTTTCGCCGAGTTGATCTGCGATGGCCTGCATGTGCATCCGGATGCCGTGCGCATTTACTGGAAGTCGAAAGGTCCGAAGCGCGCCATGCTGATTACCGACGCTATGTCTGCCGCAGGGATGCCGGACGGCAACTACAAGCTTGGAGAACTGGATGTTCGCGTGGTCAACGGCAAGTGCATCATCGGCGAAGACACGCTCGCCGGCAGCACACTGACCCTCGATCGCGCAGTGCGCAACTTTGCCGAGTTCACCGGCGCCGGCATGGATGATGTATCGAAGCTGGCCAGCCGCAATCCGGCGCGCATGACAGGCTTTGAGGCTGAAGCAGGGTCACTCGCCGTAGGACGCGCTGCGGACATTACCGTGCTGTCGGCGAAGAATGAAATTGTCGAGACCATTCTGCGCGGGCGCTGCCTGGTTAGCGTATAAAAGATCAGCGCCGGATCGCCTGCCGCGCTCTCCACAGTGCTCCCTGAATCGGATCGACGACTTCGGGCAGGATATGGACGCTCGGCAAACTGCGCCGGATGGTGTCGATCATGCTCTGGCGTACGAAGCCGATCTTTTCGAGGATGCTGCCGGTGAACGCGATGCCGGGATGCGGGGCATCGGGATCGAGGTTGCGAACATGGCGGAAAGCTTCGACTGTATCTTCGCCAAGCAAGCGGCCGCCGAGTTCGAGAACCTGCAGCGCCACTGTGTCCCCCTGCTCAGCACAGTCAACAATGAGAGGGGCAAGCTGAGAAAAATCCGGCGGAGGCGTGCGATTGCCGATGTTCATAACTTCTTCGATGCTCTCCGCGGACCAATACTTGATGACGCGATCCAGAATCTGCGTGGGCTGTCCGAAGTCGCGTGCGCGGCATGCCAACCGCAACGCTTGGTGACCGATCCAGTGACCCGAAGTCTGATCGCCGAGCGCCGGACCCCAGCCACCGACGTTGAGCATTTCGCCTTGGCTGGTGCGCCCCATTACATTCGATCCTGTTCCAGCCATGGCCAGAACTCCAGCCGCTCCCGGAAAGGCCGCGTCGAGCGCGATCTCTTCGTCGCCGCAGACAACAATTTCGCCACTCGCGTATTGCGAGAGGATCTGGCGCATCCAGCCATCGGTTTGCGGTAACCGCACACCCGCGGTTCCGATGCAGGAAGCGGAAATTTTGCCGAGATCGACACCGCTCTGCTTTACGATTTCTCCGAGCAACGCGGCCAGGTTTTGCCCCGCGTGCTCGATGCTCACCCGCAGAGGCTTGATGCTTCCGCCAGCGTCGCGTGCAAGCACGTGTGTGTCGTGAGCCAATGCACACGTCGTCTTGGTGCCGCCCGCGTCGAAGCCGAGGAAGAATGCCATTTCTAACGCTCGGCCTCATCTGTCAGTGAGGGTACAAGGATGGGAGAGAGTACGTTGAGACTGCCGTCGACTTTTGGACTCTGCAGGCCAAGAATCTTGACCACAACCGGAAAGACATTCACGTTCTCAAAGGGTTTCACGGTGGATCCTGGACGAATGTCGGGGCCCTTCGCGAAAAAGATGGCGCGCATGGAGGTCATCTCGTTGGGGTTATACCCATGTTCGCCTGCTGGAGGGGGATTGTCAGGCTGTCCCACGGGCGGAGCGTGCGCGCGGATCATGTACGGGCCCTTGGCAATAACCACAGGGTCTCCCTCGCGAGGATTGTCGTTGTAGTGCAGTTCAGCTGGTACCTGGTTACGACGGTAAACGAGGAAACCGGCGTCGGCCGCTCTGAGCTTCTTATAGATACGCGTGGCATCGGCGTCGGTCGGCGGATAAAGCAGAGCGCCGGCGGTCTCAGAACCGTCGAGCGAAACGTATTTGTCGAGGGTGATCCAGTCGCCCTGAACGCGCTCCATGCCATGGTCGGCAACCACGATGAGATCGATAGGTAGATGGAGCGCGTCGAGTTCTTTTCCCAGCCGGCCGACCAGTTCGTCTACGTGCTTTACGGCGTGCTCTACCTCCGGGCTGTCGGGGCCATGCTCATGTCCGGCATGGTCCACGTCCGAGTAATAGAGCGTGATGAAGTGCGGCCGCTGATCCTCTGGCAGCTTGAGCCACGCCAGCACCTGATCGATCCGCTTGTTGTCGTCGATCTTGTTGTCGAAATGGAGATAGTAGCTGGGGCGCTCGCCGGCAATTTCCGCCTCCGAGCCCGGCCAGAAAAAAGCGGCGCTGCGCATTCCTTGCTTCTCAGCGAGCGACCACAACGGCACGCCGCCATACCATGAGCCATCCGTGACCGTTTTGGCATCGCGCAAGGAATAGGTCTGCTTCCGATTCGGATCGTAGAAGCTGTTGGCCACGATGCCGTGATGTTCGGGATAAAGCCCGGTAACGAGTGTGTAATGGTTGGGGAAAGTCAGCGAAGGATACGAAGGAATCATGCCGTCCGGGGCACTGGCGCCTTTTGCGCCAAGTGCCAGAAGGTTCTTCGCACCATACTTTTTGGCATAGTCGTAACGAAAGCCATCGAGCGAAACCATCACGACGTAATGCTTTTGCTGCTGCTCGGCGGCATTCGGGCCGTGGTGGACGGCGATGACCGGTGTTATTTCTTGCGCGCATAGCGGAACGGAGCCGAGCAGGGTCAGAAGGCCGGCAAGAACAGCCTGGCGAACCAAGGACTTCATGGAGTGTCGGCGATCCTTTCCCGTAAAGCTTATACGAGGGCACGAACGGTTGTTTTGGGTCGAGGGCTCCATAAGATGTACGGGGCTATCGGATGAAGAACGCCCATGCCGCAATGCCGAGACCGACTGCTCCAAATGCCATGCCGAGGCCCCAGTAAACCCGCTGACGCGTGAGCAGGGTGATCGAAGTGATCACCAGGCCGATTTCGAGCAACGCCTCGCCCAGGTCGAAGCGATTGGCGTGGCGCTCGGCTTTGCGCACCTCGGCTTCGCTCTCCTTGGCCCGCTTCTCTTCTTCGGCGAGATCGTCATTCCATTTTTGGAGGTGGGATTTGTAGCCGTCGGTCACCTTGTTCGCGGCCGCCTGGTCCCGGATCGGCAGGGCCCCAAGCAGATCGGCGGTTAGTTCGGTATCGTATTGCCGGTTCTTCTTCGCTTGGTAGAGGTTCCATTGGTCGCTGGCGCGCGCCTGATCAAGTACTGCCTCGGTGTGGGTGCGATGGCCGAGCACAGTGGTAATCGCCACCAGCACAGCCAGCACACTCATGGTAAAGCTCACCGGACGTAGGCTGGCATCCTGCTTAGCTTCTTCGCTTTGTTCTTTGAGTTCCTGGGCTTCGTTGGCTTCCATATTGATCCTGACCGAGGATAGTGTACGGGTTGACGGATCCTCAGTCGAGCCGCAGCTAACGCCCTGCGTCCACAAGCGAATGCGTGGACAGAAATTCATCGAGCCGCGCTCGATTGCGAAACGCCTCGATGCCGCCTGGAGCGGTAGTCGAGTAGGCGCCAGTCAGGTTGCCAAAGCGCAGGCAACGCTCCAAAGGCCAGCCCTTTATGAATCCGTGGAGGAAACCCGCGTTGAAGCTGTCTCCTGCGCCGATTGCATCCATGGAATCGACGGGGACGGCCTCCGATTCATAGTGCCGTCCGTCCTCAACGGCAAGAGCTCCGCGCACGTCGCGCTTCACCACCAGCAGGGGGACCATATTTGCGAGCCTTGGAATCGCCCGGTCAGCATCGGAGTCGCGCATCATCTCGCATACTTCGCGCTCGTTCGGCATGAACACATCGACGTGCTTCAGGATTTCGAGAAATGAATCTCCCCAGGCTCCCAGCGGGTCGTCGTTCGGATCGACAGAAATCGTGAGTCCTTTTCGCTTGAGATGTGCGAAGAGACGCGGCACATCCTTGCGGAGTCCTTCCTGCAAGAAATACGACGAAAGATGGAAATGACGCGATGAGGCAAGATACTTAAGATCCAGGTCTTCAAACCGTAGGTTGGGAGTATTACCCGGATACGTGAGAGTACGGCGCGAATTGCGATGCTGCAGCAATACACTGACTCCTGTGTTGGCGACATTGTTGGGCCTGACGACGCTGGACAGGTCGACGCCCGCCTCTGTGAGATCGCGGACGCACATCGACGAGAAGAGATCGTCCGAGGCCGCAGTGATGAAGCCCGTCCGGCTGCCAAGCGCCGCCAGGTTGTGCGCGGTAATGGCCGGCGACCCGCCGAGAGTCAGCGCCATGCTGTTAGCGATGAATTCTCGGTCCGCAGGCAGATCGTCTGGGAGGCCATAGAACAACAAATCGAGATTTGCCTCGCCGGCAAGCGTTACGTCGAAGCGGTTCAAGCGCCGACCTCCTTATTTCGTCCCGCTTTTCGTCCGTACCACAGCCAAAAGGCCAGTCCAAACAAAGCCCACGCCGTTCCCACGATTCGAGCCAGCGGACCCAGGTTCATCCAGATGAATAAGCAGACCGCGAATCCCAGGAGAGAAATCAGGATGGGAAGCCACTGTGAACCTCGACCCTGACGCCATCCCAGGACGGCGGAGGAAACGTTCACTCCCATGAATGCGAGCAATGCGCCATAGTTCAGCAGCTCCGTTCCAAGCTGGTAGCTGAAGATCAAAGCGCCTCCCAGGCAAATCGCTCCAATCATCAGCACATTGTTTCGAGGAATGCGGTTTCGGGGATGAATAGCGCCAAAGAAGCGTTTGGGGATGGCGCCATCCTGTCCCATGACTAGTAGCAGCCGCGCCGCGCCAAGTTGCGATGCCATGCCCGATCCAATTGTGGCCAGAAGCAGCGCGCCGTTCACAATGGCGAACATGATCGGGCCGCCGGCACGCCCGGCAATGAAGACATACGCGGTGTCAATATTGGGAAACGCCGCTCCGCGTGGCCAGACGAGCTGGCCGAGATACACCTCTATCGACGCCAGCACGCCGGTGATGAAGCATGTGGCAACGATGGCGCGGGGGATATTGCGTTCCGGGTGCTTCGCCTCGTCTGTGAGTGTGGAGATGCCGTCGAAGCCAATGTAGGTGAGTACTGCGATCGATGTTCCTCGAAACAATGCAGATGAAGAGAAAGTTGAACGGTCATAGAACGGCGTGGTGTAAAACGACGAGGGCTGCTGAGGGAGATGAAGCAGGTATCGGATGACCGAAATCGCCACCAATACAATGACGACGCCCAGTGCAGCGGCCATCATGGTGTTGATTCGCGCGGAAGTCTCTACGCCGTTGAGGTTCAACAACGTGAACAGCGCCGCAAAGAAAATAGCCCAGGCTACATACGGTATGTCGGGAAGAAAATTCCCTGCCGCCCTGCTGCACCAGATGGTGCAGATCAGGGGATTCAGGATGTAATCCATGGCCATGCACCAGCCGGTCAGGTAGCCGAGGCTGGGATGCAGCTCGCGGCCCACATACATAAATGCCGAACCGCCCTGCGGATACATGCGCGCCATACGGCCGTAGCTGATGGAAGTGAACAACATGGCGACCATCGCGAACAGAATGGCGGTCACCACATGTCCATGCGCCTCGGTATAAATGACGCCGAAGCTCGGCATGGGGGCTGTCGGCTGAATGAGGATGATGCCGAAGAGCACCAGGTCCCAATAGCCAAGGCTGCGCTTGAGCGTGGCGTTGCTGGCGCTTACGGTGGACTCGGCAGGCATGCAGAATTCCTCAGTGAACGGTAGGGCGAGCAAGCAGCGAGCGCCGTTCGCGAACAGACCAGATATATTTCTGTCCCATCCGCGTGCGGGCTGACCTGGATCAGCCTAAGAAGTGAACTTCAATCCTAACTGCATACTGCGTGGCTCGTGATGCATAGCATTCGCTTGGGTTAGAAGACAAACTTCGCCCCCAGTTGCAGAATACGGGCGTTGTGGGCGGCAACAGGCGTCAAGAATGTGGAGGCCGAGCAATTGTTCGCGCCGTAGCAGGCGGCGTTGTCGATTTGGCTCCACTGCGTATGGTTGAAGATGTTGAAAGCCTCCGCGCGAAACTCGAAGTGCATTTCTTCGTGGACGGCGAAGTTCTTGAAGAGGCCCATATCGTAATTTGTCCGATGAGGCAGGGTGAGAACGTTGCGACCGGCGTTGCCATACGTAAGCCCCTGTGGAGCGGCGAAGGCATCGCTGTTGAAGAGTCGTGGTCCCTGCACTCCGGCGGGATGCCGGATCGCCGCCGGACCGTGAATCGGCCCTACGATGTCGGGGTAGGACTGGACGGATCCCGTAAAGCCCGAGACCAGACTCTGGCCATTGTTGCTGACCGTGTTTCCAGTGCCCGCATTATCGGCATTCTGAGTATTCACTATGCTGAACGGCATCCCTGACTGGAAGCTGGTCAGGTCGGAGATCTGCCATCCTCCGAGCAGTGTATGCAGCAATCCGGGCTGCGTGAAGAAAGGAAGATCATAGACCAAGCTCAATTCCAGCACATGCCGCTCGTCGAAGTTGGAGCTCGCCCGGCTGAATTGCGGGTTGAAGCCGTTGACGATCTCGGTGACTGCTCCGTCCGACCCCGTGTCGATCGAGTGGCCATAGGTATATGCCAGGCTTCCATTTAGGTGACCGAAATACCTGGTGACCCCGACCTGTAGCGCGTTGTACGTCGAACTGCCGATATTGCTAATGTTCGTAATGCCGCTGATGCCATAGAAAGGGCGAGACGGGTCCGCGGAGGTTCCGCAGGCTATGGCCAGATGGGCCGCAACCGTTCCGCTTACCGGTTGACCATTCGCCGTGCCGGTATAGCCGGAGGCGGCGGTGCCAGAGATGCTGGAGCAATCGGCGGCCGAAATAGCCTGGCCAGGTCCGTATGGATTCTGCGGCGGCAACAGCGGCTGGAGCTGGTTCAGCTCAGTGCGAATGGGTAGATGCCGCCCCAGGCTCCCAACATAGGCCACTTGCGCAACGATGTGGCTGGGCAGTTCCCCCTGCACAGCGAGATTGTATTGCTGAACGTAGGGCCAGGTGGCATGTGTGGGAATAGCGATCAGGCTCAACGGGAATTCCAGTCCCGCTCCACCGATCTGGTTGTAGGCAGAAAGGTTAAATTGGTTTGGAGTTTGCACCACCGGCGCCGTACCCTCCAGCGCTTCAGTGTTGCTCTCATTGCCATTCGTGTGCTCGAAGAAAATGCCGTATCCGCCGCGAACCGAGAGCTTCCCATCGCCGAAGACATCATACGCAAAGCCGAGACGCGGCGCGGGATTGAAAAGATGCCCGCTCATGCAGCTTTGCGGAACGCCGTTGAGGCCGCATTGGACGACCCCGTTGAAGATGTCGCCTGACCCCGGTACGATGGCCCCCCCTTGACCGGTAATCGAACCGTCCTCGTCGATAATCGGCGCGGCGGCGGCGCTCCACCTCGCGGTCTCAAAGTTGCCTGACTGGTTGCTGACGTCTCTGTACGTTCCGAACATGCTCACCCGCAGGCCGAGATTGAGCGTCAGTTTCGGTGTCGCTCGCCAGTTGTCCTGGAAATAGGGCTCGAAGATCTTGAAGCGGTTGTAGTACTTAGGTTGCGCTGAGGTCTGGGAGAACTGCCCGATGCCCCCGGTTAACAAATCGGCGAAGGCATTGCCGGTGGTTACTGCGGATGAGGTGCTGAAGGTCAACGTGCCCTGATTGTTTCCGGTGCTCGGCTCATTCTTCTGCGCGGCAATGAAACTGCCGCCAAAAAGAAGGGTTTGTTTATTGAGTGTTTTGGTCAGACTGTCGCGAAATGTATAAGTGGGATTGGAGTTCTTCCAAGGGAAGTATCCGGTATTCACCGTAAAGCCACCGCTATACGCCGTCCCCCCAGTAAGTATGATCGAAGGCAATACCCCCCCGTAGCCGTTGCTGAAGAATCCGCCAGGTGCAAAGTTTTCCCGGCCTATGCCGGTACTAATGTTGAGGAGTGTGATGTGATCGGTGGTGTAGTCAGCGACGAACTCGTTCACCAGGGTGGGAGTGGCGTCGTACGTCAGATTGGCAATCATATCGATGCCCGGGCCGTCAAAGCTGTTTTGCACAGTAGGAAAGGCGTTTCCTTGGAAGGTCGGAGAGGAACTCACTGTGGCCCACGAATCATAGATGAAGCGGTAAAAGCCGCGAAACTTGTCGTTGAAAACGTGGTCGATACGGAACAACTGCTCACTGTTCGTCGTCAGTTGCGACGGAGATGCCTGGAAGATCGAAGAAGCGCCGGAGCCAACATTCGCAGGAGGGATCAGGACCAGCAGTGCCTGGCCATTGGGGTCGACCGGGACCTGATTATTGGGGTAGAACTGGCCTCCGCTCCCAGGAATGGTCGGGCAATTCGCAAAACTGCCGGTCGGGTCGGGACAAAGGTCGGTAAAGTTACCGGCGCGCTCCGCGTCTGAAGGCACCGGCTGATTAAAGACTGTTCCGGGCACGTTCTCATGGCGCCACTCCTGGGAGAAGAAGAAGAAGGTCCTCCTGGTTGCCGGGTTATAAAGCCTTGGGATAATGAAGGGCCCCCCGATGGTGAATCCATAGTCGTGTTTCTTGTAGGTCGGCACCGTTGTTTCGAAATAGTTGCGGGCGTTGAAGGCATCGTTGCGCAGGAACTCGAAGACATTGCCATGAAAGTGCTCGGTGCCGGACTTGGTCTGCGCTACGACCGTGCCGGAAGCGTTCCGGCCATATTGCGCGCCATAGTTGGAGGTAAGCACCTCGGTTTCCGCGATGGCGTCAACATTTGGATAGACGTTGAGGGTGGCGTTGCTGCCGTTGTCCATGACGCTCGCGCCGTCCAGCTCCCAGTTGTTGTACTCGGTGCGCCCGCCGTTCATGCTGTACTCGACGCTGCCGGCTACGCCGGTTTCCCCTTCATCCTGCCCAGTCTGATTGGTCACGCCGGGAGAAAGGGTGACCAGTTGGGTAAAGTTGCGGCCGTTCAACACCAGCTGGGTGATTTGTTTGCCGGTGATCGTGAATGAAATTTCCGGAGACTCGGTCTGCACCGTGCCAAGATCACTTCCGGTCACGCTGACTTCCGCAGTCACGGATCCGACATCCAGCTTGGCGTCAACGCGTTCGGTACGCGAGACGCGGAGTACGATTCCGTTTGCCTGGAACGTCTTGAACCCCGGTGCCGCTATCTGCAGATTGTAGATCCCCGCTTGTAGCGCCGGTGCCGAGTATTCGCCGTCACTGTTTGTGACCGTCTTGAAGACCGTGCCTTGTGCGGTGTTGGTGACCGTCACCTGAGCGTTGGCGACGACTGCACCGCTCTCATCGGTGACCGCTCCGTTGATCGCGCCGGACAGCTGGGCGAATAGCGAGCACGGCAGCGCGAGGCACAGTCCAAGCAGAAGATAGAGAAAAGTTTGTGCGGGGGATGCCGCCACATGCTTCCTGTTGCTGCTCAGCTGAACGGGGGGAAGCGCAGAAGATTGGGGATGCTCTACGGAACGATTCTCGCTACACATGGGTGACAACGCCTCCATCAAAACTGACGACCGGCTTTACTCGCAGAGGAGCTTTCGTTTGGTTGCTCCCTTGCGTAGTATCTGGGAAGTATTAAATCGTTTGAATATGTTGTCAAGAGAAAGTTTTTCTATCATTTCACCATGTCCACGCCTGGGGAGCGGGCCAGGATACCCTTCAGTAGGTAGACTGCTTGAGGAATGACATAAAACCTTTGAATACTCGAGATAAAGGTCGCTTACTGCTGTTCCTTTGTTTAACGCCAGGACCATTGGCGGGCGCAGCTCAACATCTTGAGATCATCCCCGACGTATCATCGCCGCTTCTCTTGTTGGGATCCGGCTTAGGGCAAAACCCCGTCGCCTCTGCGCCTGACCCGGCAGCCATCTTCCACGAAGGCAAGGAGGCCATGCAGAGCGGCCACCTTTCGCTCGCCGAGGACTACTTTCGCCGCGTGATCGCGCTGGACCCCAAGTCGAGTGCGGCCCATGTCAATCTGGGGGTCGCCTATATGAGGGAAAAACGTTGGGATGACGCCCTGGTCGAACTGCATAAAGCTGAATCGCTGTCCCCGGATGAGCCTGGCATTCGACTGAACATCGGGCTTGCCTATTATCGGAAGAACGATTTTGCCACGGCCGTCGAACCGTTTTCCGCAGCCTTGCAGCGGGCACCCGAATCGCTGCAGGCGAGATATCTCCTGGGGCTTTGTTATTTCTTTACGAATCAATACAAAGAGGCCACCGACACCCTCGCGCCACTCTGGGCGAAAGAGGCGTCCAACTTGAATTACCTCTATGTGCTTAGTATCGCGGCCAGTAAGTCCTCAAACTCCGCGCTGCAGAAGCAGGCCTTTGACCAGATGCTGGCGATCGGCCAGAATACGCCGGAGTTCCACTTGTATGTCGGCAAAGCATGGTTGGCCGAGGGCGATACCAACAAGGCTCTGGAAGAGTTTCACGCCGCCGCAGCCGCGCGGTCGGATCTTCCTCTGGTGCACTACTTCCTGGGCCGCACTTACCTTGAACAACATGCCTATCCCGAGGCTGAGGCGGAACTCCTGAAAGACATGGCCATCGAACCGGACCTCGCCTACAGCTACGAAGACCTGGGCATTCTGTATGCTCGACTTAATCAGCCGGACAAGGCTGAGCGCTATTATCGTCAGGCGATCGAGCACAATAACACACTGGTCAACTCATATTTCGGGCTCGCCAAGCTCTATCGGGAGGGCGGTCGATACCAGGAGGCCCTGGAAATGCTGGATCACGCCGAGGCGCTGGCACCACACAGTGCCAGCGTACATTACACCCGAGGCCAGGTCCTGGCTCGTCTCGGCCAGTCCGCAAAGGCGCATCAGGAATTCGACATCGCGGCTAACTTACTCAAGTCGTTCAATGATCGTCTGCAACAGGACCTTTCAGGCGACCGGTCCGCGGACGCGCAGGATGCAGCCCAGCAATAGCCATCGATAACCGCGCTACTCCAGTCTGGAAGTCGAATCGCGCAGCACCAGCGCCGGGGGCAGGAGCTGAAGATCCCTGGAAACTTCTCTCTGTTCTCCGGCTTCCCGCAGGATATCGAGCACACGGTCAGTCGCCGCGCTGCCCATTTCCTCCATGGGCTGGCGGATCGTCGTGATGCCGGGGGTGCTCAAGGCGGCAAGCGGCACGTCGTCGAAGCCGATGATCGAGCAGTCCCGGGGAGCCGTGCGGCCAGCGCCGGCAAGGGCCCGCACCGCTCCCAGAGCGGTCAAATCGTCAAATGCCACCAGCGCCGTGAACTTCATCCTTGAGCGAATCAGCTCTTCCGTTAACCGGACTCCGCCCTCAAATCCCGATGTGGGATCCATTGCGGCCGGCAGCTCGCGAACGAGACGCGGATTGAGTTTCAGTCCCTGCTCCGAGGCGAAACGCTGAATCCCATTCCAGCGGCGGTTGCTGTCGCTGAGCTTTTCCGGACCACGAATCACCGCGATTCGCCGGTGCCCAAGCTCATATAAGTGCTTCATCGCCTCGTATCCGCCGGCCTCGTTGTCGACAATCACCGAGCCGATGCTCTTCTCCGAAAGATCTCGGCCAACGACTACCGTCGGCATATTCTTTTCCTTCAGCCCAGCCAGCAGACCCCCTTCGTCGAAGAGCCAGTTCGCCACAACAATCAATCCTTCGACGCGGCGCTCCATCAGCAGGTCGAGGTAGCGCTCAAACAGCTCCCGTTCGTTATGCGCATCCATCAGGATCGGCAGATACGGCGTTGGGTGAAGCGCTTTCTCAATGCCGCGCAGAATCAGCACGCAGAAAGGATCGGAGATATCGAAGACCAGGACGCCAACCGTGTTGCTGCGGCGGCTCCGCAGCGAACGCGCAAAAATGTCAGGACGATAGCCTAGGATCTGGGCTGTCTTCCGGACGCGTTCCTTCGTCTTGGCGGCGACGTAGCGTGAGAGAGGAGCCTCACTCAACACAATGGAAACGGTGGAGGGTGAGAAGCCGCTCTTGCGCGCCACATCGAGAAGTGTCACTCGTGTCGTTTTTAATTTGCGTCCCGGCATCTCTTCTAGCTTCAACCCTCGGAACCAATGCGTCCCGGATTATGCATGGTGTACCACAAATGCGCCACAATGCGAATCTCTGTTGAGGGCATTAGACTTCAGTGATATGCGCCTTGAGCGTCGGGTCGCAGGAAAAAAGTAGAGCACTACAAGCTCAGACCGGCTACTCTGGAGAACAATCGGATGAGAGCCTGACGAACGGTTTTCCCTCAATACAATGATGTTTATTTTTTCTACTCTCCCTTTCGTCCAGAATCGTCCATTGCGGAGTACGTCGCTGATCACGAGGTCCTGCCTGTGAGTGCCTCTTCCCCAAGACCCGTAAGATGGTGGAATACGCTACGCCTGCTGTGTTGCCTGATCGTAATCCTTCTTGTGCCGGGTTCAGGGCTCGGGCAGTCAAGTCTGCTGAAAGTACCTAAGCCGTCCACAGCAACCGGGCCTGCCAAGACCGCCGATGGGCAAGCGAACGCTTCAACTGCTACACCGCCAGAGCCGGCGGATTCCCTGGGCCGCGACACCCCCTACGGCACTGTCTTTGGTTTCCTGCAAGCGGTCCACGTTAATGATCTCGCCCGCGCGACTCAATATCTTGACACGAAACTCCCTCAGAACAAGGCTGAGGAATTAGCGCAGCAGTTGAACGCTGTTCTCGATGCCGGTCTTTCGTCCGGCATTGATAATGTGTCGCGATCGCCGCAGGGCAGTCTCAACGACGCCTTGCGAACTACGCGAGAGAAAGTGGGCACCGCCAAGACTCCAGCGGGTGATTTGGAAATATTTCTCGACCACGTAACGCAGCCCAACCAGCCTTCCATTTGGCTATTCTCCGCCGAGACTCTTGCGCAAATACCAAATGCATATGCGCATCTTGATAAGAAGGCAGATTTCACTCAGAAACTTCCCGCATTTCTTGTCAAGATACAGTTCTTGAGTGTGCCGTTATGGCGATGGTTGATGATTCTCATATTCATCGCCCTTGCTATTCTGCTGTCGTCAGTCATTACCGGGTTATTACTTCGATTCTGCGATCTTCTTCTTAAGAAACGCCACGTTGAGAATTCAACCGAAATAACTCGTCAACTTAAAACGCCGGTCAGACTTCTACTTCTGTCGCTCGCGTTGTGGATATTTACGAGCTATACCGTCTCCGTTCTCGCCCGCCACTATTGGAGTCGCATTACCAGCATCGTTGGGATCATTGCGTGCACATGGTTTCTGGCGCGTATAGCTCAAGTCGTTGCCGATGGTCTCGCTCGGCACTCCATCGCCAAAGGCGCGCGAGAAAAAATTGCAATTATTACGCTCGGTCGAAGACTCTTTACCATCCTTGCCGTATTCATCGCCTTGCTGCTCCTTCTTCAGGGAGCGGGGATCAATGTCTCAGCTATGTTGGCCGGTTTGGGAATAGGAGGTATCGCGCTCGCCCTTGCTGCCCAAAAAACTCTCCAGGATTTGTTGTCTGGTGTCTCGATTATCATGTCCGACACGATTCGCGTTGGCGATTATTGTCGTCTTGCGGATCAGGTAGGAACGATTGAGGATGTCGGTCTGTCGAATACTCGATTGCGAACTTTGGATCGCACGGTTGTATCAGTTCCAAACTCGAAAATTTCACAGGGGAGCACTGAGAACTTTGCGCTCAGAGACAAGTTTTGGTTCCACCAGATTTTCTCCCTTCGTTGTGGCACGTCGAGCAGTCAAATCGACCAAATAGTCACCACTCTTAGTCGGCTGCTGCGTGAGCATCCTGAAGTAGAAGACAAGACAGGTCGGATCAATTTCATCGGCATCCAGCAAGGGTCGTTCCAGCTGGAGATATTTGCTTATATAAAGGTCGCGACTAACGACCGCTTTCTCAATACTCAACAGCAGTTGTTGTTCCGGATTTTGGCGGCTATCTCCGATGCCGGATCAGATCTTGCTTTGCCGTCACAAAGCACTTATCCGGAAACGGGCGCCGTGACGAAAACGAAGGTGGCCGCTAAGGATCAACCCGGCAACAACTGAAGCTGCCGATAAGTCATGACGGGGTTCAGTTGGCACCGATGACAACGAACTCCGCACTGGTTTCCTTGCACATGCCGTAGATGCCCCCCGAAACGCAGGCTCCTGCGGAATACTTGTAGCACCCCGCTGTCTTTGCCACGACGGAGACCGGGCGGTCGGCCCCCCCAATAATGGCTCCCGCTGGCTCAAAAGGCGATGCATCGCCGGGATCGACGACGAAACCTACGTTCTTGCTCGTGCTTTTCCAGGTCACCGTCGTACCGGTCTTGACGCAGAAGAGTGCATTGCTCTTTGGGTCCGAGATGTTGGCGGTGGAAGAAGCTCCGTTGGCCGTCCGCTTCACGTCGACGACGCATGGAGTGGAAGCCGATCCACAGGTGTTACTTGCATTGCAAAGCTGCGCCGGATTCGCCTCCGAGCACGCGTATTTGCTGCTCTTAGACTGTGCGGTCGCATTGGTCAGCAAAACCAGCGGCAGCGCCAGCAAAGCGCACCTGGTAGAAATAAATCGATGAGTCGTCATAGCACACCTCACAAGATGGCATCCGAGCTGCCCACGATGTGAGGGAAGCCGTTGATGCCGCGTAATAAAGTTGATATGCAGCGAGCAATGTCCAAACGACAGACTAATTGACGCCAGCGGTTCCCTTCCAATCTATAAGGTCAACCAGTCGCCAGGCGTTCTGATTGAGGTCTAGCTGCAGTTTGCCTTCTTTGTCAAGGATTAGCTGCGCCGCCGGATAGAGAACTCCCGTGCTCTTGCTCTTGTCCTGATCGTTGAGGTCGAGTTCGCCGGCAGTCAGATTGAAAGACTGCGATTGAGTATCGAAGAAGGCCTCACCAAAGCGGATCAGACGGTTGGTGACAAAGACGATCTTCCGGCCGGTTGGGGTCGGGGTCATCCTGATGTAGGAGCAGTCATAACCCAGCGTGCCAGTGATTTCGACGTGGCCTACCGCCCTCATCTTCGCCAGCGCATTTACCAGTCCCTGGTTTTGCCCCTTCTCGTAGGCCTGTACTAACGTCACCCTGTCGGCGGGTGTCGAGAATTCATAAATATTCAAGGTCACGCCTATGGTCTGGCCCATTTGGGTGCCCGTACCGAAGGCCTGCGCGTCGATCGTTTCATACTTATCTCTCGCAAAACCGGGGATGCTGCCAATCACCAGTGCGCCGACGAGTACCAGATTTCCGATGGCGATCTTAGACATCCTAAAGTTGGCTGGCATATCTCTCTCCTCTTGCTACTGTGATCGATGATTTTTTCTGAGACATCATCGTGAGGCTACGATTATTCTCATCAAGGGCCAAAAGTAGCAACAAAAAAGTGGCAATACAAGATATTTGAGTAAGTCTCTTCGCCGGCACTCAGGATGGCGGCAAACAATTTTCACACGCGGATGCATTTTGTAATTAGTCAGAGAGCGAGTGCGGCCGGGTGACTTACGCTCGCCGTTTCTCGGTTGGTATCTGTTGGCATTGCAGCATTCGTTTGCCTGTCCTTACTTTTAGCGTTCCACTGATCGAGCGTCATGACGCAGCGAAAGCCCAGATGATTGGTGCCGGTACTTACCTCGCCCTTACCCCGGGTGCCGACCATATACCGTGAGCAATATTGGTCTGTACATAGGAAAGAACCGCCGCGATGTACCTTCTTTGGCTGAGCGGGCTCAGAAGGATCATAGGAAGACTCCGGGCCCTGCGGATTGCGTGCAACGCCTCCCTGTGCGGCCAGTACGGCATAATAGTCGGGCCTGTACCAGTCGCTGGTCCATTGCCAGACATTTCCAGCCATATCGTAGAGCCCATAACCATTCGCCGGGTATTGCGCTACAGCCGCGAGTCCAACATGACCGTCTTCGCCCGTATCGGTATCGGGAAAATGTCCCTGGTGCGTGTTGGCCATCCACTTGCCATTGGGCCTGAATTCATCGCCCCACACATAGGGCTTTCCGGCCAGGCCCCCGCGCGCCGCGAACTCCCACTCTGCTTCGGTGGGGAGGCGTTTGCCCGCCCATTTTGCATACGCTTGCGCATCCTCATAAGCAATTTGAACGACGGGATAATTGTCCCTTCCCTTGATATTGCTGTCTGGCCCCTCAGGATGCCGCCAATTCGCGCCTCGTACGTACGCCCACCACTGAAAATGATCGTTGAGTGGAACAGGATGATGCGGATTCGCAAAAACAACCGAACCGGCAACGAGGTTTTCTGGCGGCGCGTCGGGAAAGTCCTTCTGTTCAGGTTTTCTTTCAGCGACTGTTACATAATGTGTTGCGTCCACAAACTTTTTGAACTCAGCATTCGTCACATCCGTCTTATCCATGAAAAAACCATCGACATAAACCCGATGAATTGGCCGGGAATCAACCGTTGCCTCCATGCCTACCTGGTTCATATGGGGCGCATCCTGGGCGCCCATCGAGAACTCGCCTCCCGGAATCCACGCCATGCCGGGGGGCTTGGAGTTGAGGGAGGGAACGGCGTTGACATTCGTTGCGGCAAAGCTCTTCGCCGCCTCAATAACAGGTGCAGGAGCTTGCGGCGCCGGCGAAGTCTCGGTCGCCGCATTGGCGTGATCGATAGATGGAGCCAGTCTGGAAGACTGTGAATGCCATACCCATACTGCTAAGCCGGCGAGCGCACATACAACTAGGGTGATGATCGTCTTATGGTTTCGCGCTTGAGGCGGTGATGAGCTCCTGCTGTTTTTCTTCGCCATCTCTCAGTCTCTTTCGGGGAGTCTGCACACCGTGCGCATGTCGCTGGACGCGAGTTCCGACGAAGAAAGTCTATTCCGGAACCTCCCCAAAAGGAAACACGGAAGCATCGACGAGCAAAGTCCGGGCAAGCCCATTCGGGCACGTTATATTGCGACGCGGTAACTTAATGGGTGGGGACTTGTGAATGAAAGCGTTGATAAAGAGCAAAGCTGAACGGGGTCTTTGGCTGGATGACATCGCGGAGCCGGGTATTGGGATCAACGATGTGCTGATCCGCGTGCACTATACGGGGATTTGCGGTACGGATGTCCACATTTACGAATGGGACGAATGGGCTCAGAAGACAATTCCAGTACCCATGGCCATCGGGCACGAATTCGTCGGTGAAATTGTCGAAGTCGGCTCGAATGTAAACGACTTTTGTCCAGGCGACATCGTAAGCGGCGAAGGGCACGTTGTCTGTGGGCGTTGTCGCAACTGTCTTGCGGGACGGCGGCATCTTTGCGCGCACACGCTCGGGGTTGGTGTGAATCGGCCAGGCGCCTTTGCCGAGCTGATTTCGCTGCCGATGACCAATATCTGGCGGCATGACCCGGGTGTGAACCAGGAAGTGGCCGCCATATTCGATCCCTTTGGCAATGCGGTACACACTGCTCTTTCTTTTCCTGTGCTGGGCGAGGATGTACTCATCACGGGAGCAGGGCCGATCGGCATGATGGCCATCCCGGTGGTAAAGCATGCGGGCGCTCGTCACGTCGTCATTACAGATATGAATCCCTTCAGGCTGGAGCTCGCGCGCAAGATGGGAGCCACGCTCGCAGTCAATCCCAATGAAACCCCGATTGCCGAGGTACAGAGGCGACTCGGCATGCTGGAAGGCTTTGATGTTGGGTTGGAAATGTCCGGCAATGCAACTGCGTTGCGCGAGATGATGGCAAACATGAGTCATGGTGGCAAAATTGCGATCCTTGGCATTCCTTCCAAGGAGATGCCGATGGACCTGCGAAAGGTAATCTTCAGCATGCTGACCATTAAAGGCATCTATGGACGCGAAATGTATGAGACCTGGTACAAGATGTCGGTGATGATCGAATCGGGCATGGATATTTCGCCTGTGATCACTCACAGGTTCGTCTTCAGCGACTTCCAGAAAGGTTTTGACGCGATGATCTCGGGTCAAACAGGCAAGGTGGTGCTCGATTGGACGAGTCTCGCTTAGCACTTGCATAAGTCGTCGGAGTCATTCCGCAAGACTTGACGTGAAACCCCCATGGAGTAAGCTCACATAAACCAGATGATGGGACGATGGGCTCTTAGAAGCAGGCGCCGCCGCTATTCTGGCGACAGAATCTGGAGAGAAATCCCTGCGTCTCCCCCTAAGAAATCAATGCCCAGAAGACCAGAAGTGTGGCTGTTTTGCCAATCTCCACGACCACATTAGGAATGACGTGGAGGTAAGGTCGATCGCCGGCTCCGTAGTGCTGAAAGATTGCACATTGTCTCGGAAGACCGCAACTTGGGATCGGTTATACGTGCCACTATTTCCATTGAATTTCTTGAAAGTATCGACTCCGTCGGCAGGGCAGAGAATCATGCCTCCCACGACGCCGCTGGTCGCATTGCTGGCCGGCCCCTCGGTGGCCGCACCCCACAGAATCGGAGTTCCTCCGGAGGTCCCATTCAGGGCTCCCGCGAGGTTGGCAACCTGGTGTTGAATACAGTTCGGGAAAGTGCTGCCGTCGCCGACAATAAAAGATGATCCCCACGAGTTAGCTCCCATGATATTGGCCAGCCAGCGCTGCGAATACTGGTCGTAACGGGGAGCGTTGGTAAGCAGGTACGCCTCGCTTGCCATCACCGAGAGGCCGGCGCCATGGGATGTCGTATCGCCGGCGCTCCACTGGTCGCCGAAGCCCCACGGATCGGAACCGGCCTGGGTGATGGCGTCGTCTACCTGACGGAGCAGTTGGCTGCGGATAACCGACTTCGAGAGCGCCAGGCCGCCGGGGTTACCAGCCAATTCCAGAGCGCGGTAAAGTTCAAAGTGGGCAAGACCGCTTACATCGTAGAGGTTGAGCGTATCGGTGTAGCCAGGCGTGTAGATGTTCGCGACGTAGTTTTGCGCGAACTGCACGGCTTGTTTCAGATAGAAATTCGGATCGTTTTGCGGCAATCCTGGGGGAACATCTTGCTCGTCCGCCGCGGAGCGTAGCGCGAAGTACAGTTCCGTAGCGCCGAGTTCCATGTCATCTTCCCAGACATTCTCCGGGTAGCCGTCAAAGGGCGCGATGGTCAGCAGGCAAGTTGGACAGGAGCCCGACCCGACAGAAGGCGCGGGATCAGGATAGCTCGTGTCCGCAAGCGAAAAAACATCTTCAGCATCTTTAAGGCATCGCCGAGCAAGCGCCGGATCTTGCTTGCGATTGAGTTGATAGCATAGGCTGAAGTCCGCCGCGAGGCGCCCGGCGAGGTTCGGACTTATTTTGGATCCCGGCGGCAGCGCAGCATATACCGGTCGGTTGCAAATATAGAAGGTGGTGAGCGGATCGCACGGCCCCGGATCGCCATCCTGTTGGAAGTTGTCTGCGGCCTGGGGAAGTGTCCAGATATCGTACTCGGTAATCAGGCAGAAGGGTGTATTGTAGGTGCCTCCACAATCGCCGGTGACTGACGAAGGATCACCTTCTCCGTAGTAGTTCCAGTCCTGTGTGTTGTCGACCTGATAAGCGAGTCTTTGCCTCGAATCATCCCACATCCTCAAGAGCCAATCGACGCCAAATTTTGCCTCGGAGCTGAAATCCGAGGAGACCGGGCCGTTGGGATGGCTGTTTCCCGCATAAGAAACTGAATTCGGTGGGGCCGGCGGATAGAGCGGTGCCGTCTTTCCCATCTGATCAGGGAAGTCGCGGAGACCGATCTGCATGAGCGCCGCCGTGTAGCTGACGGTTTGCACGTATTTTTCGTAATCGCCCGCGTCCCACCAGCCACCCTCGGCATCGATGTTCGGCAGATTGGCCAGGGTCAAGGGCTGCGCCGGAGGCACATTGTTGATGAAGTCATTGTCATCCAGCGGAGGAGTGAGATAGATCCGGGCGTTCTTGTCTTTCAGGTGCCCGGGGGCGGTGCGCAGTTCATTGGGGATGAAGTCCGGCCCGTCGCGCTCCGTTTCATAAAAGAAAAGCGTGTTCACCAACAACCCGGGATAAAGGACTTGTGGGAGGTCGACCGCAAAGCGGGGCGAACTCGCTGGCACCGGTCCGGAGACCGTGATGGAATAGCTGTGTCCGAACGGAACGTGGAAATCGAGCGCGTAGACCTGATAAGTGAGCTTCTTGCTATGCGCCCAGGTGCCCAACAGTGCGCCCACCTTGCCGCGATACGCAACCTGGCCTTGGTCATTGACCACCTGAAACAGTGCGCCAGCTTCCGAGGCGGTCGACATCAAATACGCACGAGCGGGATGAGCGCCCGCTTCGTAGCCGACCTGATTCACGCGGACATAGGCCGATTCGGCATTCGCAACGCAGGCACATAGCGAAAGCGCCAGACCCAAGAGACCGGCCTTTAACCTTTGGAGACGGACGGATGAATGGTGATTGAACAGCAGCATTTGGAATCTCCTTGCGCCGGCAATCCAACTATTAAATCGTTTGAAGGGCGAGATTAGCCAATAGTGTTGGCGAATGTCAACTCATCACAATGCCCCATTTGTCGGTAGTTCAGGGTCCACCGGCCAACCGAGCGCTGACATCATCTTTGGTTACCCACCTCACTCGTCCCTTCCGGATCATGTTCACCGTCTCGATTCCTTCAAGTGTTCGCTACGCACTTTGAAACGAACCGTAGCCCTTGGCTAACCGCGTACGTTTTTCACCGACCGGTGGGTCTTGCTCGACGATGTTGTTGAGGTACTTGCATGGTCGCAGCCGCACTCGGCGCGGCAGTATGCCTTCGCGTTTCTGCGCTCTGATCGCAGCGGGGGTAAGCTGGATTCTTATCGACATTGATGACTCGCGGTATTGGCTTATTAGAAGAGCGAAATACCTTTCGAAAGAACCGCTTCGCAGCAGCCGCATCGCGTTTGGCTGTGAGCAGGAAATCGATGGGCTGGCCTGTGGAGTCCACGGCTCGATAAAGATACTTCTCCTGGCCGTTCACCTTTATATAGGTTTCATCCACGCGGTAACTCTTGTGGGTGGCCTTCAGATGCGAGCGACATCGCTTGTTCAACACGCTGCCTATGCTTGCACCTAGCGCCATATGCAGCTGGCATCCACGGCAAGTCCCCGTTCCGCCAACAATTCGGCCACATGCTCGTAAGCCAGCGGGTATCGCAAATACCAACGCACCGCGGTTAGGATCACTTCACCTGAATACTGGCGTCCCTCGAACGGCCTCAGCAGCGGTAATCGACATACCTTACCGTACCAAATCCGCTCACTCAAACTTCGCAATGGAACCCGCTTGAGTCTTCATCGCTTAGGCCTCTGAAACGAGGCGCTGCGCAGCAGCAGCGACTTCAACGGAGGCTCGTTGACGTCTCTATATACCTACTCGGGTGTCAGCCCCATTGCGTGGATGATCTCGTCGTTTGCCTGGCTATAGTCGAGCTGCGCCTGCAAGAGCGACGTCCGGGCATCGAGTTCTTGGGCTATTCCCATATCGGCCTGGGAATTGAGCGCCTCGCCCCGCACCAGTTCGTCATGCAGCACTCGACTGGATTCAGTACGCAGGGCCAGCAGTTCCTCCGAAACCTTTCGCAGTTGCTGCGTCCGTTCGAGCTTGTTGTATGCGGTCTCCACTGCCAATTGGACCTCATCAGTCATTCGCGCAAGGTTTTCTTTCGCCTGCGACAGCTGAGCTTCACGCTCGCGAAGAACAGCGCGCTTTTTCCCTGAATCGAATAGGTCATAGCCGAAGTGAACACCGAACGTTCCAAAATTTCGGGCCAGGAATGGTACCTGGTCCTGGTAGCTGTAACGAGCAAAGGCCTCTACGTCCGGCACATAAATGTCGGTTTTTGCCAGGCGAACCGCGGCATCGGCTTTCTCTACCTCGTTACGCGCCTGGATGATCTCGGGATGAGATGCCAGTGCCTCAGCCACGCACGTTTCACGCGCGCAGGCTAACGGGGCTTGTGTAGTATCGGGATCGAGATCCAGCGAGGTTTTGAGCGGCAGTCCCATCGCATCGTTGAGTTGCAGCTTCAAGTCGGAAAGCTGGAGGTCGGTGGTCAATAATTCCTGCTTTGACTGCAATGTCTGAGCGCGACCCTCGATCAGGTTCTCTTCCAATGTGCTGCCGAATTTTACCTGCTCGACCCGCTCGTTCTGTAAGTCTTGTGAGGCCTTGATCCTCGCCTCGGCTGCGCTGCGGTGGACCTGTTCGATCAGGATCGTGTAGTAGAGCTGGCGGACTTTTAGGGCAACGTCATTCTCCGTCTGCTGTGCGCTGCTCCGGGAAGCCTGCAGATCGGCCTGAGCGATGTCGTTCGCATGCCTGATCTTCAGCAGAGTAGTCAGCGGCTGCGTCAGTTGAGTGCCGCTGGTGGTCAAGTTCCGGCCGCCCTGGTTGATGATCGCATTTCCAGTCGGAATGGGAGTGCCTGCGGCAGTCCCGAGACTGCCCGTATAGAGTTCTATCAACTGCGTATCGGTCACATGCAGAAAACTGCTGTCGTTTCGAATACTGGGAAAATAATCGCTCTTTGAAGCTCGCTTGGCCTGTTCCATCTGCTCGACCTTGAATTGATCGATACGCACCAAGTGGTTGTGCTGAAGAGCCAACTGCACAGCCTCATGCAAAGTGATGTGCCGCGGTGGAGCAGTATTCTCCGTCTGCCCGGCGGATGCCACAGCACCCGACAACCCCAGCGCTACTATCAATCCAAAATGCATGTTGCCCTTCATGATTTCTCCTCTTTAACTTCCTGCAGCCTGGCGAGCTCGGCGTAGTTGAGGGGCGACTTCCGGAGCATGGCAACGACAAAAAGTGCGATGGCGCAACTCCACGCGACCAGGAGGAAGCCGTCAATGAGGCTCAACGAATACGCCTGAAGGCGCAGCCGGGAGTTGACGAGATCGATCGCACGCTCGGTGGCCGATGGCAGCCCCGAGGACTTCCCGAAAAGTCCAGCCGTCATACCGTAAATGTTTGCATTGGTAGTCCAGGTGTAACTGCTGACGTGCAGACCAAGAAAATTGGAGTGCAGCTGCTCGCGTCGCGCGAGAAAGTGCCCCATGTAGATGGCGCCGGCAGTTCCTCCAAACAAGCGGATGACATGGAAGAATGCCGAAAAAGTCAGGATGTATTGAGGTTTCGACAACCCCCCCGTGAATACTCCCTGCAGGATGATGCAACCCACCAGTCCTATGAGAGCGAACGCTTGGCCGACCCCGGTAAGCAACTCGGTGGGATAATAGTTTTCTGCGGCCCACGCACTCGTGTAGTGAGCGTTCAAGATCGCCGACAGGGCGGTGCATGCCAGCCCGGCAGCGAAGAGCAGGCGAGGATCCAATCCATGACGCAACAGAAGCCCTCCTGTAAGCGCTACAAGCAGGAGCGGTGCAGCGCTCCAGATGATGGCCGGCCCAATCTGATCCGCTTCAAACCCGCGGATGGCCAGTGACTGCGGAATCAGGATGATGGTTAAGACCAGAGTGAACCGAAACCAGAACAGCAAGCTCCCCAGGAGCACCGTGTTCCACCGCCAGAGATAAGGAAGGGCCACCAGCCAGTTAGGACCGCGAATTCGTCGTATCAGAGCGCACAACAAGAAGAATGCGCCGGACCAGAAGAGCGCGTTGTAGACTCCGGAGCGCCACCAATCGAGTCTCTGCCCTTGCTGGAGTGCCACAAAGATCAGGGTCAATCCCGCGCTCACGTACAGGAACCCGACGAAGCTGGGCGGCGCAGGACCGTCTTTCTTTCGTGGAGGGGTCGGCGGTATGCCCAAATAGACAAAGAGAAACATTACGGGCGCGATGACGGCCGAATTCCAGAACATCCAATGCCAGGAAAGATGGTCGCGGAACCAGCCATAGAGGGAGGGCGCAACGTTCACTGCTCCATCGATGGACGTGGCATAAAACGCCATCGTGATAGGCAGGTATCGCAAAGGACTGATGCGAAGCGCAAAGGTTAGGGTTAGCGGATAGAAGGTGCCTGAAGTTAGTCCGGCGACAATCAATGCCGTAATTAGCAGGCTGTAACTATGAATGAGGGGCAGGTATGCGCAAGTCAACGTGAACAGGGCGCAGGCAAACAAGAGGACGCGGCGTGGTCCGAGCAAGGCTCCGACATAGACGCTGAAGGGACCGATAAACATGAGAGCCCCGTTATATGCGCTGTCGAGCCACGCGCCGTCGTCGTAGCTGATGCCGAGGTGACCTTTCAGGTCCACAAGCCCCAGGCTTAACATGCGACCGGTGAGCGTGACGAGATGGGCTCCGATGAGTACGCCGATAATTCCCAGCACAGGACGCGCCGAAAACTCGCGTGGAATCGCGTTAGCTGTCGCAAGTGCGATCTCTTCTGCCGTGGGAGGGCGATTGATTGTTACGGAAGAAGCCATATATATGCCCGGTTATGCAAGTATCGAGTGTCGATTCGTTAACATATGAATTCAGGATTTATAACTTCTAACTAGCGGAAGATAATAAACTCAATACGGTCAGTAGTCGTATTGCACGTATCACAGTTTCCTACGGCCGCGATTCTTCGCATCCACCCTGCGAACTGCTCTACTTTTTCGTGCGGACGAGAGCGGTAACCGAAAGTCCCGGGCGCAACATGTCGGCACTGGTATCATCGAGCGCAATCTTCACCGGGATTCTCTGTACTACCTTGGTGAAATTGCCGGTCGCATTATCGGGCGGCAGCAATGCGAATTGCGATCCACTGGCGGGTGCGATCTCGATGACTTTGCCACTGAAGACCTGCCTTGGAAATTGGTCAACCCGGATCTCGGCCGCATCTCCAACCTTCACGTTTGTGAGCTGGGTCTCCTTGTAATTGGCCTGTACCCACCGCTTGCGATCGACGAAGGCGATGACCTCGGTCCCGGGAGACACCAACTGACCGGGGCGGACTTGCCGTTCCCCCACGCTCCCATCCCCCGGCGCAAAGATCTTCGTATAGCCGAGGTTTATCTGAGTGGCCACCAGGCTTGCTTCTTTGGCGCGAAGATCGGCGGCCAGTTGCTGCTCCTGAGACTCGAGGACAATCTTCTGACGCCGCTCGGTTTCCACAGCCAGCTCATTGCTGCGCATACCGGTTTTGGAAGCGGCGAGATCAGCGTCGCGGCTGGCGAGCTGAGCGGCGAGCTGCTCTTCGTTCGCAACCGCGGATTCAAGCGTCTGCTGCGTTGCTGAGTGAGCTTGATAGAGGCCCTCCTGCCGCTTTCTCTCAGAGCGGGCGCGCACCAATTGAGCTTCAACTGCGTCCTTGCCGGCCTGCGCTGCAGCAATCTGGGCTTTAGCCTCGTCGATTCCGGCAAGCGCCTTATCTATGCGAGCGTCTTGAAGCTGACGCTGCCGTAGGTTGTTCTCGATGGCCGCCTTGGCCGCCTCGACGGTCGCACTCGCCTGGGAAACCTGCGCCTGAAAATCGTTGTCTTCAAGTTCGGCGATTAGGTCTCCCTTGTGTACCTGCTGATAATCGGAAACGGCTACGTTGCGAACGATTCCAGCCACCTTCGTACTGAGAGGGGTGAGATCGCCGCGCACATAAGCATCGTCGGTAACCTGTTCGACGTGGCCACCTTCCCAGGAATTCCAGTTCCGGGTCAGGGTTACCAGGACGGCCAAAGCGAGGAGTACGACCAACACGGGCGTAAGGTATTTCTGCCAACGTGATAGAGGCGCGGGCGGTGTCGCCGGGGGCTCTGGCTTCGGTTCTTCCTTTGCTTGGGGACTCGGTGCTTCTACCGCCACATTTCACCTCCGTTGGCCTTTGGGAAAACGAACCCCGTCGCCTGCCCTAATGGGCCTTCATTGTAATCGGTCTGGCGGCAAGGCTTCTGACGGGTCTGGCCGAGATCAAGCTCCTCTGTGCCGCCGCTTTGCTTGACACGGCAAACCTCGAGTATCTTAACTCAAGCACGGCGAGTGCCACAGTTGAGTCCTCAACTCGGCCCTGAATTTGGCGAAATCGTTCGAAAAACGCCTGCGAGCTAGCGCCCGTGACTATGCCGCCAGGAAATTCCTGCTAATCAGTTGGCACCTGATAATCTGCCGGTACTCCCTTTGAACGGCGCAGTGCGATAAACCTGTCGGGAAATAGCGATTCGGGGAGGCAGCGGTGCGACTGCTTCCGAGCAGCAGCCGGACTACATGCTGACGGGGCTGAAGTGCTAAGTTCGCTGTCAACGGAGCGGTGGTACAGCTTGAGGAGACTAGCAGGCCCCAAATCCCGGCCGCTTCAAGCGACCGGACCGCTCTAGGTACAATTCTAGCCGGAGGTACGGTTCCGGCCTGTACGAAGAAGGGCGAACAGATCTCGATCGCCAGCGAGTCATGGTCGAGTTACGACTCGAGCAGGTTTCGACATGCTTCAGTACTCCATGGAATGAGGGTTGATGATTCACAGGCTGGGACGGGCCATCAGTGCACGCCCAGAACGCTGCAAGGTGCCTCCTGTGCCAGTTCGTAGACGGTGCTCCACATGCGCGCAAGGTGGGAAGTCCGTTGATGGAGCCCAATCACCAGTAAATCCGCTTTATGTTTGCGCAGGAAGTCAGCGATAGAATCTACCGGTCCCCCATCGATCAGGTGGCAGCTCAGTTCAACACCGCGGCTTTCTGCGAACGAGCGCGCTTTGGTCTGAAGATATTCATAAATCTTCAAGTGATCTTCGCTCAGAGTTTCCAGGGTCGAGGCATCGAGCGCTGCCGCATAGGCTGTATACGCTGGCAGGTCGGCCCTGATCGTGACAGTCTGCACTTCCGCGTTGAGACTTTTGGCTAGCTGAACTCCCGATTCGAGGGCCCGCTGAGACTCTGGGGATTCGTTATAAGCTACGACGATCTTTCGAAACATAACTCTCTCTCACATGCGCAGTCCATAATCTCATAACCCGCCCGATCAGCAAATTTCTCGATGCTGATCTCTCCGGTCTCTAGCGACTCGTGCCGGCTGTTATCTCAGTAGCAGTTTCCGAGTAGGCGGTCGTACACCCAGAATCCGAATTTGATTCAAGCTGGTGAGTGAGTTGGTGTGTGGCTGTTGAAAAACGCACTTCCTGAAAATCCGCAGAAATTAGATCGCGGCAGGACGCACTATAAGCGACCTTCTCGGGTCGCGCGGCTCTCGTGCGTTGTGCCGCCGAATCGGTGCCCGGCAAGTCCAGCTCCGCCTTAGTCGCATCGCCATCGATGCTATCGTCCCGATGCTGGGGAGCGATCGCGGTTTGATCATTACAACCTGAATGCGATTCTTCAGAGAGACTGGGCCACGCTGGGGCGCCGTTTGTCGGGCACTTGGCCGTCGATCTGTTATCGCCCATCGCGTCCTGCCTGACTATTCGCCACTTCGGGCTTCCAATGGCGAAGTGTGAGGTATCTTGACATACAAAAAACGGATGAGCCAACTCTCGAATAAAAGAAAAATCACGGCGACCAATATGAAGAGCAGACCGCCGTTGAGGAGCATCAGACCCAAAGGGATCAGCGTCCCGACAGCGATGAGCGCGCCAACGCACCATTGTTGCTCGCGGGTATAGAGCTGCGCGTGGGTCGGCTGGAGGTTCGCAAACAACAATCCCAAGGGAATCACATTGAGCACGAGCAGCACGATGAAAGCGGTGCGGAGGATGGCGATCGCCTTCGTTTGCCCCATGAGAGCGGACAGGACAAGCAGTTCGGCGCAGCCCATCAGGAGGGCCGAATTGGTGAGATACCCTCCCAGCCAGCGCGCGTCTTTCCAGCCTGGTTGCGCGTTCGTGCTGAGCAAGACGCCCTTGTAAGCTGCAGAGAAGAAGCCAGGCAGCAATCCCACGATCACCGCGAGAATGCGAGCCCCCTCGAAGTCCATTCCCAGTTTTGCCAGCAGACTGAGCCCTGCCGCCGCGGTCAGCGGGAGCGAAAAGATCGTCAGAGACCAGATCCCCACCGACATGGGCGAGCCGGGCTTGAAAACCCTGAGCATGTGATGGAAACGCAACGGGTCACCCAGATCCAACACGAGCAATCCGAGGTCAATAAGCAACACCACGAGGGCGACGGGGTAAGCCACTTTCGCCACCTGCGTGAAGACCGCAGGCGCCGCCAACTCGCTAACTGCAGCGGCCAGGAACAGCCCCGTCGCCATGCCGTTGAGCAAGGCGTCCCAGGCGATGATGCCGTGCCACCCTGGCACCTTGGTCACCGGCATATTTGCATAGCCGCTCTCGCCCCCTTTTTCCGGCAAGGGAGCTCCGGTTAAAGTGTGCGTCGATCTGGGGTCTTCGTGCATTCAGGGCTTCAAGAGAAATACCACCAACAGCAGAACGGCGACGGCGGCCAGGCCGCCCATAACGGAGCGAACGTAATCTCCCATCATGTGCAGCCATGGATTGAATGGATTGTCCGGCAAGCCATATACCGAAGGGCGATCGACAAGCAGATAGAACGAATGCATCTCAGAGTACGTCTCAGTCGGGGCGTCGCCATACAGGTACGCCTGCGGGACGCCGCGCCGGTGAAGTTCCTCCACACGTTTGCGGGCCTGCTCGCGAAGCTCGTCGACCGGACCGAAGTGAATAGACTTGGTTGGACATGCCTTGGCGCAGGCCGGCTCCAGACCGTCGCGCTGGCGATCATAGCAGAGCGTGCATTTGTGCGAATGGCCGCCCATCTCACTGCGGGTGATGACCCCGAACGGGCAGGCCGCTATGCAGCACGAGCAACCGTTGCAGATATCGGCCTGAATATAAACGTTCTCGAACTCATTTTGAATAATGGCGCCGGTCGGGCAAGCCTGATGACAAGGGGCAGCTAGGCAATGCTTGCAATGGTCGCTCATCATGAGCCAGCGGTTAAGGGCCTGCTCGTTGGACAACGTGTTTTCAGAAGCAGGCGTGCCTGGCGCTTCGTCGGAGAATTGTTCAATGAATTTCACATGGCGCCAGGTTGTCGCCGACAACTCAGTCGTATTGTCGTAGCTATTGCCGGACCAGTTAAAGCCATCCGAGGGTAGTTGGTTCCACTGTTTGCACGCCACCTCGCAAGCCTTGCAACCGATACATACAGTGGTGTCCGTGTAAAAACCGGTAGCCGGACGGGGCTCGGGTGGTTTACCACGCAGGAACGGATCGATCAGCCGTCCCATCAGTTCCGACATCCGGCCGTGCGGCGGATCATTTGCCTGGGGCAAGGCGGACAGTTCTTTTTCTCTACTTGCCATGTCCAAGCCTCCCTTCTGGTTGAGCGCTGGCCGGCGTGTCCGGGATCGGATCGAGGGTCGGCCAGGGCGATGTAGGCACCGTCGGATGGGGAGCCGGACCTTCGAGCCGTCCGGCATGGACCTGGCAGGCAAACGCCTTGCTTTCGTGCATGCTCACGTTCACGTCGGCCAGCAGCGCGGTCAGGTCGTTGGCGTTGCTGCCGACGCTCTCCCCGGCAAAAGCCCAGTGGAAGGGGAGGCCGATCTGGTGCAACATGCGCCCCTCGACGACAAAGGGCCGCAGCCGCCGGGTCACCATCGCACGAGCCTCGATTCGACCGCGCGCCGTTTGGATCGTCATCCAGCCACCGTGAACAATACCGCGTTCGGCGGCCAGCTCGTGGCTCAGTTCGGCGAACATCTCCGGTTGCAATTCGTTAAGCCAGCTATTGAAGCGGCTCATGGGCCCACTCAGGTAATGCTCGGTAAGACGGAACGTCGTCGCCACCACGGGATAATCGGCTGTCGGGGTGTGAGCGATCTGGTTCAGCGGTCCGTCGAAAAAGCGTACGGTTGGATTGGTATTGTGTTTGGGATAAAGCAGGTTGCCCAGCGGCGACTCGACCGGCTCGTAATGCGTCGGAAGAGGCCCGTCCTTGACCCCAGGCGAGTACAGCCAGCCCAGTCCGTCGGCTTTCGTGATGAAGGGCTGGGTGCCGGCGATGGCGGCCATGCCCTTCGCGCCTGGAGCCGGTTGGTAATCGGGTGGCTTTTCCAGCTCGAAGTCTGGTTTGTCTAGTCCGACCCAGCGCCGCTTCTCAGAATCCCACCAGACCAATTTCTTACGCTCCGACCAGGGGCGCCCCTCGGGGTCGGCCGAGGCGCGGTTGTACAGGACGCGGACATTATTCGGCCACGCGAAGCCCCATTCGGGTTGGATTGGGTTATCCGAGAGCTTGCGTTCGTCCGCACGGTTGCGGCCCGGCTCGGGGAAGACGCCGCTGTAGATCCAGCAGCCGCATGCCGTCGTGCCATCGTCCTTCAATTCCGAGTAGTTGCTCAAAAGACGAGGCCGCCCGGTACGCGGGTCGGTTTCATTCAGCCGGTGACCGTTTATCTCCATGAGGACTTTCTCCAGGTCCGGTTCCCCTTCGATGCGGCTCAGCGTTCCATCGGGCAGACGCGGCTGCTCGTCGAAATCATAGTCCCAGGTAAGGTTCAGCAGCGCCTGGTCCCTAGGATCAGTTGAGCCGGCGTAGAGCCGCTTGAGGCGCTTACCCAGGTTGTAGAAAAACCAGGCGTCGGAACGGCAATCGCCAGACGGGTCGATGGCTTTCTTGTGCCATTGGACCAGTCGCTGGGTGTTGGTTAAGCTGCCCTCCTTCTCCTGAGCGGCAGCCGCGGGGATGAAGAAGACCTCAGTCCCGACCTGGGAGGATGGCGGCCCATGCGGATCGTCCTTCCAGAAGACAGCGCTTTCCGTCTCAAACCAGTCGAGAACCACCAGCCATTCGAGGTTGCGCAGGCCAGCACGATGCAGACCGGCGTTGGGTCCACCACCGGCAGGGTTCTGACCGGCTAGAAAGTAGCCCTTCACCCCACCCTTGGCCATGCGATCGAAGTAGGCCAGTTGCGAGTAGTCGCCGTCCACGCGTGGCAGCCAGGAGAATGCGAAGTCGTTCTCCGGTGTTGCTGCGTCGCCGTACCACGCCTTGAGCAGGCTGACAATGAATTTGCTGAAATTCGCCCAGTAGCCAGTGGGCATCCCTCCATTGGCGATATAAGAACTCAAATCCTCCTGCGCGGGGTCGTGCGCAGCGGGTTGTGGCAGGTAGCCGGGCAGGGTGTCGTACAAAGTCGAAATGTCGGTCGCGCCCTGGATGGTAGAGTGACCGCGCAGAGCCATAATGCCGCCGCCAGGCCGGCCCACGTTGCCGAGCAACAATTGCAGGATGCCGGCGGTGCGTATGATCTGCACGCCGGTGGTGTGCTGCGTCCAGCCCAGCGCGTAGGCAATGCAGGTGGTCCGTTCGCGTCCGGAGTTAGTGCAGAGCAATTCCGCGACGCGCACAAACTCATCCGGCCTGCAACCGCACACCTGGGAAACAACCTCCGGTGTGTATCGGGCGAAGTGCCTGCGCAAAATCTGCATAATGCAGCGCGGATGCTGCAAGGTCGGGTCGCGTTGCGCGTTTGTCGTGTCCTTGGACGCCTGGCCGCTCCCTGACTGCTCGAAGCCCCAATGGCCTCGCTTGGAATCATAGGACTCATGCTGCGGGTCGAAGCCGCTAAATAGCCCCGCCAGATCTTCGGCACCCTGGAAACCTTCTTCGATGATCGTCGAAGCGTTGGTGTAGGCCAGGACGTATTCATGAAACCAGCGATCGTTAGTCAAAACGTAGTTCACGAGGCCGCCGAGGAAGCCAATGTCGCTCCCGGAGCGGATGCCCACATAAAGATCGCACACAGCCGACGTGCGGGTGAAGCGCGGATCAACATGGATCAGGGTCGCGCCTCTCTCCTTAGCCTCCATGGGCCAGCGGAAACCGACAGGCTGAGCCTCCGCCATGTTCGATCCCATGAATAGGATGCAATCGCTATTGGCCATGTCCTGCTGATAATTTGTAGCCGCGCCGCGGCCGAACGAGGCGCCCAGACCGGGCACCGAAGCGCTATGTCATATTCGCGCCTGGTTCTCGATCGATACCACTCCTAACCCGCCATTGAACAGCTTCTTAATGAGATAGTTCTCCTCGTTGTCAATCGTTGCTCCGCCCAACGTGCCGATGCCGCGCACCGAATTGAGCAAACGGCCTTGCTCGTCGCGAGCCGTGAAATCAGCCTCGCGGGTCGCCTTGACGCGCTGGGCAATCTGGTCCAGCGCCCATTCCATCGTCCGCGTCTCCCAGTGATCGGAATAAGGAGCGCGATAGAGAACATTGCGGACGCGATGCGAATTGACGGAGAGCTGGAAGGCATTGGCCCCTTTGGGACAGAGGTGGCCGCCACTGATGGGGCTATCAGGATCGCCCTCAATGTCGATGAGTTCGCCGCCCTTGCTGTAGATAAGTTGCCCGCAGCCAACGGCGCAGTAAGGACAGATGCCCTCAGTGACAGTGGCACCGCGCAGCCGGGAAGCCTTCGACAGCGTCTCTAAGCTGAACGGTTCCCGAGAAGTCTTTGGCCGCCGGGTGAGTGGGAAGCGGAACATAGCACCTGCTCCTTCCAGAAATTCTTCGTTTTTAAGATGACTGAGAGAGCGAACTCAATTACGCCTATTAGTATAGATATTTCCAAATAGGGTATTTTTGCACATAAGTTAGGATGATCTCCTGCCGGGGAGTGTAGAGGCCACCTACGCGACGGATGAATGTGCTGCGCTCATACCTATGACCCATTTCTGCTGGATGGAAAAACGATACAGAGTATTCGAGTGAAAAGGGTCGGTAATCCCGAGCATGGCCGAAGTGCGTGGGAGTCGAACACACCGTCGCCCGTTAAGAGCAACCATCGGTTTTGAAGACCGTGGGGATCACCGAAGCCCAGGCACTTCCTACATAGAGAAGACTGAACCTCTGCTGAGTAGGTAGGATCTTAGCTGAGCACGAAACAGGAATACAGGATGACAGATACTGCAACGGTGAGACTGACGCAACAGGTAAAGGCGGGTGGATGCGCGAGCAAGCTGGCGCCCGGTTCGCTGGCCGAAGTGTTGTCTCGGCTGCCGCGGCAGAACGATCGAAACCTGCTGGTCGGTTTCGATACTTCGGATGATGCGGGTGTCTATCGGATTGCGCCTGACCTCGCAGTTGTCCAGACCGTCGATTTCTTCACTCCGCTCGTAGATGACCCGTTCACCTTCGGCCAGATTGCGGCGACCAACGCCCTTAGCGACGTCTATGCGATGGGCGGCCGCCCGCTCACCGCTCTCTCGATTGTGTGCTTTCCGCCGGACGGCGACCTGGACATACTTGAACAGATAATGCGCGGTGGTCTGACGAAAATGGAGGAGGCCCACTGCATCGTTGTAGGTGGGCACTCCGTCCGCGATACAGAAATCAAATTCGGGTACGCCGTTACGGGACTGATTCATCCTGACCACGTCTTTACAAATACAGGCGCGGTCGCAGGCGATATTCTCATCCTCACGAAACCCATCGGCACGGGAGTAATTACAACGGCATTGAAGCGCGGTATAGCGAAGCAAGCGTGGGTGGAAAATGCGGTACGCTCTATGACCGCTCTGAACCGTGCAGCCTCCGAAGTGATTACCGCGGCGACCGGCGTCCATGCAATGACCGACATTACAGGTTTCGGCCTGATAGGCCATGGTCGCGAACTCGCGCTGGGCAGCGGAATGACGCTCGAGATCATTGTGGATCAGGTGCCGCGTATCGAAGGTGCGCTCGACGCCATCCACCTCGGTGCGATTCCAGCAGGACTGCTGGCTAATCGCGAGTTCGCAGAATGCCTCAGCGCGGATGCGCCCGGCTCCAAGATTTCCGATGATCTGCGGACCCTGCTTTACGATCCGCAGACTGCAGGCGGACTGTTGATCTCAGTTGCACCGGAGAAGGCAGACGGGGTTCTTGGCTCGCTGCAAAGCACTGGCCTGGGCGCAGCCAGCATCGGGTCTGTCCCTGGCCCGTATGCAGGCCGAGGTACACCAGCCATTCTCTTGCGCTAATGGCAAACGATCGAAAAAAGTAAACGAGCAGATCCATGAAACAGAGCGAGAACACCACCAACGATTCCGAAACACGCAGCCTTTACAGTCTGCTGCCCTCGCTCAACGATCTTCTGCTTAGCCCCCACTTCGCCGCGATCCTTCGAATTGAATCCCACAGCACCGTGGTCCGTTCCACGCGAGCCGTGCTCCTCCGCGTTAGGCAGGAGATTGCCGAAGGACAACACACCGACGACAGCCTGAAGAACAGGCTCAGCGAACTCCCTCTCGCCGTCGCCGATGAAATCAACCAGAAAAAGCGCTACTCCCTGCGCCGCGTCATCAATGCTACCGGCGTCATCCTTCATACGAATTTAGGACGAGCTCCTCTTAGCGCCGCCGCGCTGGAGCATATTGCCGAAATAGCCGCAGGCTACTCCAACCTTGAATTCGATCTCGAAACCGGCGAACGAAGCCGCCGCGACGTTCATGCCGAGGAACTCCTTCTGCGCCTTCTCAACCTCAAAGCCGGCACCAGCGGCGAAAACCCCGCCGCTCTGCCAAGATCTGCGGTTGTCGTGAATAACTGCGCGGCTGCTACTTTTCTCGCGCTTAACTCTCTGGCGGAAGACGCGGAGGTGATCGTCTCTCGCGGAGAGCTCGTCGAAATCGGTGGCGGATTCCGCATTCCCGAGATCCTTGCCAAATCTGGAGCGCGTCTCCGCGAAGTAGGCACGACAAACCGCACTCGTCTCGCCGACTATGAAGCCGCCATCACTGCCGAGACCGGCCTCATCCTCCGTGTCCACCAGTCCAACTTCAGCATCGAAGGCTTTACCGAAAGGCCCGCTCTCAACGATCTCGTCGCCCTGGGAAAGCGCAGAAATGTTCCGTTATTCAACGATCAGGGTACTGGCCTTATTGCCTCGTTGGACGATCTGGGAGCGCGCGCCGAGCCAACCTTATCGGAGAGTTTCGAGCTCGGCATCGACCTGATCGCCGCCAGCGGAGACAAGCTACTTGGAGGCCCGCAATGCGGTCTCCTTATCGGAAGATCTGACTTGATCAACCGTATCCGTAAAAACCCGCTGCTGCGAGCCTTCCGCGTCGACAAACTCACCTATGCAGCACTCGAAGCAACGCTCATGGATTATTTCTCCGAGAAGTCTGATTCCATTCCTATCGTGAGCATGCTCCATCGATCTCCACTGGAAATTCTCAGGCGGTGCGAACGAGTTGCCGGCGAGGTGCGCTCCGACAGTCTTTTCGCCGAAGCCGTCCCGGTCCTCAGCCTCATCGGTGGGGGAACAGCGCCCGCGGCCCGTCTAGAAAGCTCGGCAGTCTCTCTATGCCACGCAACGCTACAACCTCAATCGTTGTTACATGCGCTGCGACAGCTTGAGCCGCCCGTGATCGGTCGCGTCAATGACGATACCGTCTTGCTGGACTTTCGTACCGTCGAACCTGAATTCGATGCCACGCTCGTATCGCTATTGCGGCAATTAGCGCGAGCGCCAATCGCCGGCCAGAAATGATCGTCCTCGGTCATCGTCAGCGAAGAACTTTCAGCCCATGAGCACGCCGGTCAAATCTGTCGTCATCGGAACAGCTGGTCACATCGACCACGGCAAGACCGCGCTCGTGCACGCTCTCACCGGCGTGGACACCGACCGCCTGCCCGAAGAGAAGCGGCGCGGCATCACCATCGATCTGGGATTCGCCTCCCTCGACGCGCAGGCGCCCGACAACACCTCTGTGCGAATCAGCTTCGTCGATGTTCCCGGACACAAGCTCTTTATCCGCAATATGCTCGCAGGCGCAGGCTGCATCGATGCCGTTCTCCTCACCGTCTCCGCAGAAGAAGGTATCAAGCCGCAGACCGAAGAGCATCTCGCCATCTGCAGCCTCCTCGGCGTCCGTCGCGGCCTCACCGTTGTAACGAAGGCCGATGCCGTCAGCCCGGAGCGCCTCGAAAGGGTTTGCTCCGAAATTCGAGCCTTTCTCTCTGGCACCTTTCTCGATCCGAGCCATGCAGGTGTTCTACCCGTAAGTGCGCGAACCGGACAGGGGCTGGATGAGCTTCGCCGCGAGCTCCTGTCTCTGGCAACAAAAGTCTCTGTACACAATCCCGATCATCTGCCCCGCTTGCCCATCGATCGGGCTTTCGTGATCAAAGGATTTGGCACAGTCGTCACGGGCACGCTGCTTTCAGGAGAATTCCACGTAGGAGAATCCCTCGCGCTCGAACCCGGAGGCCGCAGCGTCCGTGTGCGCGGCATGCAGAACCATGGCCACGCCGAGCAACATGCCCGCGCCGGTTCGCGCGTGGCGCTCAATCTCGCGGGCATTGAGGTCTCCGATGCGAACCGGGGACAGACTCTCGTTCCCGAAGGAACGCTCATTGCAGTCACAACAATTGACATCGACGCGGTGCTTCTGACTGACTCGACCCCGGTAAAGCATCGATCGCGAATACACTTTCATGCTTTCACTGCCGATACGTTAGCCACAGTCTCGCTCTACGGTTACGAGGCAGCAGAGCCCGGCACCAGTCGCTTGATGCGACTAAAGCTTCAAAAGCCTATCGTGCTCGTGCCGGGTGACCGCTTCGTACTACGGAGTTGTTCCCCTGCCGCCACCATCGGCGGCGGCCATGTGCTCGATGCGCATCCCCTTCCCAACCTGCGAAAAGCAAAGTGCTTTACCTGGCTGGGGGCTCTCAAAGATGGCCACCCGGAAGAACAGCTTTTGTTGCGAGTCGCACGACGCGGCACAGTCGGGCTCACGATGCAGGAACTGGTAGCCGAAACCGGCTTTACACGAGAGGCCCTCGAGCGAATCACCGAATTACTTATCAACAACAAACGTCTCCTTCGCATTCGCGGCAACCTACTGCTCACGAACGAAGCTGCAGCAATCGCGATCGACAGCATTACCAGCCGCCTGAAGATGGACACAAAAAACGACGACCTCAAACGCTCGGAGCTGAGGAGCCAGACCGGACTGCGGACGGAGGTCTTCGACTTCCTCCTTGAGAAACTTGCTGCAGAGCAAAAGCTTCACCTGCGGCACGAGCGAATCTATCCCGCCGCAAAAGAATCGCCTCTCGCCGACGCCGACTCCAAGCTGCGGTCGATGATTGCCTCGATCTACGAAGCTGCTGGCCTTACTGCTCCCTCATCCGCTGAAGTTGCCGCAAGGCTCAACCTCAAGGAGAGCGAGATGCGCAGACACATGACCCATCTGCTGCGCGAGAGAGTATTGATCAAGATGGGCCTCGATGAAATCTACATCCATAATCGCCCTCTCGAAACGTTGCGGGAGCAGTTGCGCAGCCTGCGCGGGCAGGAACTCGACGTTGCCGACTTCAAGCAGCTTACCGGACTGTCGCGGAAATACGCGATCCCGCTGCTCGAATATCTCGAGCGTGAGAGGATCACTCGCAAAGTGGGAGATAAGCGCCTCGTGCTCTAGAAGCATTTCTCCATAGCTGTTGAGTCGCTCCATGCAAAGGTCTACGACGAATGGCGTGATGATCTTCAGCAACATCGTCCACTTCTCCGAAGGCCACCTCACGCGCCGCACAAAAGAAACCATTGCCAGTTGGGTTTCATGGCTCAACCGCTGCCCGTATTGACTGGATTCACACGCTTACTTCCTGCGGGTTCAGGGGGCAGAAGAAAAAACAGTACAGGCAATTCGAGCAGGAAAGCTCGACGAAGCGGGCTTGTCCGACGCTGCGCGGCGCCCCTTGAGTATGTCACCAGGGTTACGGAGGCGGCGTACCGGACAACACCTCAGGACGTGCAGATCCTCCGCGACCATGGCTGGACCGAGCCGCAGATCGCTGAGGCCGTGTACATCACCGCCATGTTCGCTTTCTTCATTGGGTCGCCGACGCCTTTGGCGTTTCGCCGCAGGGCTATCTCGAAATGAATGCAATGACGAAGTGAGTGGGATTCAGGCTGACGCAGGGAATCTGCTCAGACCCTAGTGCTGATAGATGCCGCTGTGCGGATGATAGTGCTGCCAGTCGAACCAGTAGTCTTTCAGTGCATCGATCCTCGCGAGGCACTGTCCCTTCATCTCGCCGGAAACGGCGCAACCGTCAAAGTTCCATCCGCTGACGGTTCTGTCATCTACGAGGGTCCATGAATCAGTAGCGTTTGCCGCACTGTGGCCGTAAAACTCCAGCTCCCGCCCAGAAATCTGGCGGGAAAACACGTGCACGGACTTTCCGTCCGGGCCGAGCACGAGCATAATCGGCTGACCTCCCACGGCATCGAGCAGCACTGGCGATTGAGCCGTCAGTTTATTCATCGGATAGGCTCGTGCCGCTCCACTGCTGACCACGCCGAGAACCGTCTCCCGGTCAGCGAGCGTGCCCTTTGTCCCATGGATCACGGTCGGCAATTTAGCCACCTCGTTTTCCCAAGTCGCCTTTTCATACTTGGCGGCATAACGCGGCAACGGCGCCAAGACAGTACCGTTCGGCTGCTCTTTCTTCCAGAGCCCAAAGCTGAGTTCATCCTGCGGCACTAACGTGAGCTGCTCACCTTTAAGAGGACCGGCAATCGCGGCTCCCGTCACCTGCTGCCAATAACTGCCCGTCTCCTCATCGCGCATGATGAAGTTCTGGTTGTTGATGCCCGCTAAGTGAAAGTGCAGTTCGCGTCCGTTCAGGCTGCGGGTCCAGACCAGACCCGTATGGCAGAGCGTTCAATACGTGACAACGATCGGCAGTCCGTGCAGCCGGTCATTCACTATATGGTGATACCCCATCTCGCGGATGGGGTAAGCGCGGCTCTCTCCGCTTAGAGTGACTGCAATGACCATGTCGTTCGCGTCAATTGTGGTCAGGTTAGCCGCAAGAAATTTCGGCTCGCCCATCGGATGGAACATCTTCTCGTAAGGATTAATCCAGCTCGAGGCGGCCGACAAAACAGTAATACCCATCGCCGGTACCAGCAACGATCTTGCGACCCAGCCCGCAGGTCGCCATAAAAGGAGCGCAAGAAGTATTATCAAGGATGCCAGCATCAACAATATCGGCTTGTTGTGCATGAGTACCCACAAAGCACGCTCGAGGGCTGCAGGCGTTTGCTCGCGAAAGGGTCGAATTACGTAAATTGGGTAAGCTGCGAGGGCGAAGGTCGCTAGACTGGCTACGAACAGACATAGCGCCGGGACTATTTTATGGGACCATGTGATAGCGCGTGCAGAGGCAGCCGTCGACATCAATTAACAGTCTAGCGTTGATCGGTCAGACTGAAAATCATCCTTTAGGTGGAAGTTTCCTTTAACCGCACCTTGCTAAGCTCCGACCGCTGGCCGAGGCGCTGAGGATTTCCGAATTCAACCCCTCCTGCCCCGTTCGAATCTAAACTGATCAAGCGGCAGGTCCGCGGCGCGAAGGTGTGCAGTGAAACAACTCCTTTTGGTCAATGGTGAACGGCATGCGGTGGATGTCGATCCCGATACCCCCTTGTTATTTGTATTGACGGATGAGCTTCATTTGAATGGGCCTCACTTCGGCTGTGGCATGGCGCAGTGTGGCTCCTGCACGGTAATGATGGGAACGCGAGTTATCCGCTCCTGTGTGAAACCGGTGAGCAGCGTCGGCGCGGCTCCAATTACCACGCTGGAAGGCCTGGGTTCTCCGGGAAAGCCGCACCCCATCCAACAGGCTTTCCTCGATGAGGGAGCAGCGCAGTGTGGCTACTGTCTCAGCGGCGTGATCCTCACGGCCAAGGCGCTTCTTGACGCAAAGCCCCAGGCAACCGACCAGGAAATTCGAGAGGCATTGGGCGGCGTCCTGTGCCGCTGTTTCGCACATACGCGGATGCTGGGCGCGATTCGACGCTACCGGGACAGGGAGAGCGCATGACGACTTCCCGGCGTGAATTCCTCAAGGGCGCCGGCGCACTTGTTGTGAGCCTTGGTCCGCTTTCACAGGCCATGGGACAGGAGGAGCAACACGGGCAGTTTGGAACGCACCCTTCGCATGTCAATCCGGACAAGCTCGACTCCTGGATCGCCGTGAATGCCAATGGGACCGTGACGGCGTACACCGGCAAATGCGATCTCGGCCAAGGCATCTTCACCGCGCAGACCCAACTGATCGCGGAAGAGCTTTGCGTGCCGCTGCACACGGTGAAGCTGATACAGTGCGATACCGCTGTGACGCCAGACCAGGGCAGCACCTCGGGTAGCCAGTCCACGCCGACGAATTTCAATGTGCGGGACCTAGCGCTCGCCGCGGCGACCGCACGCGAAGCGCTGGTGAGCATGGCGGCTGCGCACTTTGGAGAGGATGCAGCCCACCTCACGTCAAAGAACGGATACGTTCACTCTCCCAGCGGCAATCTTGTGAGCTATGCCGAACTCATTGGCGCGAAGAAGTTCAGCCTGCCAGTGAATAAACAGGCGAGGCGCCGCTCTCCGAGCGAGTGGACGGTGCTCGGCAAGCCGGTTCCAGCGCTGGACCATGTCGCCCTCATGACCGGCACGTTCGAGTTTGTCCAGAACGTGCGCGTCCCCGGCATGCTACATGGGCGCGTAGTGAGACCGCCTGAGATGGGCGCGAAGTTGCTCTCGGTAGACGAAACATCTGTGCGTGACATCCCGGGTATCGTAAAAGTCGTCTATCGGAGGGATTTTCTCGGAGTGGTCGCGGAGACGCAGTTCGCAGCCGTACAGGCGGCGTGCAAGCTTGTCTGCAAATGGCAGCCGGGGTCATCCCTCCCCCCACAGGAAACCTTCTTCGAATACATGCAGCAGCAACCCTCTCACGACGAACTGAGTGTGGACTCCGGCGATGTTCCCCTCGCGCTCGCGAAGGCGCACCACGTTCTTCGCGCGCGCTACACCTACCCGTATCAGATGCATGGCTCGCTGGGAAGCTCGTGCGCTGTGGCCGATGTTAAGGCGGAGGGTGCTACAGTGTGGTCCCCTACGCAGTCTGTATATGCCACGCGCAGTTGCATCGCCATGCTTCTCGACATTCCTCCGGATAACGTGCGGGTGATCTTCGTGCGCGGCTCCGGATGCTACGGCCTGAACGGCGCGGATGCGGTGTCGTTCGACGCGGCAGTACTGTCCCAAGCAGTGGGCCGGCCGGTGCGCCTGCAGTTTACGCGCCAGGACGAGATGATGTGGGAGAACTTCGGCAACGCCTGTGTCGTCGAGCAGGGCGCCGGCCTGGCTGAGGATGGCTCGGTCGTGGTGTGGGACCGCGAGAACTGGGTGGCCAACCGGGGCAGCCGGCCCGGCTATGACAACCCGGGCAACGTCATCAGCGGCATGCTGCTTGGGTACGGGCCGGAGCCCCTCAAACCGTCTCCGGCGAAACCACCGGCGAAAAGATTGCGCAACGGAAGCAACACCGTTCCGGAATATGTTGCCGGCTGCGCGGGGGGCACGTGCAGTGGCAGCGGCACCGTGAAGAGCGAGCGCGTATTGACGCACACCGTGCCATCGCCGTTCTATACCGGGCCGCTGCGTTCACCGCTACGCATCCAGAATACATTTGCCAATGAGTGCTTCCTGGACGAGCTTGCCGCTCGAGCGCATGCGGATCCTGTGGAGTATCGCCTGCGCCACCTGCGCAATGAGCGCGTGCGCGGTGTGCTGCAGGCTGCGGCGAAAGCTGGGAATTGGCACCCACGAGCCGTCCGCATAGTGTCTTCAGAGAACAGGGAAGCAGAAGTAATGGGACGCGGCGTCGCATGCGTCGCCTATGAGGGCGACAACGGCTTTGCCGCGCTGATCGCGGATGTCTCTGTGAACCGGCACACTGGCATCGTGCGGCCTGTGAAGTTCACCATTGCGATCGACTGCGGCCCAATCTCCAACCCAGACGGCCTCCGCAACCAGGTGGAAGGCGGACTGTTGCAGGGCATGAGCCGCGCATTGATCGAGGAGGTCACCTGGGACGCGAAGCGCGTCACCTCGGTGGACTGGATAGGCTACGCAAGCCTACGCATGGACTACGAGGTGCCGGAGATCGAGACCGTGTTCGTCGTGCCGGAAAACGTGCCTGCAACCGGCGCCGGAGAGACGTCGATCACAGTGACCCCGGCGGCAATCGGCAACGCCATCTTCGATGCCGCGGGCGCGCGTCTGCGGCATCTGCCGTTCACGCCGGCGCGTGTGCTGGCCGCGTTGAATGAGTCGAGGCACAAAGAAGCATGGTCTGCATGAGGGAAGCGTGGTCTCCCATGAGGCTGCTGCTTGCGCTGCTCGCGGCATATGTGGTGGCGCTCCATGCGGTCGCGCAGGCTGCGCCGGACACCCACGCGCCGAGCCGCGAAGCAGGGCTCACAGCCTTCCGGGCCATTACGCCCGCGCTCCGGCATCCACGTTGTCTCGTGTGCCACTCTAATGGTGACTATCCGCGCCAGGGCGACGATCTACACCGGCACATCATGGACGTGCGGCGCGGCCCTGATGGCGATGGCGCTGCGCCAGTACACTGCAACACGTGTCATCAGGATCGCAATTTGCCGGGAATGCATGTACCGCCAGGTGCGCCGGATTGGCATCTGCCATCGCCGGAGAATCCAATGATCTGGGAGGGTCTCACGGATCGCCAGTTGTGCGAGCTGCTGATCGATCCGAAGCGAAATGGGGGGCGCGACGCCAAAGGCATCGAAGAGCACATGCATACGCCTTTGGTGCTGTGGGGATGGCATCCCGGGGACGGCCGTACCCCGGTGTCCATGCCCGTAGAGACATTTTTGAAGAATGTGCACGTATGGACAACCGCGCGTACCCCTTGCCCCGAAAGGTAAACATCGCGGGATTCGTAATCTGAAGTCCGCTTCTGTTGCCCAATGTCAGGTGGTCCCAAATTCGCAAATGATGAGTACACAAATCACTCGTCGAGCCGAGCTCCTGCGAAATCTGGCCGATCGTGTGAATCTCCCTGGGACCCCTCCTGTCTCGACCTCTACACCCTCCAGGGTCTAGGTGGCGGACCATGCCTCGAACAACAGAACGTAACTTCGGTGTGGCCGACGATCAGGTAAGAACGAAGAACTAATCGTGTGACGGAAGCTTGATTTCTTTCATCCCTCAATAGGGTTTTACGTTTGGCATCTTGAGACAGGCTGATTTCTCCTGGAGCGATACAGCTCTATCGTTGGGCTCGCAGAGCGAAGGATTGCTGACAGGGAAGTTACATTGAAATTACACCCACGCGACAAAGTACACCCACTTCGGGACCATCATACCGATGCAGAAAGATACGGGTTCGCAAGTCGGGCTCAGTGGAAGGGTCCGACACTGCGGGGCAGCCGGATCCAGCCACATCGTAGCTATCGGCTATTCACAACTAGTTGCTAGCCTGGGTCGACAAATGAGGACTCAACGATCAAGAGTATACGTGCAACAGTTCGATTGCTTTGCATTGCAATCACAGTTGGGTTGGTAGCGCCGATCTCCGCGCAGACCGGTAGCTGGACTCAACCCGTAGTGCTTAGCACTGGCGGTCAAGGCTGGGAAGCGACCGCCGCCATTGATGGGGATGGCAACTCGCTCGCTCTCTTGGACGAGCGCACAACCCAGGACCAGCTCTGGTCGGTTTCGAAGGCGAGCGGCGGCAATTGGGGTTCGGTAACGGAGGTCTCTCCGGCTCTCCAGACCACCTCGGTCTTTCCAGCCGTTCGAATTACCACGGCAGGATTTGCTACAGCAGTGTGGAGCGATTCAAGTGGAGTGTGGACAGCCGATCGCGCGTCTGGTTCGAAATGGGACCCCGCGCAACTTCTCATCCCCGGCGCGTCAAATCCGATCTTTGTGATGAATTCTTTAGGGGATGCCGCCGTAGCCTGGACCGTGGGCGGCGGTCCTAGGAGTACCAGCGGTTCGGTAATGGCCGTCCTTCGTCCCGCAGGGGGTTCCTGGAGCGCACAACAGACACTTGCCAGCGGCGCGCATTTCACCGCCGATCATGCGGGAATCGGAGACTCTGGCGAGGTAATTGTCACTTGGGAGACCTACGACGCGGTCTGCCATAAATACGGTTGTGCGCTGAGCAGTTATGTCCTGCATGCCGCACGGCAAAACACGGGTACTGACGTCTGGGTCGACTCCGGTGCGCTTTTAGGGCCCGACAAAGACGCGCATGACGCGCGAGTGGTACTGGATACCGGAGGTGGAGCGATCCTGTTGGCGCTGAGCAGTTCCGGCACCTATTCCTCTGCCACGCAGGGCAATTCGGGTGGCGCATGGAGCGCGTTCAAAACCGCCGTCAGTCCTCAGGGTTCGACCATCATCTCCGATCTGGCGAGTGACGATGCGGGGCAGGTAACGCTGGTCTACGAGTCCATCACATACCCGACGTCGCAGGCGCTTGCGGTCAACGGGTCAATCACCGGCAACACGTGGTCCTCGCCTGTGGTTCTATCCGGCGCCGACACCAGCGTCGGTCAGGTATATTTCGCTCTAGCTCCCAATGGCGCCTCGCTGGCCATTTGGTTATCAAGCAGCGGAACTCCGGCGATCCGCGCCGCCACCCGAGCCACAGCGACAGGGAGCTGGAGCGCTCCGGTCAGTCTCTCCGGACCGGGCAGCTACATCTCGCCGGAAGCCGCGGCGGTGGAACCTTCGGGAAATGCGATCGTCATCTATTCTGGCTACAACGCCTCAAGTGTGCATACAGAATACGCAACAAACTTTCAACCGTAGCCGGCTGACTCGGATTATCCATGCTCCTGTCCAGCCTGAAATGGGTGCTCTGCTCCGAGGGCACCGACCGGTTTTGAATACAGCACTCACTGTGCGCTCATACGCGATCGCGGTCAGCATCGAACTTCTGGCGGATGAGCGCAGCCATGAAACTGTCGTCGCATCCGGCAGAAGCATCTTATATCGTGATACGATTGAACTGGCGGATCGTTTCGATGGCTTTCAGCGGCCAGGATGTTCGTTCCGAAACCCACCGCAGAGATGTTTCCGCTGCGGGTTACCGCCAGCTCGCTGAATTTCGGTACCGCATCCGTCAGTTCCTACACTTTAGCGAAGAAGCCGCCCGATCCCGTGCTATCGAGCCCCAACAGCACCAGCTTCTGCTTGCGATCAAAGGTTTGCCGGAGGGAGCTCGTCCCACCGTCACAGCACTTTCCCAGAGACTTTGTCTTCGTCATCACAGCACCGTGGAGCTAGTGGATCGCCTGGTGGAACATGGAGCCGTGAGGCGCAGGCCCAGTGATCAGGATCGTCGTGAAGTCCTGGTTGAACTCACTGCCCACGGTGAAGAGCTGTTACACCAGCTGTCTGTTCTGCACTGGGAGGAATTGCGAGTTTCGGGCCCTGCTCTTTTCGAGGCGCTGGGAGTTGTCGTGCACCATTCCGGAGGACATCGGAGGAAGCCAGTGTGACTCACTCAGCCGACGAGAAACATCGCAAGTCCTGCCTGGAAGATCTCGGCGATTTCACGACAACTGTACGCGTCATTCCGATTTCGCTGATGGCGATCGTTATTGGCACCATGGCTTCGTTTGTGGCGTGGTTTTTGCTCAAACTGATCGGGCTCTTTACAAATCTCTTCTACTTTCAGCGGTTCAGCACTTCGTTTGCTTCGCCGTCAGACAATCACCTCGGGGTGTTCGCAGTCGCAGTGCCTGTCATTGGAGCGCTCATCATCGGGTTCATGGCGCGCTATGGGTCTGAGCGCATCCGCGGACACGGAATTCCTGAAGCAATCGAATCGATCTTGATGAACGGCAGCCGCGTCCAACCGCGTCTGGCAATCCTGAAACCACTTTCGGCGGCAATCTCCATTGGTTCCGGCGGCCCGTTCGGGGCCGAAGGTCCCATTATCATGACCGGCGGGGCTTTCGGATCGATGATCAGTCAGTTCTTTCACTTCACGAGTGTGGAGCGCAAGACTTTGCTCGTTGCGGGAGCGGCCGCTGGTATGTCGGCAACTTTCGCGGCTCCCCTCTCTTCCGTGCTGATCGGTGTCGAGCTCCTGCTGTTCGAATGGAAACCACGCAGCGCGATTCCAGTCGCCCTGGCCAGCGCCACGGCGGCCGTGGTCCGGCGTTATCTCCTCGGGCTGGGTCCGCTTTTTCCAGTTCCCCCTCACCCGATATTTATTGGACCCAAGGCAATCCTTGCGTGCGGTGTCGCTGGACTGGCCGCCGGAGCACTGTCGGGGCTGCTTACTCTCGGGGTCTATGCCGCCGAAGACTTGTTTCAAAAGCTGCCGATTCACTGGATGTGGTGGCCGGCCATAGGTGGAGTGTTTGTTGGATTGGGAGGCTTGATTTTTCCTCAAGCCCTGGGCGTGGGATATGACACGATTCACATGCTGCTCCAGGGAAACGTCCCGCTTAGCATATTTGCAGGAGTCCTCCTGGTTAAATCCGCAATCTGGATGATTTCTCTCGGATCTGGAACGTCAGGAGGCGTTCTTGCCCCATTGCTTATGATGGGTGCGGCTCTTGGCGGCATCGAGGGATGGTTTCTCCCCGATCTGGGTCCAGGATTCTGGCCGCTTGTCAGCATGGGAGCCATTCTCGGAGGCACGATGCGCTCGCCCTTTACGGGCATCGTCTTCGCACTCGAGTTAACTCACGACTTCAATATGCTCCTGCCGCTTTTAGTGGCATGCTTCCTCGCCCACATGTTCACGGTGCTTACCCTAAAGCGCTCGATCCTTACGGAGAAGATCTCGCGACGCGGTGATCACTTGAGCCGTGAATATGGGCTCGACCCATTGGAGATGCTGTTCGTAAGGGAAGTGATGAGGACAAATGTCGTTGTCCTGCCGGGCGAAGGAACCTTGGAGGAAGCGCGCGAGTTGATTCATTCCCACCCACATCCACAAGGTCAACATCTCTTCCCTGTGGTCAATGCGGAGGAGCGTTTGTTGGGAGTGGTCACTCGAAACCAGCTGCTCAAGCTCTTTGAGCAAACGGCAGACAAAGCGCCGGTAATTAAGCTCGCGGAAATCGCTTCTGCACATCCCGTCGTGGCTTTCGCCGATGAACCCCTTCGCGTCGTCGTGCACCGAATGGCGGAGTCTGGGTTCACTCGCTTTCCGGTTCTGGATCCCGAAGCAGATCAACAGCTCGTGGGCATGGTCTCGTTGAATGACCTGCTCCGCGCACGAATGCGAAACCTCGAAGACGAACGCGCCCGCGAGAGAGTGCTGCGGATTCGCATGCCATTCGGGCGTCAGTCGGAATCGCGCAAAGTGGCTTTAACCGAGGGATCTGACTTTCGAGAGTGATCGAGATGAAGGTCTGGTTCTATGGCCCTCGCTGAAGTTGCCTTCGCCGATCGTCTACCGGTGTTTGAATGCACTAAGAAGAAGCCACCCTAACGGTCACCGTGAATAAACCAATCACCCAGGCTCGTGCATATGTGGGCGCAACATTCTAGCGCTCTCGGCGCTTGCTACATAGAGCTTCAGAGCTTCTACATCAGGGATGATGAGCGTGCGGCCTGTCATTGCTATCAATCCATCCTGCTTTAGCCTGGCGAACGCCCGCGAGACCACATCCCTCACAGACCCGATGCGGCTGGCAATCTCATGGTTGGATAGAAGAAGCTGAAACGCAATTCGACCATTCACAGGGCTGTCCTGATGTTCCCCATGTTCCGCTTCTGTAACAAGAAAAGATGCAAGTCTGTGCCCGACATCATAGAAAGACAGCGCTTTCACCAGTTGGGCATGCCGCCGCACTCGCAACGCCATCAATCGCAGCGCCTTTAGCGCAAGAGAAGGATACTTCACACAAAGCTGTTGCATGTCGCGTTTATCGATGAAGAGAACGTCTACGTCCAACTCTGACACTGCGGACGCCGGATATGGCCCGTCATCGAACACCGGAACATCCGCGATGACCGCGCCCGCAGTATCGATATGCATCACCTGCTCACGACCCTCTGCATTGTGTTGGAAGACGCGTATCTTACCGCTCACTACAACGAAGAGCCCTTTTGCCTGTTCCCCTGAAAGAAAGAGGATCTCGTCTTTCTTGAAGTGAAGGTCCACTGCTCGTTGTGCGATGTCCGCGAGTTCTTTCTCTGTCAGGCACCCGAATAGAGCCGTGCGTTGAAGGGCCCTGATTCTTTTCGTTTCCATGACTGCTCCGAAAACGACTTGGCCGCTATGACCTAAGTCATAGCATACGCCGCATCAGGCGCCTATTCTGTGATCGGAATAGGGTCCTCGATTTTTTGAAGAGAGATTTTCGCAATGCAAAAATATGATCTGGACGCACTCATAGAATTCAATGATAAGCGCTTCTTTCCCAAGGTTCTGATGAATGAACCGGGATACCGCATGGTGCTATTGAGCATGCGCGCCGGACAATGCATTCCAGAACACGCAACTCAGGGAATCGTTACCGTACATGCTATCCTCGGTCACATCACCTTTTACACGCCCTCTCTCCCTTGTGAGCTGTATGCCGGAGAGGTCGTTTGCATCGAGGGCGGCATACCGCATCGAATCGAAGCACACGAGGACTCATCACTCCTCGTTCTTGCTACGGGTGGGCCTGGGTCCTTGGAGGCTGACCCCACAGATTTGGATCTGCGAGAGGTCCCCCGGCCAAATCGCCATCCTCTGGTATTTGAAAGATTTGATGCGCTGCCGGTTGGCAGATCCTTCACGCTCATCAACGACCATGACCCCATCCCGTTGAACAGACAAATGGAAAACATGCGGCCGGGACAAGTGGGCTGGGAGTACATCAAACGCGGCCCGGATACATTTCGCATTCGCATTCGCCGAGTTGCACCTTTTATTCAGTCGGCCGCGCCGCGCGAAGATCTGTTGCAGGAGATTCACCGAGTGTAACCGTCGCGACGTTTATGTAAGACCACAGCATGGAGACCGCCATGGTCACAACATCGCCAGAACTCACGACACTACGACGCGAAAATTACTTGAATAGTGAGTATGGCCTCAAATCATGGCTGCTGACACAGGATCACAAACGTATTGCTATCCTCTATTTGCTCACTACTACGTTCTTTTTTGTGATTGGCGGCATCGCCGCGGGGCTGATTCGACTCGAACTGTTGACCCCCGCCGGCGATCTCGTCGCATCAGACACCTATAACAAGCTCTTTTCCATTCACGGCATCATCATGGTGTTCTTCTTTCTGGTGCCCATTGCGCCGGCTGTGCTTGGGAACTTTCTCATACCTCTCATGATTGGCGCACGCGACGTCGCCTTTCCGAGGATCAACCTCTTGAGCTGGTATCTCTTCGTTATAGGCGGCTGCTTTGAGCTCTACATGATGATTTTTGGTGGCGTGGATACGGGATGGACGTTCACGACACCGCTGAGCACGCACTTTGTGAACACCCATGTGATCGGCGCGGCCATGGGCATTTTTATTGCCGGTTTCTCTTCGATCCTGACCGGAGTGAACTTTATCGTCACCATCCACAGGTTGCGTGCTCCCGGTATGACCTGGTTCCGGCTACCGTTATTCATCTGGTCGTACTACGCGACTTCGATCATCTTTGTTCTAGCCACGCCTGTGATCGCCATATCCATGGTGCTGATTGTGCTCGAGCGTACCACGGGCATCGGTGTATTTGATCCGACGAAAGGGGGCGATCCACTTCTTTTTCAACATCTCTTCTGGTTTTATTCCCACCCCGCCGTCTATGTCATGATCCTGCCAGGGATGGGTATTATGTCGGAAGTCGTGGCGTGCTTCTGCCGAAAGCGGGTCTTCGGATATACAGCCGTCGCATTCTCATCGGTATCCATTGGGGTCTTCAGCTTTTTTGTCTGGGCCCACCACATGTTCATCATGGGCATATCAAACTATTCGGCACTGGTATTTTCCTTCATGAGCATGCTGGTTGCGGTGCCCTCCGCGATCAAGATTTTCAACTGGTCCGCAACCATGTACAAGGGTTCGATCTCTTTTGACACCCCCATGCTCTATGCACTTGGCTTCATAGGCCTTTTCACCATGGGTGGAATGACCGGAATCTTCCTTGCCTCTCTGGGCATGGACATCCACTTAACCGAGACTTACTTCATCGTTGCGCACTTTCACTACGTTATGGTCGGAGGCATGGTGAGTGCAGTGATGGCAGGTTTGCATTTTTGGTGGCCCAAGATGACCGGAAGGATGTATCCGGAGTTTTTGGGAAGACTAGCGGCCTCGATCCTTTTTGTCGGGTTTAATCTCACCTTCTTCCCGCAATTCATTCTTGGCTATCTGGGTATGCCTCGCCGGTATCACGCGTATCCTCCTGAATTTCAAGTCTTGAATGTCCTCTCGACTGCCGGTGCGTCCATCCTTGCCGTCGGCTATCTGCTTCCAGGAATCTATCTACTTTGGTCGTTGAAGTATGGCAAGGTGGCGGGATCGAATCCATGGCGTGCGGCTGGATTGGAGTGGACAGCGCAGTCCCCCCCGCTAAGCGAAAATTTCCCTGAAACGCCGATCGTCGATTTCGAGGCTTACGACTACGGCAGGATCGATTCTCAGCCAAAAGAAGTGCCGCGTCCAAAAGTGAACGTAGCGTCTGCACGGACGGGATATTAGCCATGCTCAGCGAAGGCCTCGGAAAGCGACGATGGAGCACATGAGAGCGAAACCGCGCGACGCTCCAGCAGTGTCCCAGACGGATCGACAGTTCCGTCACCAAGCAACTGTTCGCCGCGCGCGCCCTCGGGCGCTTGACAGCCACGCCATCACACTGCTTATGTGCTGTCGTCACGGAGGTCAATCATGGATTTAGTGTGGGTTTTCTTCGCGATGCCCGTCCTTGCTCTCCTATGTGCCGCCTATATTATCGCCCGAGGTAAAAGACCCCAGCTGCCAGACTGTTTTCCTCCATTGCCGAAGTGCGCTCAAGGGACGTCTAAGAAAAAATCGTTTCGCGAGCAAAACGTGAGATCCCATGGATCAATATGAGAGTCCTGTGAGCCTCTAGCTCATGGATGTAATGACGTGATCTTTAGCGATCTCCGATTTTCCGGCTTGAGTTCGCGATGAGTAATCCCTTTCTCGTGTACTGCGGCCGAAGCCGTGGACGAGTTGGATTGGGTACTGACTCAGCTTTTGATGTGTCAGTGGGCCACTGTTCATTCTCTCGTGCCGAGTCTGTCCTTCCGGATATTCCGAAACGAGATAGTGAACATTGCCTTGCGCTCCGTCGAAAAAGGTCGGGTTGGTTCACCCAACTCAGAACTCGCGAGTTCATTTGAAAGCGTTGAAGACGCTTAGCATCGGAAGAGAACGCCATAGGCAAACCCTTGATCGCCACTGCGTGCTGAAGCCGCGGATCGCGGGCACGATATACTTCGCCTATTCCGCCGGCACCCACGAATGCGACTATTGCACACAGTGGTGCAGCGCTCTGCCTATCCTCGTGTCGATGCGTTTATAACCTGCTGTCTGAGTCTCGAAGAGAGTTCGGACGCGAAGCTGCAACACTAGGGCTCGCGAAAACGGTATCCGATGTAGCCGTCTGTAAGAACATACGTCGGATTTGCGGAATTGTCTCCCAGCTTCTTCCGTAGCTGGCCGATCAGGACCCGCAAATGTCCGCGGTTGGTTGCGTCACCGTGAAGGTGCAGGGCCCTGTGAAGCCGGGCATGCGTCATGGGACGGCCCGCATTTCGCATCAGAATCTGCAAAGTGTCGAATTCATGAGGTGTCAGGTGTATTTCGACTCCAGATTGTTCCATATGCCTGCGAACTGGATCGAGCATGATATCGCCGATGGTGATCGGCATCTCCGATGAGGTTTCAGGGGCGCGATAGCGGCGAATAGCCGCGCGCACCCTGGCAGTCAATTCTCGTATCTGAAATGGCTTCGTTACGTAGTCATCGGCTCCAGCCTCAAGAGCCTGCACCTTATCGTCCTCGCTGTCGCGGACGGTAAGCATTAGAATTGGGAGTCTTGTGAAGTTGCGCCGCATCCGGACACAGGCTTCAATTCCGCCAAAGCCGGGCATGTTGATATCGAGCAGGACGGCGTCGTAATCGACCATACGCAGGCGCATGAGCGCGTCTTCTCCGTTGCCTGTCTCGCCGATATCGAAACCTAGAATGCCCAGTGTGGTCCGCAGGCTTCGTCGAAGCGAGGCATCGTCTTCTACGATCAGCACTCTACCTTGTGATTCATCCACTTCATGCCTCCTTCTGGATGCGTGGTAGCGTCAAGAAGAATGTCGTGTCCGTTGCAGGACCGCTTTCTACCCAGACTCGCCCGCGGTGCGCATCTGCGATCCGTTTGGTGACCGACAGGCCGATGCCGGTTCCCGACGCCTTATATTGAGCCTCCGGACAACGGTAGAAACGCTCGAAGATGCGCAGCCTCTCCTGTGGTGCAATATACGACCCCTCGTTATGCACGCTGAACACGATCTCGACATCCGTCGATTCGATGCGGAGCGTGATGGGCGAGGTGGGCCTCGCATATTTCGAAGCGTTATCGAGCAGTTGAAAGAGCGCCATTTGCAGCAGGTGGGAATCCGCCCATACGTGGTCGACCGAAGCCTCTTCGGCGAGATGCAAAGGGTGATCTGCCAGGGTACGAACGAACCACTCTTCACATTGCTGAAGCAACTGATCAAGATCGATCTTTTCGTCATCGACCTCCAGTCGCCCCTCGTCCAGTTCGGCGGTCTGCAACACCTTATTGGTCAGGTTTGTCAGGCGTTCTGCCTCTTCCTCAATCAGAGAGGCAAGCTCCTTTTCACTAGGTTCGAGTTGGGGGATTTCGAGCAGTCCGGAGCTGGCAGTCAGGATCGTGGCCAAAGGGGTTTTGAAGGCGTGGGCTAATCCGTCAAGAACAGTGGACCTGAGTTGCTCGCTGCGCTTGGCCGCCGCCGCATTACTCTCTGCGATGAAAGAATGCGCCCTTTCGAGAGCAAGCGCCGAGAGCGAGGCGATCGCATCTACGGATCTGGAATCGAGGTAGCTGCCATGAACAGAGGCGGCAATGTAGAGCGCGCCCACTGGCCTGACTCCCAGCCTCAGTACTCGTTTGAATTTGCAGGAGGCTGCGTCGTTCTCGGAGATCTCGTGAAAATAGATCGAACGAACTTCCTCGTCGGGGATGATCTCCCGTCCGGCTTTATCCATTTTTAGTTCTCGCGCATCCCACAGGGCTACTGCGTCGACCTTGAAGATGTCCTCGATCAGGCTCGTGAGTTGTGCGCCGACTTCCTGTCGGCGGTCCATCATGATGATGTCCCGGCTGGTCAGGTACAGCCTTTCCAGGCGTATGCGCTCGTTGCTGGTGTCGATGGCCTGCCTCCGCAGACGGTCTGCGTAATGACTGACAAGCAGGGCGACCACCGCAAAGATCGCCGAGGAAATCCAGTCTTGCGGGTCTCTCTCATAAAGAGAAAAGATCGGCGGCATGTAGAAGAAGTCCAGACAGACGACGGCCGCCATCGAAGCAAACGCGGCTTCGGTAAATCCCCATCGGAACGCCACCAGCATGACAAGAACCAGATCGATGAGGCCTGCGGTCAATGGCTTGATGTGGCATTGATAGGCGATGACTGCGACCAGCGCGAGGATAGGGACGGTCGCCGCGCTTCGGAGCAGCCGACGGGTTCCGTGCATGTACTTCAACTCCAAAAGTTAAGGATATTTCTCAACCCGTAAGGATTGGGTAAGGAAGAAATTAGCGCCCGCGATATGTGATTTGGATCATCGAGGTCTACACCTCGGCAAATCCTGAAAGTTGCAAGTAAACCATAAGAGTGAGAGCCATCGTTACTCCATCGTAATGGGTCGAAGTATTGACTGAAGGGAGGAAAGGCCAATTGCGTATTGGCAGATTGGAAGATCCAAAATGAAAACTACAAGGACAACTCTGAGGGGCTCCATAGCTCCTTTTTCATCTGTAACGGCGCATTCTGTGATGTGTCTGCACCTGGAACGAATCATTCTGCTCGGCAGGTTAGCGCCAGCGTCCCCCAGGCCAGCCGCGCAACCTTCTAGATCGCCGGTCCTTCGAGCCATCCAGCGGCACCCTCTCATGGAAGTCCTGATTGTTCTGTTTGCGTTGACATTCATGTCGCTTTCCTTGAGGGCGCAGTCTACGTTTGGGAGCATTCGTGGCACGGCCCAGGATATTTCCGGTGCCGCGATCCCGGACACACAGGTCACGCTGCACAGCATCGATGAAAATACCGACCGAGTGGTGACGACGGATGCGAGCGGCAGCTACACGCTGGAGAATGTGAAGGCGGGCAAGTACCGTATTCGAGCACAGAGGACTGGATTCGCCGATACGGTTATCGACGGCATTACGCTGGCGGCCAGGCAGGATCTCCGGTTCACGCTCTCGATGGCTATTGCCCAGCAGACGACCACTGTTCAAGTCACGTCGTCCGCGAGTGAAATCAACACCGAAAATGCAACCGTCAGTGATTCGAAAGGCGCGGCGGATATCGGCCAATTGCCGTTGAACTTCCGAGCCTCGACCACGAGTCCCTTGGCCGCGCTGGCGACGTCGGCAAACGTGCAGCAGGATAGCCTGGGCAATTTCACCATCGGCGGCGCAACGTCCGACATGATCGGATTTTCCGTCGATGGTATCTCCTCGGTGAACGTCTTCCAGAGCGGTGTGGCGCTTGGAGTGAACGCTGCGGGGTCCAACCCGTATCCGTCGTCCGAAGGCATCGCTGAACTCAAGGTCACCGCCTTCAACAACAATGCTGAATTCTCCCAGGTTGGCGACGTGACGTTCACGACCAAAGCCGGAACGAACCAGTATCACGGAAGCCTGTTCGAATATCTCCAGAACGACGTGCTCAATGCGAATGTCTACAACTTCGCGCAGAAGTCGCCGGAGCGTTTCAATACCTTTGGCGGCAGCTTAGGCGGTCCGCTCTCTGTGCCGCATCTGTACAATGGCCACAACAAAACCTTCTTCTTCTTTGATTACGAAGGCAATCGCAGAAGAACCTCCCAGGCCGAGCAATACGCCGTGCCCACCGCTCTTGATCGTGCCGGAAACCTGAGCGATCTCGCCTCAACGATTCCCATCAACTCCTCCAACCCGAACTGCCCCGCGACAGCAGGCTGCCTCATCAATCCAGCCACCGGATCGCGAGCCACCGGGCAGCCCTTTGCCAACTATCAAATCACGACTCCGCTCAGCCAGTCCTCTCTGGCGTTGTTGAACTCTTACTATCCGCTGCCAAATGCCAGCAATCTTGGCGGTGGTCTGAATTACCAGACGCTTGTCCCGGTTCCCTCGAATACGAACGGCTTTGACGGACGAGTCGATCAGGTCATTACGTCGAAGCAGCAAATGTATGCCCGCTTCAACTGGAAGAACCTGCTCGTGAATACAGTGAACCCATTGCTGCCCAACGATGTGGACACCGAGCACGACCGGAGCTTCCTGATCTCCCACAACTATGCCATCAGCAGCAGATGGCTGAATGAGTTTCGCTTTGGCTTTGCTCACTCGGTTCTCGCCCCGGATTTCCCGATCGAGGGAGCCGCGGCTATCGCGCAATTGGGTCTTCAGGGCGTGAACGTTTCGCATCACCCGACCGATGGCGGGTTCCCGAGCATTGTCTTCTCCGATGGCACGAACTTCACGCCGATCGGCAGAGACCATGTGGGGCCCACGCAGTCCAGCACCAATCAAGTTGCGGACAACGTCACCTACAGCCGCGGCAAACACACCATACGCGCCGGTATAGACGTTCGCTGGGTGCGCTTCAGTGTGCCCGAGATCGAGACCCCTTCCGACGACTACGGTCTCTTCACCTTCAACCAGAACATCTTCACAGGAAGCTCCTTCGGAGATTTTCTGCTCGGCATTCCGAACACTACCTACTTCGCAGTGACAGGGCCCAGAGACAACGCTGGAGGCCCGCAGACTGGCATCTATGGGCAGGACGAGTGGCGCATAAGCGATCGCCTGACCGTAAACTTCGGCCTGCGCTGGGAACTGCTTCCTCCCTTCGTAGACGCCAATGGAATTCAAGCCAACTTCGATCCGAAGACGAACTCGGTCATCGTCAACGATGTGCTTTACCGCAAGCTAGGCGGTCCGGTTCTGGCCTTCCTGCAGTCCTTCAACGCGTGCAATGCGGCGCCTCCGGGATTCTCCGCTCCCGCAGATGTGGGTTATACACCTTCGACCTCGTTGCCCTGCACCGCCGTCGTGTCGAACCAACAGGAGGGTCTCTCGACCGGTCTCCGGCAGACGTATCTGCGCGATTTTGATCCGCGCATCAGTTTTGCCTATCGGCCATTTCACAATGACAAGACGGTGATTCGCGCTGGCTTCGGCATCTTTACAGTAACTGCCCTGGGGCAGCTCCAGAACAACAATGAAAGCAATCCGCAGGCGTCCGTTTTCACTTATACGAACAAGAACGCGAACGGTGTTCCTTCCTTCCAGTTTCCGCAAGTCACCCCTCCGGGTGTCGCCGGCCAGGCTCAGGTAGGTGGCGGCGAGATCGAACAAGCTACCGATCCGCGCTATCGCGATGCGCAATCGGCGCAGTGGAACGTTACGCTCGAACGGGAACTTACTTCGAACACGGCTATGCGGATCAGTTATGTGGGTATGAACTCCTACCGTCTGAATGTCACGGTCAACCTAAATCAGCAATTCCCCACGACGGTACCGGCCCCGCAACCCAACCCCAATCCGATCCCGTTCCCGAACTGGGGAACCACTTTCTCCACGGGGAATTATGGCCACCAGACCTACCAGGCGCTGGAGCTACAGGCCACGCACAGAATGGGCAGGGGATTGTCTTACCAGGCCAACTACACATGGGCGCATGATCTCAGCGATGCCCAGGGCGATGCACCGATCGCCTTTCAAGGCGAGACCCGCTATGGCCTCGCGGATGAAGACCGTTTCGCGATTAATCATAACCGCGGCAACGTGGTCGGAACGCGACGCAATCGGTTCCTGCTGACGGGAACATATGAATTGCCATTCGGCCAGGGCCGTCAATGGTCCAGCTCTTCGTCTGCGGTTAATGGCATTCTTGGAGGCTGGAATCTCAATACCATCACGCTGCTGGAATCGGGCCCGTACCTGACACCAACCATGAGCGTGAGCAACGACCAGACCAACACAAACCCCGCCGCGGCCAATGTGACGGTGGTTCGGCCGGACCGGGTCGGCAATCCGGTTCCTGCTCACCGCACCAACGCCAATTACTTCAACATCAATGCGTTTGGGCCTCCGCCTTTGGGCGCGGGACGGGTTGGCGATGCGGGAGTCGGCAGCCTTGAGGGCCCCGGTACTGTGGCAGTCAACGCGGGCTTGGCAAAGATCATCCCGATCCGGGAAAGCATGCACCTTCGCTTTGAGGCGACGTTCACCAATGTGCTGAACCATACGAACTTCGCCCCTCCGGCGACGGACATCAGCAGCCCCTCCTCCTTTGGCGCGCTCACCACGGCACAGACCGCGGAAAGCGCAGGGAACCGGACAGGGCAGATTGCTTTGCGCCTTGATTTCTAAGTCAATTGCTAAACGAACAGCGCCAATGCGCGGTCGAAATAAGATGCTCTTCGCACGCCTGGCGCTGGGATTTGGAGTGCATTGCTGTGACTTCCACTTTGAGATTTTGGGTATTCGTTCAAATATCTACCGCTTGATAACTGACGGAGTTGGCGACGATACACCCAAACCCCAAAACCGACAGGAATAGAGCTCTCAGAGAATGCATCGGAAAGAGTTCTACCAACACTAACGAACTGCTTATCCGCTCCCCAAATATTCCCGAAGCCAACGTGGCTGCTGCCTTAGTCGCTCGTGTAACGAATTTCGAGGGAACGCACGCGATAACACGAATAGATCAGTACAATCGCAATCAGCATGAGCAAGCCAAGGGATGCAGCCCAGGCGGAAACCGGTTCCGTTTGAACGGTGAGCAGCGCGAAAATACCCTCGGTAGCGACGCTGACCGGCATCAGGTGCCGCAGGTATGATGCCACGCTGATTCGCTGCAGGAGAGCGGGCATCACCGGATTGATGAGCTCCCACGCAAATAGAAGCATAGCTGCTGGCATAGGGTTCCGAAACATCATGCTGAACAGCAGGAAAACCGCTCCGTAGCCGAGACAGGCAAGCACGATGATGCTGAGATAAGCTCCCAACTGGCTCAGTCCAGGACCATTGAAAACGTAGTCGCGACCCGCTGCGCCAAATCCGGAATAGATAAGAGCGAATCCCGCGATCACTGCTGAGCCGAACAGCAGGAGTGCGCTCACGGTGCCGGCTGCGAACTTCGTCAGTAACAGTACTTCACGTCGAACCGGTGACAGAAGGTAGAAATGCAGGCTGCGTTCGACCATCTCGCCGCGAATCAGGCGAGAGAAAATCCCAAGACATCCAAAGAATATTCCCAAGCGGATGTAATAGATCTGAATGATTCCTGCGAGTACGTTCGTGTCGTCGCTTATCTCCATGACCGGATGGCGCTGAAACAGGGTGTGTAGGAAAATGATGACGGAGGGAATGAAAGCGAGAAGAAAGACCCACGTGGCACGCCATGAAAAAAGATTTCTCCGCACTTCGATGCGCACGAGCCTCTGCGCCTGCAGCCCCCACAGCCCCCATGGCTGCTGACCTAGTTTCTCGCCGAAGTTAGCCAGGTCTTTTCGAGTCATGAGGCACTCCCGTCTGAACCGATCAGGTATTGATAAATCGCGTTCGCATCGTCATCAGCCGGCGCGACAGTGTCGATCTTGATCGCTCCCTCCGCAGCAATATCGTTCAGCATCGAATAGAACTGATCCACATCCCCAGTCCGAAGAAAAACACCTTTTCCATCCGGATGGATGCGCGCTTCCACGCAATGATTGATCGCGAACATTTTGGAAGCCAGCAATTCGGGATGCTGGCAGCGAACGATTACCTGCATCGGTTTTTCGCGTACCTCCTGCCGGACTTGATGGATGTTGCCCTCCGCGATGAGATAGCCGCCGGTAATCAACACAACGCGATCAGAGATGCGGTCGACTTCTTCCAGGATGTGGCTGGAAATCAACAGGTGCATCCCCTGTCGGCCAAGCTCTTGAAATAATTCAAGGAGTTCGGCGCGTGCCATGGGGTCCAGGCCATTCAGGGGTTCATCGAGAATCAGCACTTTTGGATGGTGGGCGATCGCCTGCGCGAGGCGAATCTTCTGGCGCATGCCTTTGCTGTAGCCCGCAATCCGTCGGCCCCCGGCATCACCCAAGTTCACGCGACCCAGGGATTGAGCGGCAAGCTTTGTGGCCTGCGCTGCGCTTATGCCATGCAGCATCAGGGTGTCCATCACAAATTGCCAACCCGTGAGGCCGCGCGGAAAGGTGTCGAACTGCGTGCAATAACCAACGGTGCGGAAGAACTCGTTTGCGTTGTCGGGGGTCAGGCCCAAAACGGAGATGTGACCTCTAGACGGTTGCACGAGGCCGGTCATGAGATTCATCAGTGTTGTCTTACCCGACCCGTTTGGACCCACCAGCGTCGTGACACCCGGCGGCAGAGACAGCGTAATCCTGTTCACACCCAGGACTTCGCCGTAAAACTTGGATACATCGTCGAAGATGATTCGGTCATTCATCCGCGAACCACCTCGCGAGCGCGGATGCGTGCGTTCAACATCGCTACGCAGCCGACAGCAGCGAGAATCAGAGTGAAGACGATGGCGGAAGTCGGTAAGTCCACGTGTCGCCCGAGGCGGGAAGGGGCTGCTCCCAGAAAGCGTTGCCAGAGTAACGACATCGTGATGGGTAAATTCAACAGCATCCCCCATTTCGTGCGCAGCACGCCACTCACAACGCCTCCAACCCCTGCTGGAATAAAGATGGCCGCAATGATGATGCCAGTAGCGACCATTCTCCATTTGACCCACGACGATAATGCAATACCGAGAATCGAGAGGAACAAGATCCAGATCAATGCTCCCGCAAACAGTCCGGCTGCCAGGCGCAGGTGATTGCCCGTCCACCCTTGTGGTGACGCATAAGCTTGGTAGCAGAAGAGCAAGAGACAGGGGACCCAGGTGATTGCCGAAAGCGACGAGAAGAGCGCAATGAACTTGCCGGCAACATAGCCAAAGCGCGAGATAGGATGACTCAACATGACAGGAAGAGCATTGTCTGCCAGGTCAAAGGTAATAAGACGAGGCGCGATCCAGGAAGTCAAGACCAGGGCGAGCCAGCAATGGATCTGTAGCATGGCAAGAAAATAACCGGCATCGATGGAAGTGAAGCCTACGTTCTTCGCGCCCACCAGCGCTCTTGCCAGCGGGTTGTTGGCTAAGTAAATCCCGAACAGGAAAAATATCGACGGCAAGAGGCTTACCGTAAATAAAACAACCGTAATCTTGGACGACCAAATCTCGGAGTAGCCATAACGGATGAGGACAAACACACGCGACCAGACGGGAGTAAGTCTTCCGGTATAGGCGCGGTAGCTATGTTTATAAATAGACATCTGTCGGCCGTCCCACGTCGCTGTCCATCGCCTTCAGGAAAATATCTTCCAACGAATCGCGCCTCCGATTCATTCGTCGAATCTGGACGCCCTGCTCTGCAGCGATGACATAAAGGTCGCTAGATTCGACGCGTTCGGGAAGCACAAGTTTGATTCGTCCGCCTGGGAAGCAGGCAACTTCGCACCCCAGTCCACGAATGCTGACGGAGAATCGCTCAGTGGCGCCCACGGTCTCAAGCTCCAAGAAGCTACGGTTGGAGCTTCTCTCCTCATCCAGGTTGCAGAGAGCGGCGATTTTTCCATTCTTGAGGATCAGGACCTCATCGCAAGTTTCGTCAATATCTCGCAGCAAATGAGAGGAAATCAGCAATCGAACTTCTCCATCGTCGCGGACCTCGCGGACTAACTGGATCATTCGCTGCCGTGCAATAGGATCGAGCCCGTTGGTTGGCTCGTCGAGGATTAGGAGTTTTGGTCCATGTACCAAAGCTTGAGCTAGCTTGACCAACTGCTTCATGCCCAGCGAATAAGTGTTCACGCTGCGATAGCGAACTTCGCCCAACCCCACATAGAAAAGAGCTTCGTGTGCGCGCTCAAGCGCAGGTTTGGCAGGCAGGCCGGCAAGTTCTGCCATATAGCGGACAAACCTCACGCCGCTCATGTTGCCAATGAAGGAATCGTTCTCAGGCATATACCCGACCCGCCCTCGTATCTCCGCTTTATGTTCACGAGTATCCAGACCGAAGACCCGCGCCGTTCCTTGCGAGGGGTCATGAAAGCCAAGCAGCGTATTGATCAGCGTGGATTTCCCTGCGCCATTGGGACCCAGCAGTCCTATCGCACGTCCGTTCAATCCACCTGTCAGTCCGTCGAGTACGGTGCGACTCCCTAGCCGAACCTGCAGCCCATCAAGCTCAATCACTTCCATGGAAGGCCTTTACGTTTTGTGCGTCTTTTTTGTTCCATTTAGCAAAGATCCTAGAGTCAGAAAATCGAAGCCGAATAGTCGGCTGTTGCTGGACACTTCAATGCGGTTTTCCTCACCCCACGCACATACCACCGTAGGCCTGGCATCTGCCGCAAGCTCCTGAACGGCGGCAGCGGCGTCTCCCTTCACCTGAGAAAGCAGAGGATTCAAAATTGGGATCAGGTTCTGGTAAGCGATGGCCGAGTAATTTTCGTTCTCGTCTTTCGGAAGCAATGCCTTGAACGACGCGGACCGCGCCAGGGAATCGCCCACGGTATGCGCGTGCAGGGCTTCTATAAGAATTGCCCGATTCGGACCCATAATCATGTAGCCGTCCGCAAAGGTATAGTCCATCACCTCGGCGTCGGTGGCCAGATCTCGAACGGTGTAGTAACGCTGGTTGCCTGAGTCTTTCCAATCGATCGAAACGCCATGCCCTTTTGCCTCAGGTTGATTGCGAATGGCCTCGGTCAGCTGCTCAAGCGTTTTCTCTAATTGCTCAGAGTCGTGGACCTCTACGACAGCTTTCCAGGATGGCGTCGGAAGAACTGGGCCGTCAAGCGATATCGATGCATCTCCGCCAAGATTCGCGGCTAGATCGTCGCGCAGATTAATCCCCAGCTTATCTTCGGTTTTGTTAAAGTCTTTCGCTGCCATCTCACTTGTGGCTGTCGCCATATTCAGTATGTCGTCGACGATGGCCTTTGGATCTTTCGAGAGGAAGGCAACTGCAAACGCCGCATTCGGGGTCACGAAATCAAGCGATCCAATGGATGCCGGCGCGGCAAGCCAGGACGCAACTCGGCGACGAGCGGCTGCGAATTGCAAATTGAGATGATTTTCCGGCTGCCCATTCGTCTCGCGATGCTCTGCGATCAGATACCGCATATCAGACAGCCCACTGTTATCCTCGACCACTTGCGCCGCATGTGCATCGTGAAAATGGATGAAGTTGGCGCCCATGATGTCATGAAGATCGGCCGCTAGAATAATTCCCGCACCTCGGCCATAAGCTGCAGCGATCTGCTGGCCGAATGCGCCCTTGTCAAACCCGCTCGCCCCCGCATTTAACTGAGCGTTGATCCGCTTCAGTGTCGGAATGCTGTTCGAGAAGACCACCTCATGTTCGCGCACCAGGGCGAACTCTTCCCGTTCCGGTCTCGGGTCCATCGCCAGGGATGACAGATCATCCTGTTCGACGACAACCAAACTAGGTGACGAATCCACATTCGTGAGCTGCGTTTTAAGGAAGTCAGCTAGGCCTGTCCGCGTCACATCAGCAATGATTGCGGCTTCCGGTTTTGCGAGACTGCTCTCGGCTACAATGACCACTTCATTTCCGAGATATTGGCTCATACCGTGGATCTTTTCAACCAGCGAATCCAGTTCCGCAGTGCTCCGCTCACTGCCGTGGGACCACCATTGCTGCAACGCTGGACTTGTCTGGATTTGGTCGTGAAAAATCCCGTTCGCTTGGCTCAGGAACTCGCCAAGATTTGGAATACTGACATAAAAGAGGGTATCGAGAGGAACTCGCTGCAACAGATCGCTGGTATATCGCGGCTTGGGAAACGGGATCTGATCCAGACGATTTCTCAACGCCGCAAACTGAGCCAACAGGACGAGATACTTGTCGCGATCAGCGCTCCATCCAATCTGTTGTTCGACCGGAACCGGGCTCAGGCTGTCGGTTGTGGAGACCTGGTCGCCGGCATGGATCACTGATTCGACGCCGGCATGCAGGACATGCACCATACCTTCAACGACCGCCACACGTGAACCTTTGATGCCGGAGCTAACCGAAAATACGGTGCCGGTCACGGCGACCCGGCAGTCCGGAGTTGTTACAAACAGGTTGCCGGAGGTGCGCTTGGCAGCCTGTACGATCACCGCGCCACTATCGAGAGCGATAGTCATGTTTCGACCGCGGGCGCTCACCCCGAATTCACTGCGCTGGTTTACTTCCACTGTCGACCCATCCGAAAGCTTGACAAACGCGTGGGCGTCGCCGCCGGTCCGCAGCAGATCGCCTTCGTTGAGTGCATCTCCAGGAGAAACCAACCGATCATCGCCAGATTTGGTGATGAAGTAAGCCGGTCCGTTGATGGACTGAACTTCTGCCCGCACGCCCGGAGGTACCTGCCAGTAGGCCCTGTAAACGAACAGCGAAATCGTCAGCACTGCGAGACATGCGGCCAGTCCCCAAGCCATCGCCTGGGGACGCCACCAATTCGCTCGTTCTGGCTTGGGAGTGCACCAGTCCACGACATTGGTTGCTACCCCTGTTTGGTAGAGATTCCGACACGCGCCGCAATCCCGAAGGTGGGCTTCGATCACCAAAGCCCGTTTTTCCGTAGTCGCACCCGCGCGGTATGAGACGAACAGTTGTTGCACGTCGTCACAACTCCGGATCACATCCACAGCGGGGCCCTCCATGGGGATGACACCAAGACGGTCAGCCAGCCTCCGCGATGCCGCGGCCATCTGGGACGCATCGGGTTCATCCGCCTCCAATGCATGGATAGCAGTTTCAAGCCTTACTTCGTTGTCTCGTCGCATTGCCTTCCTCGCTCAACTTCCTGGAGCTGTTTCTTCAATTTCGATCGCGTGTTATGGAGCGTCACCGCAACTACGGCCTGAGAAGTGCGAAGCAGGTTCGCAATCTCGCGGTTGTCGTGCCCTTCCAGGTAGCGCAGAGTGAACATTTCAGCGGCGCGTGGACTCAGGTTGCTGATCGCGTCTCGAAGCCATGCGCGAAGTTCTCCAATTGACACGCTCATTTCAGGAGAACTGTTTCCATCGTTGCAGGCTATGTCTGAAGCTGCGTCGAGAGGTTCTGTCTGCATGGTCTTCCGGCGCCGCAGCAGATCCAGGGCCCCGTTGATGGCAGCTCGGTACAGATAGCTATCAGGATTGGTAACCGGATCACTCTCGCCGCTCGCCATTCGTAAGAACACTCCCTGAGCAACGTCTTCCGCGTCGGCCATACAGCCGGTGATGCGGTAGGCTGCCCGGAGCACTCGTCGATGCTGCTCGGCAAACAGCCTCGACAGTCTCGCGGTTCGTTCGATCTCCGGCATCGCCTGATAGCCGATGGCCACTTGCTCACCCTTTTCAGCCTTCATTAAGATGACGCCGCTTCGAGAGGATTATTAATGTCATCGGCATCAAATACGACAAAACGCAGATGGACGTTCCCTCTCGTTTTTTTCAAACGAAATGGGTCCCGTGTGTGGACAACCGCACCGCAGCCAAGCCTTCAAACTTTCCCCCGATCCGCTCTTCATGGAGAAGGTGCGGGACATCGTGGTCTTGTACCTGAATCCTCGGCATCATGCCATAGTGCTGGCGTGGACGAGAAATCACGCTAGGTCCTGTACACTTTATGTCTCGAAAGGCAGCCGATGCAGGCAATCATCTATCGCCTCTACGGTCCACCCGATGTTCTCGAATACGAGGAATTAGACAAGCCGATTCCTGCCCAGGGAGAGGTCCTGATTCAGGTTCGCGCCGCGTCGGTCAATCCATACGACTGGCATTTTCTGCGCGGGACGCCGACTCTCATCCGTCTATTCACCGGACTGCGACGGCCAAAATCGCCGCGTCTTGGTGCCGATGTGGCAGGCGTGGCCGCAGCCGTTGGCCCAGGAGTCACGCGTTTCAAGCCTGGCGATGCGGTCTTCGGCGTTTGCAAGGGAGCATTTGCCGAATTTGCCTCCGGCAAAGAAACCGAGTTGGCTCTCAAGCCGGAACGGCTGAGCTTTGAACAGGCGGCTGCGGTTCCGATCGCTGGCATCACCGCCCTGCAAGGGCTTCGGGACTGTGGCCGCGTGCTGCCCGGCCAACGCGTGCTCATCAACGGGGCAGCGGGTGGCGTCGGCACCTTTGCCGTGCAGATTGGTAAATGGCTCGGCGCACATCTCACCGGCGTCTGCAGCGCGCGTAACCTGGCGTTTGTCCAATCCTTAGGAGCGGATCGCGCCATTGATTACACCCTTCAGGATTTCACGCGCGGCGATGATCAGTACGACGTGATCTTTGATCTCGTTGGCAACCATCCACTGAAGAAAATACGCCGTGTTCTGCGCCCGAAGGGAACATTTGTGGGATGTGGAGGAGGGGGACCCGACAAGCCTGCGAGTGAGCTTCTATCCATGATGGTGGGGCGCCTCGTCACGTCGCCATTTACGAGCCAGAGGCTTACCGGGGTGCTAGCCAGAGTCAAAGCGGCTGACTTGAATGTTCTCGGCGACCTCTTGCAATCCGGCCATATCAAACCGGCACTCGATCGGAGTTATCCACTAAGCGGTGTTGCGGAGGCTCTCCGATATGTTGAATCCTGCCACGCGCGAGGCAAGGTCACAATCGGGGTCGCGTAGCGTATCTGATCCTATTTATCGGCCGGAAGGTCGCCGACTGCTGATTCAATGCGTGCATTGGGCTGCAGCCATCACTCGACGATCAGGGGATCGATTTGCACCCTGTTCGATTTGCACCCTGGATCGATTTGCACCCCCTTGACAATGGATGGTCGAATGCCTACCATCCCTTCCCATCGAGGGTCGAACGTCTTCCGTGACCAAGAAACAGGCACAACAACGGGCTGATCTGCTGCAGGGCACGCTGGACATGCTTGTACTTGCGAACGCTTCTTTATGGGCCGGCTCACGGGCACCAGATTAGTAAGCACATTCAGAGGACCCAAACGATTTTCTGCAGATGCAGTATGGTTCTCTCTATCCTGCGCTGCATCGCTTAGAGGCTGAGTCATTTCGAAGTGGGAGATGGCTCCGGATCGCAATCGGGAATTCAAGTATTACCGGCTCACAGAAACAGGCAGAAAACAGCTTGTGGTCGAGGAATCGCAATGGAAGCAGATGGCGGAAGCCGTGGCGCGAGTGATGTGGCCCGCGGCTGAGGAGAGCTGAGATGCGGTGGTGGCGGAGCAAGAAGCGGGATGCCGACCTTGAGCGGGAGCTTCTTTCCGATCTGGAATTGGAAGAGGAAGAGCAGCGGGAGCGTGGGCTGTCTGCAAATGAAGCTCGTTCCGCGGCACGGCGCGCCTTCGGCAACACGACGCTGATTCGTGAGCAGACGCGCGCTGCCTGGGGCTGGGGCTGGCTGGAGCAGCTGGTGCGCGACGTGAAATATGGCACGCGCACGCTACTGCGCTCGCCCGAATTCGCTATCGTCTCGGTGCTGGTGATGGCGCTGGGCATCGGCGCAACTACATCGCTCTTCACCATGGTGCGTGCCGTGCTGTTGCGGCCGCTGCCATTTCGCGATTCAGGCAAACTTGTAATGCTCTATGAGCATTTTCGCCAGAACAAAGGCGGCGACGGATTCAATGCGGTTGCGCCAGGTGACTATCGCGACTGGCGCAGCCAGACCCACGGCTTTGAAGAGATGGCGGCGATGCGCGGGTACGGAGGCATCCTCTCCGGTGTGCATTCCGAACTGCCCGAGGTCGCACAGAGCGCGGGCGGCTCGGCCAATCTCTTTTCGCTGCTCGGCGTAGCCTCCGCCTTTGGCCGCACCTTCACCGAGGCCGAAGATCAGCCGAAAGGCGAGCCTGTGGTCCTGCTCACCTGGAGCTTGTTTCAGCGGCGCTTTGGCGGAGATCCTTCCATCATCGGCAAACAGATTCATCTGGACACCATCCCGACGACCGTCATTGGCGTACTGCCAAGCTGGTTTACCTATCCGGATGCCCGTATCCAATACTGGATGCCCTACGCACAGACTTTTTCAGAGAGTGACTATGGCATACACGACGGCCACCAGAGCGAGGTGGTTGCGCGGCTGAAGCCGGATGTGAGCTTAGTAGTGGCGACGCACGAGGTGAGCGCGGTGCAGTACCGGATACATCTCGCCAATGCCTCCAAGCCCGTCGCTGAAGATGTCTGGTCCCGGCCGATGATCGACGACCTGGTGCGGGGTGTGCGAACACAGCTGCTGGTACTGTTGTGCGCGGTTGGCTGTATGCTTCTAATCGCCTGCCTCAATGTCTCGAACCTGCTGGTGGCGCGGTCTGCCGCGCGTCGCAAGGAGGTTGCCATCCGCGGGTCCTTGGGCGGCAGCCGGCTTGCTTTAATACGCGAGCAAATGACCGAAAGCCTGCTGATCTGCGTGGTGGGTGGCGGGCTCGGCCTGCTGCTGTCGCTCGCTTCGACGGGCTGGCTCGCTGCCAACTGGCGCAATCTGCCCCGGGCCGACTCCGTGCATGTAGATGGATGGGTTTTCACTTTTGCCGCAGGCCTGGTGGTGATCACAGGGCTGCTGGCTGGTCTTGTGCCGGCAGTCTCATCCACCGGCAAAGGGCTACTCTCGGCGCTGCAGGAGTCTTCACGATCGGCCAGCAGCAGCGCCTCACGGGCGCGGCTGCGCAAGACGATGCTTACCGTCGAGATCGCGCTTACCGTCATCCTGCTGGTCTCAGCTGGACTACTTTTCAAGAGCTTCCTGCGTCTGCGCATGGCGGATCTCGGCTGCCGTATCGATCATGTGATAACGATGAAATTCGGCTTGCCCGAAATCCAATACGATACGCGCGACAAAGTGCTGCTCTTCCACCAGTCGCTCCTTGAGCGCGTGCGCCGGCTGCCGGGCGTACGCGGTGCTGCACTCGTCTCCGCCGCGCCTGGATCAGGGCCACAGGGCGACAGAGTGTTCACCATCCTGGAGCGGCCTGCGCCGAGTTACAGTCTTCAGTACGACGCCATGGCCCTAACCGCCGACCCGCAGTACTTCAGCGTCATGCAGATTCCCTTGCTGCGGGGCCGGGCCTTCACTGAACACGAGCGCCTTGACAATAGCCATTACATCGTTGTCAGCAAGCAATTCGTAGATCAGTTTCTTTCGGACGATGACCCCATTGGCAAGCACGTCCGCTCCGGCTGGGACACCAATGTGGAGAACTACGAGATCATCGGCGAAGTTGGCGACACGGTTTACGACGTTACGAAGCCGGTCGAGGCCACCATGTATTTTCCTATCCTCTCCGGCATTCCCAACCGGACCAGCGAGGCCACCATCGTGGCCTGGACCTCCGTCGATCCGCTCGCCATTTCGATGCCGATCCAGCAACAAATCTCGGCGCTCGAACAGGAGCTGCCCGTCTACGACGCGCTGACTATGGACCAGATTCTCGGCAAGACCACGGCCAGTCAGGGATTTGCGGCAAATCTGATTCTCGCCTTCGCCGCCTTGTCGCTTCTCCTAGCCGCGGTAGGCCTGTATGGAGTGCTCTCCTACTTGGTCACGCAGCGGGTGTCGGAAATCGGCATCCGCATCGCTCTGGGCGCGCAGCGGGAACAGATCCTGCGTCTTATCTTGTTCGACGGGCTGCGGCCGGCGCTCCTCGGGCTGATTCTCGGCTTGACGGCCAGCACAGGCGCAACGCAACTCATCCGGTCGATGCTCTACGGAATCGAGCCGTATGATCCTGCTGTGATTGCCGCTGTGATTCTTACCCTACTCTTGATCGCTTCGATTGCCTGCATCTTTCCCGCCTGGCGCGCTTCGCGTCTTAATCCGATGCAGGCATTGCGAACGGAATAGGGCCGACGTTCTGAGAATTCCGGAAAGCCTCGATTGACGCGTCATCGCCATAACCGGCCAATCGCTTCCCATTTTCATTCAGATGGTGTCGAGCTTTCTTATCTCGGCGAGGATCTTGATGAGGCGGACGGAAAGCCTGAGGAGACGTTTGTGCGCATTACCGTTTGG
>JBAVYX010000348.1:0-8552 GCA_049588475.1 Silvibacterium sp. | reverse complement strand
TGGCCCGACTTGGTTCCAGAGAAAAGAATCTCGTACAGCACCTGAAAGGAGCCATCAGATGGCCCGGATCATGACAATCGGGGAGATCCTGGTAGAGATCATGGCGACCGAGCGCGGCCAGAGCTTCCGTGCACCAGGCACCCTGGTGGGGCCTTTCCCGAGCGGAGCTCCCGCCATCTTCATCGACCAGGTGGGCCGGCTCGGACGTGCGGCTGGGATCATCGGCTGCGTAGGCGACGACGATTTCGGCTGGCTGAACATCGACCGACTACGCCGGGACGGTGTCGACACGAGAGCCATCGCGTTGCTCGCCGACGCGGTCACTGGAAGCGCATTTGTCACCTACACTGAGACGGGCGAGCGCCACTTCATCTTCAACATTGCCAATAGCGCTTCCGGCCGCCTCTCAGCGTCGTCGATCACCGAGTCGGTGCTCGCCGATTGCACGTGGTTTCACGTCATGGGTTCATCACTGTTCTCTCCGGGAATCACCGCAGCCGTCCGCAAGGCGATCGGCATGGTGAAGCGTCGAGGTGGGGTAATCTCCTTCGACCCGAACATCCGGCCGGAGATACTGCGAAGCGTGGGCATTCGGGAAGCGCTGCGAATCGATCCTCGAACAGACCGACGTGTTCCTGCCGAGCGGCGACGAGGTGGCCCTCCTCGTGGATGCCCAAACGGAAGCCGATGCCATCGAGCCGCTACTCGCCCTCGGAATTCGAGAGATCGTCGTGAAGCGCGGGAGCGCCGGCTGCACCTATTACGACCGGTCGTGCCGACTAGACGTACCTGCGTTCGCGGCCCGCGAGGTCGACCACTCGCTGCGCTACGCCTGCGCCAGTGGCGCGATTGCCGTGACGCGCAAAGGTCCCATGGAGGGCACTGCGAGCTTTGCGGAATTGGACACGCTCATTGGCTGAGGCGCCCCGCAGCAGACGTGCTCCCGACGAAGGTACAGAACTATCTCGCCGTTTTAACACCAACCGGGCAACTTACCCGAAACCCTGACTTTGCAGGCGGTTGAGTCCACTGCTTGCAGGATAGGAGGCGTGATTGCTTCGATAGTGCGACTTATCTGTGTTATCCGCTTCTGCGTTGATCGTGCGTCTCAAGCAGCAACGCCGTTATCCGGTCCATCTGTTCACCGCGTTGGATTCTGATTGCCTGACGCCACATAAGGATATACGGCCTATCCGGATCGCCTGAGTCTTCCACATCCTCCGCTCGAAACGTCTGTGTAATGACGTGTTTCACGTGCGGGTGGACGAAAGCTTGAAGCTGGTGGAGAGCGTTCCCACGAGAACCGGCCATGGAACCCATTATAGGGAGCCCGTCACCGAGTACACTTCATACAGGCAGTCATTCTCGATCCGCAGGCGAAAATAAGCCGAGCAAGTTACCGCAAACCCGACTTTTTCGGGAGGTTGGGCCATCCGTCTCATCATTCGCGTTGCATGGCCTTACTGACGATGGCGTGCGCCGCTGCGCTGCGCTGCTCCTCTGTACCGCGAATCTGAATCGCACCGTGGCGTTTCAGAAAACCCGCGACTTCGATGTGGCCGTTTTCGGTGGCCGCCTCAAGCGGAGAATCGCCGTATGAATTGGTTGCGTTGAGATCGATTCCCTTTGAGAAGAGCATCTCCACCATAAGCAGGCTTCCACCAGCGGCTGCGGTGAAGGCCGCAGTGGAGCCCTCGTAATTTCTCGCTGTAAGCGGAACACCATGATCCAAATAGCGGCGAACCGTTCTGACGTCACCGGCAGCAGCTTCATAAACCATAAGATCAGCGGCGTGTGGGCTTGTTGCGAACGTGCCAATGAACATCCACTGCCAGAACGAGGCTGGCAGCGATAGAAATCCAAGTGTCAGAATGGCGGAGGCTAGAGTTGACCAGTACCACGTTGAGAGCGGCCTCTTGTGGCAAAGAGAGATCACGGTCGCGACCAGTGCAATGAGAAGCCAGATACACAGCAGTAATGGCGCAAGAAACAGTATTGCGCCCACTCCATGAGCGAGCGTAAAACCGACCATCTGTGGTCCTTCTCGCAGAGTGAGGAAGGTTTCCTCCCACACCATTCGAGCTGCTAAAGCAATGGTGGCGATCACCAGTGGACATCCTACGAGGACAAGTGCCCTTGATGGCTGCTTCGTCCCGCTTTTTCTGTTGCTCGCAATTGACTCAGTCACCGATCCGGGCTCCACTGGAATAAAACTACGCTATCAGAACTTGCCAGCCCGAACCTCCCGCGAACAGGGCTTCATGTAAGAACGCTCGATCTTGATCATTCCAAGGCTTCCGTTCTGCAAAGCCTCGGTTCGGTTGCCTCCAAGATAAACCTGAGGCTGGCAGCGGTGCGCCGACTCGCTTATGAGGCCTCCGACAACGGTCTGCTGAGTCCCGATCTTGCGGCCAGCATCCGTCGAGTGAAGGGAGCAAAGAAGCTCGGTGTGCGGCTCGGAAACTGGCTGACATGTGCTCAGGGACGCAAACTTCTCGATGCACCTGATACCCGGAATACAAAAGGCAAGAGGGACCATGCTATCCTCGCGCTGCTCTGGGGTTGCGGTCTCAGACGTGCCGAGCTGATCGCCTTAAAGCTGAGCCATCTTCAGCAACGGGACGATCATCGGGCCATTATCGATCTGTATGGCAACGGTGGCCACGTGCGCACAGTCCCAGTGCCGAACTGGGTCAAGGCCACCGTTGATGCGTGGCTGGCCGCTGGAGGTATAGAAGTCGGTTTCATCTTTCGCTGCGTAACCCATGCTGGTACGGTTTGGGGTTCGGGCATTAGTGAGAAGGTCGTGTGGTGGGTGGTGCGTCAATATGCCAAGATCGCCTCCATCGAAAAGCTCTCGCCTCATGACCTCCGCCGCACCTGTGCACGGCTTTGTCACTCAACCGGGGGTGAGCTGGAACAGATTCAATTTCTCCTCGGTCATCGATCTGTAGAAACCACGGAACGATACCTCGGGTCGAGGCAGAGAATCCTACATGCAGTCAACGACAAGCTCGGCATTGAACCGGATATCAGTTTAGGCTGAGCGATTTACCGAAATCCCGGACTTCACAGGCTGTACACCAGACCTCTGCATAGTGAGTTTGGTTTGGTCTTGCAGGATCCTTTGTCGGAGTGTTCGGATATATTCATGCTCGATATCGATTCGTTCCTCGCATTCAAGTCGGCCTCCGAGGAAAAATGGGCCCGCAGATCGATTAAAGACACAGTCTGGGGCTTTCAGATCCAAGCGCAAACGCGCTGGAATCCCGGCTTGACCGATGATGCGATCGCACAATATGAAGAGGCGATCGACAGTTCGTTTCACCCCGATTTCAAAGCGTTTTTGAAGTGCATGAACGGAACAGACATCCCCGCAATAGATGTGCGGGGAACGAGCGGCGAAACCACCACGTTTCGCGCCCGGATTGTATTCGTATCCCCGCGACCTCGAATTGGTCAAAAATCGCATAGAGGTGGCCAGCACAGACAAAGCTCAGTTGGCTGCCACGCTTGAGGAGCAGGGCTTCCATCTCCCAGCGAACGCCAAATTAATCCCGGTCTACGCTCACCGATAGCTGGTGTGCTCCCCCAATGCTGACGGCAGTCCGGTCTTGTCGATTTGGAACGCTTCCGACGCAATCGTGTATGGGCATTCCCTCTTGGACTATCTGGAAAGGGAGGTTCTGAGCGAACAATAGACTGTGCCTGCAAAAACGGCGTTGGCGGTAACTTGCCCGCCGTCGATCGGATGCCAGAGCAACTTACTGAAAACCCGGCACGACCTTTCAGGCACTACCGAGGATCATTTCTGCTGCTGAGATCCATCCCAGTCGGTTGAGGTACATACCGGATGCGGCTCGTCGAAGGGGGTTACGATTGCGATGCACCAACGAAAGATGTTCCGATCTGATTCAATAGCACCAGCGTGTCTGAGCATGCCCAAGGCTCGAAGCATTGGCCGTTTCTGAAATGCAAGATGCTGATTCCTGGAAGTTCGATTCGCTGTCCCTTCGCAGGAACACCCATGAAGGCCTCGCGCATGGTTCCTGTGATCGTGTATCGGGCCACTAATGTGTCGCCCTCACCAATCAGGTCCTGAATTAGCACTTGTGCGTCTGGGAACAGCTTCCAAAAGGCGTAATAGAACTGCTTTACGCTCTCCAACCCTGGTTCAATCCCCTGATATCCGTGCAAGATTATGTCGTCCGAATACAGTTGAAAATACTCGATCCGCTTTTGCGGATCAGAGAAACACTTGATCGCACGTGAAAAGCTTTCTCGGTTGGACATAACGTCATTCTAGTGAGCCCGGTGGTGAGTCGCTACTGGAGGTATCCCTCTTAGCGGCAGTCGTCAAGCGCACCTTTCGGTAGTTTCGCGGATGGTCGGCCCAACCGGAGGTAATTGCACCGTTGAGAAGCACACCTGACATATCGAGCTCCCCTGAAACGGCGATTTGAGTAAATTCGCTGCTCGACGTTCATTGCGTCGGCAAGTTACCGCAATGCTGACTTTTCAGGCATTTCAGGATCGCTTCCGGTTTGGCGGTGACTCACCCGGGACTCGGAAATATGGCGTTCATACGCATGGATTGCTCGATGAGCGACTCGGCGGTTTGGCAAAACTGAAGCGGACTGGGTCTCACGTAGTCGCTCTATTCGCCCGGATGATACGTGCGCTCCGTGTGCCCCTTTAGCTGCTCAGGGTAGAAATAAATGTCGCGCAGATCGCCCGAGGCATATCGTCCGGCCTCGTCATCGAAGTGCTTCGACTTCGAACGACCGCTCTCGCCACCGGCTGTCACCCCCTTCGCCCGCACCTTATCCCCGAACTCCACCACCGCGACAAAGCTGTTGCCGCTGGTCCCATACCAGCGCTTGGTTCCCGGATACTGCCGTGCCCCGAATGACGCCAGCGATCCCCACAGCGACGAGGTGAACGGCACCGGGATGCTCGCGCCGGCATCGTTGAAGGGCTGCACGATTTCTCCGTTAAGCCGCTGAAACCGATTGATCTTTCCCCAGGGCGTGCGCCACGTCCCGAAGTCTGCGGCCAACTTGTCTGAAGCGGTGGCCAAGGCGGTGAGCAGAGTGTCCGCCGGCACGCGGGTAGCGACCCAGTCCTCGCTCGGCACTAACGCGGCGCGCGCCGGCCGGCCGGCGGTCTTCATCATTTCCGTGCCCCAGTACACAGCGACTGAGGTCGCCACCGAATCCGCGCTCCAGCGGTCGTCCCATGCACGCAAGAGCGCGATCTGATCAGCAAGGCGCGACTTGAGCGGCGCATCCGCCAGGAGCGCGTCGTAAGCTGCAGTCAGCACCGGCACTGTCCGGGCAAACCACGGCAGATAGGAGTCGTACGCTTCATGCATGAGGTCATTCAGCGTGAAATTCCGCCGCGGCGTCCCATCGGCAGCCAGCACCCGCATCGCATGCAGCCCGCGCGCCGACTCGATTCCCTGCTCCACATAGGCAGGGTAGTCCGCTTTGCGCAGTGAACTTGCCCCCGCGCCGTTCCAGGGCGAATCGTTTACGTTAAATAGGTACCCGCTCTTCGGATTCAGCAGATGCGGCACCTGGTCAACCGTCATCAATCCTTGCCAGTTCGTCGCCGGATCGCTCCCATCCACCGGCTTCGTGTAATCGAATCGCGTATCGCGGATGGGAATAAAGTTGCCGTGCCAGTAAGCGATGTCGCCATCTGCATCCGCAAAGATCGTGTTATTCGAGGAGTTCGCCCGCAGCTCCATCGTCTTCCTGTATTCGCCATAATTCCGCGCCTTGGTCCTCAGATAGCTCTGCTCCAAGGCCAGCACTGGAGTATTCATGAGCTGGATGGCTACCCAATGATCTCCATCTTGCCGGATCACCGGCCCATGCAGGGTGTATATCGCCGTAAACGTCCGCGAAGCCTGCCCTTGAGGCGTTTTGTAATGGAGCGTGATTTGCCTGGTGGTAAAAGGCCGGGTCTCTCCGCCATACAGGTAGCTCAGCTTGTCGTCATCGTGGACCAACTTCTCCAGGTACTCATCCACAACATCCACGTTGCTCGATGTATGCATCCATCCCGCATGGTCGTTGAACCCCTGGTAGATAAAGAACTGGCCCCACGTCACCGCCCCATACACATCGAGACCCTCATCACTCGCCATCTGGAGTTCGCTGCGAAAGAAGAAGGAGGTATGCGGATTGATGAGCAAGAGAGCATGGTGAGCCACGGTATTGCTGGGCGCAATTGCGAATCCGTTCGACCCACTCGGCTCCGGTTCGAACCATTCCAAATCACTCAGTGGTTTACTCAGCGGCCTCTCCACGCGGCTCACCGCAGCGGTGCCCGAGACACGCGAGTCATAGAAGGCCTGCAACTTCTTCAAGTCGACTCGCTCAATGTCGCCGCCGATGCTGCCTTCGGTAAACGACAGCGCCATCCAAGGCTCAAATTGCGTCAGCACCTTAGGCTTCGTCTCAGGGTGCTCGGCAAGGTAGAAGTTAATCCCATCTGCCCACGCATTCATCAGCAGTTTGAGCCATTCCGGGCTCGCGGCATAATCGCGTTTGAGCTCTGCCTGATCCAGAAACAACTGCTGGCGTAGATCCTGCCAGATGGCGCTTTCGCCCTCGGTTTCGGCCGTGCGCCCGAGCGAGGCGAGGTAATTCGTCTCCACCCGGTTGAAGTCATCTTCGCACTGCGCGTAGATCATCCCGAAGACCGCATCCGCATCGCTCTCGCCATGCACATGCGCTATACCCCAGTCGTCGCGTACGATTGTCACCCGCGCCGCTTCGGCCTTCCATCGGGTCTGATCCGCCACGGTCGGCTCCTGCGGTGCGAGCAACGCAGCACCCAATATCCACACGCTCGCGAGCAACAGTCCCTTACGCAATCGATTCCCTCCGTCGAACCGCGCAATTTGTATCGTCAATTTTCCCAAAATAACATTCAACCGGGCCTGCGTCGCCGGGGATGCGAATAGCATTGTCTAAATGGGGCGCAACCGGCTGCACTGCCATGCGCTGATTTAGCGATAACAGCCACAGGCCAATGCGCTCTTCGAGCCGGACTATGGTCAACTTTCCAAGTTCCGGTAGGTTTGTCGGCAACCCAGAAATGTCGTAAGCAAGTGAAAATGTCCGCTTTTAAGAACAAATGAAGTGTCCGGTTTCATAAGTTAGTAGCCGTAGAGGCGGTGGGAAAGTGCGAATCCCGCGCAGTGTGCGGGATTTGCAAGTTGAGAGGGAAAGTCTGTTTTGGGACTTTTCCTCTCAATGTCTTTTCCACGGCCTTGATCTGCTTTTTGGTCAGCGGCGTCAAGAGCTTTCCTTGTGCGCTGTAGTGTCCGACACGATGTCCTGCGATCATGAGGGTCAGGGTAGTGTCCAGGTGTTGATGGATGATCACCTTGCATCCGGCCAAGGTGGGACGCCATTCGGCGCGCTCCAGCTGCATGACCAGGTTGTGAAAACTCACGGTGTTATCCCGATCAACTGTGCGCTCGAATCGTTGCGTAAAGACCATTTCCAGATTCCTGTGTCGACAGGATAGGAACGCGGTACCTCGCTGCGCTGCCGGAACCGTAAAACGTTGATTGAACTCAGCGATGTAGTGATCGTTGAGGAAGCTGTTGGCCGCTTCCAGTGTTCGGATCCGACGCAAGCGCAACTCCTGCGGCAGCCGTCCCTGCCAGGTAGAGAAGTTGCGCTCCGAGCGTCCCCGCGCCTGCGGAGAATAGGCCGGGATCATATGCACTCCCAGTTCCTTCATGGCGCGCCCTACCTGGGTGGGACGCTCATAATCGACCTTGCCACCGCTCTTTGGCGTCAGCCAGAAATGGGCTCCACGGTCGGAATAGAGCGAACAGAACAGCCCCTTCTGTTCGATCACCGCGCGCAGCCCGGCCATCACCGTGGCGGTTGTCTCCTCCTCGGCCAGCTGCGCATAGTAGATCTCGCTGGTGGCGTCGTCCAGGATCACGATCAGGTCGTGCCGACGCTCATCCTGAAACCACCGGTGTTCGCTGCCATCGATGTGCAGCATCATCCCCGGCAGAGGACGCCGCTCACGCCGCTTGCGATGCACGCCACGCCTGGCCTTGCGCTTCACCAGGCCGGCTGCCTGCAGGGCCTGCTTCACCCACGTGTAGCTCAACCCGATCTGATGGTCTTCGCCGAGCTTCTCATGAAAGTGACGCACGTTCAGATCGAAGTACCTGTCCCGGTAGAGGCTCAGAACCTCTTCGCCCTGTGCCTTCGGCACTCGCCGGCTACTTGGCTTCCGCCGTCGCCGATCCAGCAAGCCCTGGTAGCCTTCCTCCTCATAGCGCTTTCGCCATCGTCGCATCTGCCGCTCGCTGATGCCGATCAACTCAGCTGCCTGCCACCACTTGATCTTGCCCGATGTGGCTCGTAACAACACTTCCTGTAACTTCATCGCCCGCTCCGCCGCGGTCCTCGGATAGATCTCCATGCTCTCCTGCATGGTTCCATCCTCGCCGCCCCGTATGCGGACACTTCACTTGCTAAAAACACCGGACAGATTATCTGCTAACGACA
>JBAVYX010000347.1:0-2529 GCA_049588475.1 Silvibacterium sp. | reverse complement strand
TCTTGCCTTCACTGTGCACATGACCAGCTGCGTCCTTCACGCAATAACTGATCGTCCTCTTGTGTACATCCAGTCCGATGTAATACATAGTCTCTGAGGAGCCTCCGAGGTTGAACTCTGAATCAGCCCACCCGCTGAGTTCAGCTCTTTGTAACATCTCACCTCGTGCTCCTCCTCGACTTAGCATTCAAACAATCCGTCAGTTTGCGAATCCTAAGAAGGCCGCGATGACACTGAACGTGTCAATGAATCCGTGTGCCAGGATGGGCACCCACAGATTCCGTCGCGACAAGAGATACGATCCACCCAGCAGTAGCCCCGCTATTCCCGAATCGACCATACCCGCTGCTCCCTTGTAGTAGTGTCCGTACCCGAAAAGAACCGACACCGGAATCAAAGCGATCCAGTAGGCCCATGCCGTCCGCTTACCGAAATCTGCACCGCGAGTCAGCAGATAGCCGCGGTAACCCATCTCTTCGCCGAACGCAGCAAAAGTCCACACGATTGCCAGCGCGAGCAAGGCATAAAGCGGATGGTGCGGAATATCGCTTGCTCCGCTGGGCGAAGCGATTTTCGGCAAAAACCGAGTAGCGATCGGCTGAATTACTAGTTCACCGAGCGCGATGCGTAGCGCCGCGACACCGAGCGCGATGCCAACCGTCCACTTCCACGAAACTGGACGCGTAAGTCCGATCGCCTTCCATCCGCCATCGCGCAGCCGAATGGAGATCCAGCCCAGAACGAACAGGATCGGCACCTCGTTAGGAATCACGTGATAGACATTGTGGCCAATCACAACGCCAGCTCCCACTAAGAACTCGACAGCACTCAGCAGGCGCGAGCGCGGGGTGAAAGAGGACGGAGAAGCGGGATTTGCGATTTTCATGATGCCAAAAAACTGTACACAACTCTTGCAATGTTGTATACAAATCTTTTAGATGCCCGACGACACAGAGCAGGGCCATGCCCATCGTTTGCGCCAGGACGTTGTTCCTGAGATTCGCGGGAGTATCCTCGCCGGACAACTGAAGCCCGGAAGCAAAATCATCGAATCGCGCCTCGCCGCGAGTCTCGGCATCAGCCGCACACCCTTGCGCGAGGCTTTGCTTCATCTGGAGCGCGAGGGACTGGTGCGTTCCGACCTGAGGCGAGGCTTCACCGTCGAGCCGCTCTCTCCGCGCGAGGTGCGGGAGACTTATCCGGTGCTGGCTACCCTGGAGTGCTACGCTGTCCGCACCAATGCTGCGTTTGTATCTCCTTTACTACCCGACCTCGAACGGTTGAATGTGCAATTCCGGCGTGCATCGTCTGCCCAGCGGGCGCTCGAACTCGATACCCGCTGGCACGATACGCTCACCAGCCCGTCGAACAACTCGCGTCTCGCCGGCCTCATGGCCTCTCTACGCCGAGCTATCCGCCGTTACGAGTTGATTTACATGTCGGATGTTGCACTTCTCCCGACATCGGCTGCCCAGCACAACGCCATCATCGACGCACTGAAAAAGAACGATACGAAAGTTGCGTTGGAGGCCATTGAGGCGAATTACGTTCTCGGCATGCACGTCCTGCTGCGCAAGATGGGCGAAGAATAAGCCGCAGCACGTTCCGATCTAGAGTCAGACGCGGTCATTGCTGTATACCGGCATCCCGGAACATTCGGGAAACTGGGTCGAAACGTCCGGAATGCCGACAAACCGTCAAGAACGGCGTTAGTCCGCTGGCTGTTCCTTAACGACAAGCTGAGAGATAGAGGAAACAACATCATCTGGAGATTCGTTTTTGGATGTGGGGCTTGGTGAGAACTTTATCTGGACCGAAATTATTTGGCACTCTTTGTATACGTAGTTGGCCTCGGTTCGAGTCGACAAACCTCCACTATGTTGAAAATCTTTTTCGACCTCGCTGCGCTTCATTCCAACCTTCAGATGACCATAGTCGCGTAGAGCCTGCACCACAATCGAACAGCAGGGATCAGACTCCTGATCGGACCGGTTTAGCAACCGGACGCTTAATTCGGCATTCTCCGTTTCCTTCGAGCTGACCGACGCAATGATCTGCAGATCGGGTTTTTGGGACTGTTGTTCTAAAGAGGTGGAAGTCAAGAGGACGAGTCCAACGATTGCCAGAACAAGATGAGTCATATGAAGTCTCGACGAAAAGGGCATACCGCCCCCACCTTGGCATACTACAGAGTCACCGTCGTGCTTGCGATGTACCTAGGACAATAATTTTAAGAAGTTCAGGAAAATCTCATTCTCATAAAAATGAGCCTCGCGTGAAATGCGTCCACCGGCCGTCGTAAGTATGCAGAGGTCTACCGGCTGACTGTCGATCCGACGATCGACTTGTCCGTAAAACCGGCATTCCGGAACATTGGTGGAACCGGGTCGAAACTTCCGTATTGCCGACATCTATGTAAGTCAAAGTCAAGAGAAAAAACACGAGGCCTGAGGGCGCGCTCCGGAGGGCGCGCGTTGCGTGGATCAGGATCCTTCACTGCGCACAAGTGCCTCTCGGCTGGTGGTCCCT
>JBAVYX010000346.1:0-3650 GCA_049588475.1 Silvibacterium sp. | reverse complement strand
CTCGGCGCGCATGGAGCAGTCTTTTTCGCCGGACGTTGAAAGACCTGGGAGGTGAACTGGATCTGCGAGCTGTCCAGGTAGCATCTGGCCCGGAATCCCTGAACGAAGAATTCAGGACCCCACCCTTTGTTGCCGCTCCGCTAATCCCTGTTCACTGTTCTCTTCTTCAGGACCCTTTCTGTCCTCAATCCCCTATACCCTAGGTCCGACACGCTGTACCCTCTCTCTCATGAACGGCCGTCTCGCACCCCGCTACGACTCCGCCCTCGCCATCCGCGCGCTCACCGCAGCCGATCCCGTCCTCGGCCGTCTCATCGAGCGCGCAGGTCCATACACGCTCCGCCTCAAGAGTCAGCACTCGCCCTTCGAGGCCTTGCTCGAATCGATCATTTATCAGCAGCTCAATGGCAAGGCCGCAGCGGCAATCCTCAAGCGCATCATCACCTTTTTCGGAGAGCTGCACCCAGCGCCGGAACATATTCTCACCGCGCCAGACGATCGCCTCCGCGGCTGCGGCCTCTCCGCCAACAAGCTCCTCGCCCTGCGCGACCTCTCCGCCAAGACCCTCGACGGGACCGTGCCCACGCTCGCCCAAATCCGCCGCTTGCCCGACGCGGAAATCATCGAACGCCTCACGCAGGTTCGCGGCATCGGCCCATGGACCGTCGAGATGCTGCTCATTTTTCGCCTCGGCCGTCCTGATGTACTGCCGGTTACAGATTATGGAGTCCGCAAAGGCTTTGCGCTCACCTTCAAGCGCCTACCCAAGTCCAAGCCCTTCGACGCCACCATGCTCGCCAAAGCCCAAGAGATGCTCCGCCGAGGCGAGCGCTGGCGACCGTGGCGATCGGTGGCTTCGTGGTATCTGTGGCGCGCCTGCGACCTCGCCGGAAAAGCCTCACCACCACCGGATTAACGGACGGTTCTCACGCTTAACAGCCGAGCTTGTGGTCCTCTCCACTACTTTGTAGCCGATTCAAGCCCACGCATTAAGCGGCCAATCTCTCGCCGTTGAATAGCCTTAGTCGTGAGAGAGCTACTTCCTTCACCGCCTCAATTACGGGAGGAAGAATCTTATACGGAACCACTTCGCCCGGCTTCTTGGCCAGACTGGCTTCCAGGCTTTCTCTCCAGGCAACTCGCAGTTCTGTGTTGATGTGGACAATGTTGATCCCAGCAGCGATGGCCTTGCGAAAATCTTCGTCGTCGGTTCCCGAACCGCCGTGCAGCGTCAGCGGCATCCCTGTAGCCTTCTTGATCTCAGCGATCCTCTTTATGTCGAGATGCTTCCTGGTTTCTCCCCGAACCATGCTGCCTGACATGCCGTGCATGTTGCCCACGGCCGGAGCCAGAATGTCGATCCCGGTCGCCACTACGAATTGCTTTGCTTCTTCCGGAGTCGTCAGCCCCTTTGACAGATCGATCGTCGTCTCGTGGATTTCGGAGCCGGTCCCGATATCGCCAATCTCTCCCTCTATAAGAATAGAAGGATGAATTGACTTGAGCGAGGCGACGGCCTCCTTCGTCTGGCGGATATTCTCCTCCAGGGGCAACGCGGAAAGATCGAAAACAACCGCATCGAAACCTGCCTTGGCCGCTTCTTCGGCCTTGGCAAGGGAGTGCGTATGATCCGCGTTCAGAAAGATGCGAACACCCGATTCTTCGCGCAGGCTCTTTACCAGAGCCGCAATCTCGTGAACTCCCATAAAGTCGCGCTCGCCTTGGGACGCGCCCACGATTACTGGAAGGTCAAGCTCACGGGCGGCGGCGACGACCGCCTTCAATAGAACAAGATCGGAGATATTGAAATGGCCAATCGCCACTCCGCGTTGTTGCGTCTGCTGCAGAACTTCCCGCAGGTCTGGCATAATGCACACCTCCTCCGGATTATTGAGTACTATGGCGATTCTGCGGCCCAGCAAACAGACCATACCACTGGATGGCTAACCGATTATGAATTCAGACAGGTGCCCACCCTTCGCGTGAAAAGGGGAGGAAACCTCTAAACCTCTCGTCTCGCAACATGCGGCCCGGCAAAAGCCCAGAGACTTTTCATATCGGCAACAAGAAGCCAACCTGCAGGACCGCCCCCCGCAACCAACGATGCTTACTGCTTCACTGCAGCCAGAATTTCTTCCTGATTGGCTAAGATTTCCTTCTGGTTCGTCAAAATCTCTTTCTGATTTGACAGGATCTGTTCCAATGCCTCCTGGTTCTCTTGGTTGTCTGCTGATTCTCGAGGATGTTTATCTGATTTTTGAGGATGATGTTTTGGTTGTTCAGAATCTCGCTGTCGCCGCCCATATGTTCTCCTAAGTGTTCTTCTGCCATCCGATGTAAGAGGTTTGCGCCCTGGTCCCTGTTCACGGCCAGTCGATATCGTAATTGAATACCGGGCGTCCGACCGCGACCGAGTACGAAGAAACTCTGCGCGAGAGCACGATCCTGCCCGAAATTCACTTGCCATAGGTGGAACAGATCCGAGTCAATCGATTCAATCAAGAAAGTTCAAGATTTTGTCATTGACGATGTCGGGTTTGTCGGTTGGCACCGAATGCGTTGCGCCAGCAATGATAGATTCTTGACTGCCTGGAATGGCTTTGGCCAGTTGGTCGGTGTGCTCGCGCTTAATTAAATCGTCCTCGCCAGCCATGACGAGGGTCAGAGCCTTGATATGGCCGAGATCGTCGAGCGTGTATTGCGGCTGCGTCCGCCACATCGTAACGACGGTGCGGTAAAGATCGGGCCATTGAGCGGGGTTTGGTGCAAGAAGCCAGTAACGAAGGGCGATGCGCGGCACCGGCTCGACTGAAGGGGTGTATCCCAAACCGTCAGGGTTGTAGTTGGCGCTTATTGCGACCAGCCTTCTGACACGCTCCGGATGGCGCATGGCCAGGTCAAGCCCAATAATGCCGCCATCGCTCCAACCGACTACGTCCACTCGGTTGATGTTCAAGGCATCAAGAACTTTCACCATGTCATCGGACATTAAGGAGTAACTCAGCGGACCGTTTGCGCCAGTGGATCGGCCGTGGCCGCGACTATCCACCGCAATGACGAAATGAGACGCGGCCAACGCCCTGATCTGGTAGCTCATCGCCTCGATGGAGAAGAGACCACCATGCAGTACCAACACCGGCGGTCCGGCGCCAAACGTTTCACAATAGATGCTGGCGTCATCGGCACGGATACGCTGTCCGCCGTGGGCCTTGCCCGAAAAAACCTTCCAGAGATAGAACTGACCCCATCTGCGCACTGGCTGATCTACTGCATAGATTGTTGTGCACACTATTGCTGCAAGCCCTATGAGAGTGACAAGAGTCGTGGCCATATATTTTTTGTGCATTGGAAACTCTTATCATCATTAGCCCGTCCTTTGCTAAAGGCTCTTCGCCAAATAGTTGATTCGGGAGTACCTTTATTAAGCTTTCCTCCATCCTAGCGAGGGCGGCGCGTATTATATCAGAATCTATTGGGCTTTATATCAGTGTGGTATCGTAAAGTTAGAGTTCGATACATATCTTTTGGACAAATCTCTAGATTTTTACTCCGAAGGCGCCGAGAACCTGCGCAATTCCCGCTTGCGCGTGGGCTTCCCCGGAGAGGGACTATGAGTTGCGGATATCGTTGTTTCACGAGCCTTGGTGGCT
>JBAVYX010000345.1:0-3009 GCA_049588475.1 Silvibacterium sp. | reverse complement strand
GAGCCTTAGGAGGCGCTGCAGTTGGAGCCGGACTGGGGATGACAGGAGTCAGCGCAGGCTCGGTATTTTCGATGGGCAACGACGCCGGAGGAGGCAGCATGCGGCAGGGAATGGCTGCCAGCATGCCGCCTCCGGACACGCCGCCACCCGACAACCACACGCGCAGTTTCCGTGCCCGAGCGCTATACGGGGAGGATAGCTAATCATGGCTAGAAACAAGGAAGTCAAGTTCACCACGCCGCGCTTCTATGAGATGGATGGAGCCCTGCGCGCCTATGCCAACCGCAGCATCGTCGTCGCTACGATTACGGGGATGGTTGCGCTCATCGCCGTCGCCGGCTTTTTGTTCGTGAGGCTCCAGCCGCCCACGGTCATTCGCGTGGCCAGCGACGGCGAAGCCAGCGTACTTACACCCAACCATCTAAAGACGCGTTTGATGCCTACTGTCCTGGCGGCATCGAACCCTTCGGCGGCGCCGGATTCTCTAGAAAAGGATGCTTTCGTAAAGAACTTTCTTACCCGTTATCTCGACTACGACCCGCATACGCTCTCCCAGAACTGGGCCGAGGCGATGAACTGGATGACGGTGAACCTGCGGAGAACCGCGCTGGGCCAGCTGGAGAAGAACGACACCGTGGGTACGCTTGAGGACGAGCAGGCGAGCTCCACCTTCAAGCTGAGTCATCTCGAAGAAGACAAGAACGAGCCGCTGACCTATCGCGCCTTCGGTGTCCGCACCGTACACACAGTCGCGAACCAGCGGGAGACAACGCAGCAGATCGTTGAGGAGTACCACATCCGTCTACTGAATGTGGAGCGTTCAGCGGAGAATCCGAGCGGCCTTCTTATCGGCGAGTATTGGTCGAACCAGATCGAAGGCGAGCAACGGAATGCTGTGCTCCTCGACAGCGAACTCAATGGGAAAGAGAGCAATCCCGTACCGGCCGGAACGGTTGCGGGGAGCGGAGACACGCCATGACCGCAGAGTCAACAGCCGTAGTGGAAATGCCTGCCGAGGCCGCGAGCAAGAGCCGCCGTGGCAAGCGGGCAGCCGAAGGAAGGGAAACAAGCAGCGCACAAGCGTTCTTCTATCTTGCCGAACGGGGCCAAGACAGTCCTGACCTGGTCCTGGGAGAAAGATTTGAAAGCGAGGGCCACGCGATGATCGAAGCACTGAAGCGCGATGTGCCTTTCTACAAAGTGGAGATGTGGAAGAGCCGTGCCGTCGTCAAGGACGGTGCGGTCGAAATCAAGAAAGAGCCAATGACCGCGGAAGTTGCGGCGAACGGGTTCAGAAAAACGAGTCGTTAAGCACAGCTTGCGATCGTTCTCTGAGCTGCCTTGCGGGCCTACTCGCAGGGATTCGTTCCGCTAACCCGGCATAGGAGCCTGGTTAGTCCCCCTTTCATCAAGGACGGGAAGACCAGGTGGAGCCGGCGTTCAGCGGGTTGACCGGGTATCTTCCTGTGCCTCCCAGCACAAGGAGAACTCAAATGCACAGTATTCAGACGAATCGGATTGTGATGCTTGACATCGACACCAACGGAAAAATGGAAGAGCGGATTCCCGGCACCGGCCAGGAATCATGGCTCGACTGCACTCTCCTCGGCGCAATGTATCCCGGCATTCACGCGGCTCTGGTCAGCATTCCCACCGAACCTCTCGATGATTGCGAAGAGGCCGCGGTGACAAATGCCATGACCCGGGTAGTCCACGATGGAATTGCCTACCGCATGGTGGGCGCTTCCGGCTCGGCGAAGAATGGCAAGTACTACTATTGCGATGCCGCGCACGAGCCTCTGATTGCGAAACGCTTCCAGCAGTGGCCCGAGGCCGCTATTACGTATTTCGGCATTCTGGTCTCGGGGTGCAAAGTGGTGCACACCGAAGCCTCGGCCCGCGTGATGGTTGTCAAGGACCTGGAGTTCGGAACCAACGACTGCCGCGGCTGGATCCGGAAGAGTCTGTTCGGGAAACTGAATCTTCCCGGACGGCACTTTTACCAGTTCCGTCTCTCCTTTGGAGAGACCCAGGCAAAAGGCAGTTTCAAGGTGATGGATGACGCCGTAGCCGATGCGCTGCGCGTCGATATCATCCTTCCCGAAAGCGCGGTGAAGCCGGCCATGAAGATGCCGTCTGCCCTCGCCAATGTTCTTGGCTTCGGCGCACGCAGAGTCGAAGGGCCAATCGTGCTGGGGATCCGTGAAGTCTCGCGGCCGCTCCAGTTCGAGTCCAGCTACACCGTTCTGCAACACGCGCCTGAGGACTCGATCGAAAACGAGATCGTTCCCCAGGCAGTGAGCACGATCGACACGCTCAAGCAGGCATGGAAAGAAGGGAACCATCGCAAGGTGGTGGAGCTTATCGGTCAGGACGTTTCAGGCAGCGAAGGCTCGGAGGAAGAAGCATTCCAGCGAGTCGTCGAGGCTACCCTCCTGGCGGATGGTTCGGGAGAAATCACCCGTCATCCTTACATCCACGCCCAGCTCAGCCGGCTGATGGCGCGGTGGGCCTACAAACTGATGACCGGGGGAGGTATCGAACTGCCCGCGTTCGCGCTGGCAGACGATGGCTACCTGGTTCTGCAGGATGGACAGGTTCATTCCCGCGCCGACTGGACGCCGCTGACGGCAGCCATCACCACCGTTCCCGCGAAGACCGGCTTGTGCGTACGCTATCCGGTACGCATGAAAGAAGACCTGCTTCCTCTCACGCACCTTCAGGGGGAGGAGCTGGCAAGCCATCTCAGTGAGGAACATGGACTGGCTCCTGAGGTAGCAGCCTACGTGGTCGACGAGCAGCTGACGCTTGAAGGCACTTACACGCTTCACTCGAAGACCGCTAAGAGAAATGGCGGTGACTACGACTTCGACTGGGTGTGTGTCATCGACGCGGAGCGCTTTCCTCGCTTTGTGGAAAGCCGTTTTCGGATGGAACACGAGCATGAGGTCACGAAGACCAAGGCGGAACGCGCCCGGTCTCCCTGGTTCTCGCTCGAGTTCGTGGCCC
>JBAVYX010000344.1:0-2503 GCA_049588475.1 Silvibacterium sp. | reverse complement strand
GTGCGGATGTCCAGCCGCAGAGCCGCACATGCCTGTCGCAAGCGCGGCGCCCGGCATCGTCTCGAACAGTGCGAATCCCGCGAAGCCCGGCCAACCCGTCGCGAGTCAACCCATTGGGGGACCCTCGTCGACCGCCCCCGATACGGCCTTCCCGCTGGCCGAGAGCGAAGGATTAAAGCCGCCGCCGGCGACTCCAGCACAGCCTGCAGTTCCAACGGGAGTCGCGCATGCCCAGGTTGAAGCGCCCCTCACTTACGATGCGAAGGCCACGCCCAATCCTGCGCTGCCCGGTGCTGCCGGTGCCGCTCCGGAGACGGCTGCGAGCGAAGCAACGCCGCCAGCCGCTGCCCAAGCGCCGCCGCCGGCGCACAAACCGGCGAATCAGGCCGGCTTCTTTCACAGTATTGGCCACTTCTTCTCGCGGCTCTTTGGCAGACAGTAAGCCAGCGCAAATGTTCGCGACCTCTTCTCCCTGATAAAATTAAGGGTTGGAAGGTTTCCCGCGCAGGTCTTGCAATATCCAGCATCCAGCGGCGGAATATACTGCAAAATCCCAGTAATTTGAAGTGAGGAGCTTTTCCCTTATGGCGATTCCCGCCACACAAATGCGTCCGGGCATGATCATCAAGCACAACAACGAACTGCATGCCGTCTTTTCCGTCGAGCACCGCACGCCCGGCAACCTGCGCGCTTTTATCCAGGCCAAACTGCGTAACTTGCGCACCGGCGCCATGTTCGAGCACCGCTTCCGCTCGCCCGATCCCATCGACCGCGTGGTGGTCGATGAAATCGCCATGGAGTTCCTCTACAACGACGGCGACGATTACTACTTCATGAACACTGAGGACTACGAGCAGACACACCTCAAGCACGACACACTTGGTGACGCTGTCGAGTACCTGACCCCGAATCTTCAGATCACCGTGTCTTTCTTCGATGGAGTGGCCGTCGGCATCGAGCTTCCGCAGACCGTCGAGCTCACCGTGGTCGAAACCGAACCTGGCCTGAAGTCGGCAACAGCATCCTCTGTTACCAAGCCGGCCACTCTTGAAACTGGCCTCGTCGTGCAGGTCCCCCCCTTCATTAACGAGGGCGAAAAGATTCGTGTGGATACCGCCGAAGGCGCGTATCTCTCGCGCGCATAGACTTGCCGAGATTCCAGGCAGACGGCGCGGCGCAGGCTGCGCCGATTTTTCATCCCAGCGGTTGCACCGTCCCGCCACTTCTGCAACACTAACTCCGCATCGTAGTCCGGTGATCATGGTTCGCCATTACCTCATCAAAGGCCGTGTACAAGGCGTCGGATTCCGGTGGTTTGTGCATCGGGAAGCGGGTGCACTCGGTTTGAAGGGCTGGGTGCGCAACACGGAGGACGGTCACGTTGAGGTTGTCGCTGCGGGTGAGCCAGAAGAGCTGGCCGAGCTGCAAACAGCCCTGTACAAGGGCTCGCGCGGCAGCCGTGTGGACACCGTCATTGAGCACGAGTTGGCTGACACCGAATCCAACGAGCTTGGACCCTTTCAGATTGAAGGGGCCTGGTAGAAGCTTCAACCATAGAGCCTTCAGACCAAAGGAGTTTTATTTAAATTGGCCCAGAGATTGGCACAACACGCCCCCATCAATTGCGACCCGTTGAAGGAACTGGTTCGCACCGTCCCGGATTTTCCCAAGCCAGGGATTCTGTTTTACGACATCACGACCCTGCTCAAGGACAAAAAGGGATTTGCGGAGCTGATTGACGCGCTGGCTGCGCACTATATCGGCAAGGACATTGATCTGGTGCTGGGAATCGAGGCGCGCGGATTCATCTTCGGTCCCGCGCTGGCATACCGTCTAAACGCTGGATTCGTTCCAGTGCGCAAGCCGCGCAAGCTGCCTGCTCCGACGGCCCGCGTCACTTACGATCTGGAGTATGGGTCGGACTCGCTCGAAATTCACCTTGATGCCATCGAGCCGGGTCAAAACGTTGTCCTGGTAGACGACTTGCTGGCCACGGGTGGGACGATGGAGGCGACTGTGAAGCTCGTGCAACAGCTCGGGGGACACATCGCCGGGCTTGCCTTCGCCGTTGAGCTTGACTTTCTCAAGGGCCGGGAGAAGTTCGCCGATTACGACGTCTTCAGCCTCTTGCATTACCATGAGTAGCCTCTAGCTACGTTGGAAAGATGGCTAAACAGTCGAAGATCTCCCGCGAAGAAAGTGGAAGACGATCGAAATGACCGCGAATAGAAGCAAGAGGTGAATGAGAAATCCTGCGGTATGAAACACCACCAGGCCCCCGACCCACGCGAGAATCAAAACCAGCGCCAATATGAGAAACATAGGAGCTTTCCTTTTACTCAACCGTTTCACGCTTGGTGTGTTGGGATGACAGGGGCTAACCTGCATTTCTCACCAGGGGTTGAGGAACGCGGTGATCCTAGGTTGAAAAAGGTTTGGAAAGGCCGTTCTTTCATGGCATAACTGCGTTATCGAAGCGTAGTTGTAGCCGTGCGGAGACGGC
>JBAVYX010000343.1:0-7494 GCA_049588475.1 Silvibacterium sp. | reverse complement strand
TCCCAAACGGTAATGCGCACAAACGTCTCCTCAGGCTTTCCGTCCGCCTCATCAAGATCCTCGCCGAGATAAGAAAGCTCGACACCATCTGAATGAAAATGGGAAGCGATTGGCCGGTTATGGCGATTTGGCACTCGTTTAGAGTCGATAAAGAGAGTCAATTGGGATCGAACTAGGCAATTCGGGCTGGGGGCTTCCATCGCCCAAATCGGACGGATGATGGAACAAAGCCGGTCTAACTAACGTTTTCTCTTCTAGCCGAGCCTGGGGTGGGAGTCTGCGTAACCTCAAAACGGGATAGGAGGATGCATGTTACGAGAGTTGCGGTTTGCGTTTCGGATGCTTCTGAAGCAACCGGGTTTTAGCCTGATTGCTGCGTTGACACTGGCACTGGGGATCGGCGCAACATCTGCTGTTTTCAGTTTGATTCAGGGTGTACTGCTCACGCCGCCGCCCTACCAGAAGCCTGAGCAACTCATGCTGCTCCCGACTGCGCGCACCGATGGTCGGACGATGGACAGCCCGCGCGGCTGGCCGGCGCAGCAGTGGATGGAGTGGGAGAAGCAATCCAAATCGTTCGATGGAATGGCCGCGTACGACTGGATCTTTAATTTTCTGATTCGCAATGACGGCAGCCAGTCCATGCAGGGCCTGGTGGTGACGAAAAACTATCAGCAAGTATTGGGCTTGAAGCCCATAATCGGGCGCGGTTTCGAGCCTACAGATTTCGGGCAAGGACCCGTGAAGCCAATTCTGCTGGGATATGAGTTTTGGCAGCGAGCCTTTGGTGGCGACAGACAGATTATCGGAAAGACCGTGCGCATCAGCCGATTCGATGTGCCGCCAACTGTGATCGGAGTCATGGAACCGGGTGTGCGATTCCTGCCCTCGCCGGGTGCGGCGAAGGAGCCGAATTACGACGTCAACGCGACTGTGGACTTTTGGGTGCCAGGAGAGCCGAATTCGAAGCGTCTCAAGGATCCGTTTTGGAACGTGGTAGCGCGACTGCGGGATGGAGCCAATCCGCAACAGGCGCGGCAGGAACTGGCTCTCCTGACGGCAAGTGAAGCGCAGTCAGAAAAGTCGTTCGAAGGCTTCGCGCCACAAGTAGAGCCAGTGACGGACGAAATCAACCGGGATGGGAGACGGATTCTGCTGCCGCTGCTAGGTGCCGCGGCGCTCGTACTGTTGATCGCTTGCGGAAACGCGGCCGCGCTGCTACTGGTGCGAGGACTGCAAAGACAGCAGGAATACGCCGTGCGGAGCGCGATGGGCATGGGCCGCATCGCTCTTCTAAGACAAGTTGCGATGGAGAGCTTGCTGCTGGCGATTCTCGGCGGAGCGTTTGGTGTCGGCCTCGCCTATGGTGCCGTAAAGCTGTTCAAGGCGGTTGCAGGACATGCCGTTCCGAGGCTCGACGGAGTGACAGCAGGCTGGGGAGTTCTGGCATGGGGACTTGGGACGGCCGTCCTCGCAGCATTTTTCGCGGGAGTCGTTCCGGCGCTCCGCGCATTCCGGCTAGATCCGATGGAGGTGCTGAAAAACGCGGGGCCGAAAGGAACCGCAGGAATCGGCGAGAGGCGGCTGCTGCAGGGAGTCACCATGCTGCAGACTGCGCTGACCTTGGCGCTCCTGGTAGGCGCGGGGCTGCTCGTTCGCACCATGATGAAAATCGCACAGGTGCCGTCCGGCTACAACACCAGCCGAATACTCACGATGAGCGTGACAGAGGTGCAAAGCCAGTCGAGTTGGGGCAGCTTTCACCGGCAGGCGTTGGAGCGCGTTGCGGCGCTTCCGGGTGTGCAATACGCGGCGTTTGCCTGGGGAGTGCCGCTGACAGGAAACAACTGGCCAGCGACTCTAGAGATTGAAGGCCAGCCTGCGGCGATAAAAGAGAGCGACAAGACAGCGCTACCGCTGCGCGCGGTAACGCCTGATTATTTCAAGTTGATGGGAATGGCGCTGCGGGATGGGCGTGAATTCCGATCGTCGGACGACGACAAAGCGCCCAACGTGGCTATTGTGAACCAGGCGTTTGCGGATCGCTACTTTCCGCAAGGCAGCGCAATTGGACGAAAATTCTGGTTCAACGGCAGAGATAAGCCAGCCGTGGAGATCGTCGGAGAAATAGCGAATGGGCGAACCGACAATTTAACGCAGAAGGCTTCGCCGGAAATCTACCTGCCACTGTGGCAGGCGAGCGCATATTCAAAACATCTTGTAGTACGTACAACTGCAGATCCCCGCGCGGTGGTGGTTGCCGTCGAACGCGAACTGCGCTCTGCGGATCCAACCGCAGCAATCGAAAACGTGAAGACGCTGGAACAGATTCGCGACGAATCGCTGGCGTCGCGGACCTTCGCCATGCATCTTCTGACCGGGTTTTCCGTGGTGGGAAGCGTGCTGACTCTGGTGGGAATTTACGGCGTGCTTTCCCTGTCAGTGGCCTCGCGGCGCCGGGAGCTGGCAATCCGCAGTGCGGTGGGCGCGCAACAAAAGCACATACGCAGCCTGATCTTCGGCGAAGGATTTCGATTGATCGCAGGTGGCGTGCTCATCGGTATCGTGCTCGCCATTCTTTTGTCGCAGGTGCTGAGGTCTTTCCTCTTCGAAGTGGAACCCAGCGATCCTGTGACGTTGATTGTTGTCGGGACATTGTTCGTAGGGGTGGGGCTTCTGGCGTGCTGGGTGCCCGTGCGGCGAGCGGCGAAGGTCGATCCGCTGGAAGCGTTACGCTACGAATGAATCGCAGAAGCCTCATTGACGAGTTGTACACGTCCAATGCCCAAAATCACAGGCAAACCGGAGGTTGACTTTCACTGGCGCCGACAGAGTAATGCGCTCACTGACTGCATCGCGGACGGACTGTCGGCAATACGGACATTTCGACCGAGACAACTGTTTGGGGCGCTCGAAACGGGGAGATTGAAATTCGCCGCCTCTGGGCGGAATGGTTCTTTTGCTCACCGAGTGACCCGGATATAAGCCAGCTTCTTTACTAGAATCAGGTCGCCGTAATCGTTCTTTGCAACCACACAAAAAGGATGATCAGGGCCAAGTCTCTTCCCATTCAACATATCCCGGACAATTTAGGCAGGCATTTATGCGGTGGGTTCCAGCTACTTTGAGCCGATGAGGCGGAGGCGTGCCGTGAGGGCTCGGCCTATGGGCTGGGTGAAGGTTCCGTAGGCGGGTGAGGCGACATTGTTGTTGACGATGGAGGGGTTTTGGCAGTCGGTGGCGTTCTCCATGACGCCGCGCAGACCGAAGTAGGCGCCGTGGAGGTGAAAGCGCCATTCGAGACCGGGGCTGAAGGAGAAGAAGTCGGGAAACCGGTTCGAACCGGGCGAGCCGACGACCTGGTGGTTTGCGTCGACTGAGGTGTAAGGAAAGCCGGTGCGCCAGTCGATGGTGTAGACGAAGTCCCAGTTCTTCTTGAACTTCGGCAGGGCGAAGGGCAGCCATCCCCAGGAGACGAAGTTGTTGGGTGCGTCCCAGGGGAGCGGGCCGCTCTGCTGCGGGCCAAGCTGCGAGATGGTGGGCACGTAGTCGAGCGCAGAGTTGGTGTATGCCGAAGAGCGGGTGTAGGCGGCAAAGAGCGTGTATCCGTTGCGGAAGGTGCGGCGAACTTCTATGTCGAAGGAGTGATAGTTGTCCTGCCTGTTGTTGGTGAGCAGAAATGTACCTGAAAGGGCGGACGGGTTGCCCGGGTTTGCGTACACGAATCCGTCGCGAGCGTGCTTCTCGAGAAAGTTTGCGCTGGCGTAGATTTCGCCCGGGAGTTTTTGTTCGATTCCAACGCTCCAGTTGATGGCGTGCATGGCGGTGAGAGGGGAGTAGTTGGCGATGAAGGTGGTCTGGAGGGGTGGGGTGATGGGGGTGACTCCGTCGGCGGCAAAGTAGGTGTCGAAGCGGATGCCGTTGAGCGCACGCGCGAGGTAATCCAACTGCGTGTGCTCATAGTAGAGTCCGACGCCGGCGGTGAGTTTGGTTTTCGCCTCGGCTCCGGGGACCACATAGCTTGCGGCCAGGCGCGGAGAAAAGAGGGGACGGCGAACGATCTCGTCCCAGTCGAAGCGGAGGCCGCCTTCGATCAGCAGTGTGTCGAGCGAGCTGGGTCGCCAACGATCCTGGAGGTAGGCGCCGGTCTCGAGGTTGTGGCGCGTGAGGGAAGGCTGTGCGGGGAAGACGCTTTGACGGAGGAGGGTTCCGTCCTCGCGGAGGTAGTTTACCGGCATACGAGTGATCTGCTGGTCGAAGCCGGTGTGGTCGAAGTCGAGTCCGGCCTTGAGGTCGTGTCGTCCCTCCCAGTGACGAGGCGGGAGGTAGAGGGTGGCGATGACTTCTTCGCGCAGGGAGGGCAAGACGGAGTTTTGAAAGAAGCTTCCCTCGGCGGTCTCGGGAGTTAACTCGTAGGGGATGTCTCCGTGAGGCTTGCTGCTGTCGCGGAAGCGTATTAAGGCAACGCCTGCGTCGAGCAGGACGCCGTTGGAAAAGAGATGCTGGTGGCGCAGATAGGGCAGCCAGGCGGTGGTGTCGCGCGTCGTGGTGCTTTGCTGCGGCACCAGCGGCGAGATGCCGTCGTAGGGAGAGTGGTAGTCGTTGAAGAGCAGGCCGCCGGAGAGGATATCGGATGGCGACAGGTTGACCTGTGCCTTGGCGAGGTTGCTGCCACGCAGGAGCTGGTTGGTGTCGGCGTTGGATGGAAGCTCCTGGATGTAGATGTTGTCGTACTCGAGTTCGAGCCCATCGAAGAACCAGGCGCGGTCGCGGACGATGGGCCCGGAGAAGGTAAACCGGGGAACGAACTTGTCGAAGCGCAGTCCGTTGACCTGATGTAAGGAGGGGATGAAATCGGTGGCGTTGAAGCGGAACTTATTGTCGCCCATGCCGGTGTAAAAGGCCACGACACCTCCAGTGGCCTTGCCGAACTCGACTGGATAACGCGTGGTCTGGGTGACGATGGAGCGGACGGCGTCGGCGCTGACGCGCATGTCGAGGGTGCCGGAGACCGGGGAGCGGATGTCGAAACCGTCGAGCTGATCGAGTGTTGCGTAGGTTGGCGAGCCGGCAACGTGCACCTGTCCTGAGTTGTCCTGCACAATGCCTGGGATAAATGGCAGAAGATTGCGAATGTCGCGCGAGGTCGGGTATGGGATATTGACGATCTCCGGTGTGCTCATCACGCTACGGTTGGCGGTCTGCTCGGGGTCGATGCCTGGGGTAGAGGCCACGACGCTCACCTGCTGCTGGACAACCTGCTCGTGTGCGAGAACGACCTCAACGCTTGGCAGATGTGGGTCTGCGTCCGGTTTGACGACCTGATAGAAGCCGGGCTTCTGGACGCGGATTTGATATGGAGCCTCCGTGTGCAGCGGCCAGGAGGCGCGGCCAGCGTAGTCGGTTTCGAGCGAAAAGGGAGGGCGTCCGGCCTCGGAGATGGTAATGGATGCGCCTGGAACCGGGACGTTGTTCTCATCGACAACGCTCAAAAAGACTGAGGCGCGAGGAGACTGCTGACATACGGCGAGGGCAACGTTCAACAGAAGAAAGAGCCTGGCGATCACTCCACTTGGCGGTGGACGACGCAGCATAGTCAAAGCTTAATCCTTACGGGTACTCAAGAACACGCCGGTAGCGGATTTTGACATCGTGAGGTATTGGATTGTCGCTGGGACATATCTTACTTTCCCACCCTTCGCGGCGCGAAGAATGGAGCCACCCGCGCATACTTCCGTTTGCCGGTTATCCGGACTAGTGTTGTTTCCACGTAAATCGAATAGCCCAGAACGTTTCCTGTGTCGACAACGAAAAAGGCGCCATAATTTTGGAGAGATGAGAACCCTTGAGGGCAAAATCGCGGTCGTTACTGGCGGAACGGAAGGCGTAGGTCGCGGAATCGCTGCCGAGCTTGCCGGTAACGGCGCGCGTGTATTCGTCACTGGCCGCTCAATTCGCGAAGAAGCGATCGACGGCTCGCGCATCACAGGAATTCGTTGCGATCACCGAGAGGATAAACAAGTTGTGGCAGCATTTGAGCGCGTAGCGAGACCCTAGATTCGAGGTCCAGCAGATCGTCTTCTGAATAATCCACGAGAAACCTTCCGTGGGTTCGAAGACCTTTCTCGATGGCAATAACGCCAAGTATGGCGCGAACATTTTCTGGGGTTTTAGCCTGCAATACTTCTGTGGTGCCGATCTTCGCAAGTTCCCCGATTGCGTGGAAGTAGTCATCAGCGATCCACCGCGGAACGTCCGGGTTCTTGTCTTCCCTGCGAGCCAGTTCGATGATCGCGACAATCGCATAGGTGTTCCAATCAGGCACGCCTCGTTTTAGATAATTTCTGACAAGAAATGGAACTGCTGCGAACGAAGCTTCACCAACGTCCCCTTGATGATGGAGTTCGTCCCAAAGCACCTGCCAGACCCCTGTGGTATCGCTGTCAGTTTCGAGTCTTGCACGCAATAGCCGTGGATCGAGCGGAGTTCTGTAACCGCCGGTCAGATCGGACCAGCGAACGTCTACAAGGGTGATCATGTCCAAGGAAATATCCAGCTAGCGGGTAGCAGCGGGTACCTAGCGGATTGTCGGCAATACGGACATTTCAACCCGGCGCCCCGAATGTTCCCGGATGCCGGTCATCCGACCCGAATACATTGGAGTGGCCAACCACAATCTGCAAGGAGTGGTGGCCCTGTGATGGGCAGACGAGTTATGCTTGCTGCGACCAAGCGCCGTGCGTGGACCCTCGACTGCCGGCAAGGTCGCGGCTCTTGGCAGACGTTGTCATCTGGCGTTTCCGACAGCCCCTGGACTCCTAACGTGGCGCCTTTGTTGTCGGTCTTGTGACTGCGTCACGCTGTGTAAAACCCCGGCAAATCCTTTGCCGGAACTGTTCAAAAGGAGGATATGGATATGTCCTTAATGCCGGATCCAACCTTTTATCCTTCGCCAGGCATGGCGATGAAGGCCGCACCGGAATACATCGCTTACGTCTCTTTGCTGAATGTCGGCAAGAATGGGAAGCGCGATGCCATGGGCGTCATCGATGTCGAGCCGCGTTCCTCCACGTATGGTCAGATCCTCAGCCAAGTGGATTTTCCCAACGACGATAACGAGCTGCATCACTTCGGCTGGAACGCGTGCAGCGCGTGCCTCTGCCCGCATAACCCGCACCCGCATATGGAGCGTCGTTATCTGATCGTTCCGGGCATCGGATCGTCCCGGATTCACATCCTGGATACGAAAGGGAGCCCCAATCATCCCAAGATCGTGAAAGTGATCGAGCCGGAAGAGTTCATAAAGAAGACAGGCTACACATCGCCACACACGATTCATTGTGGCCCCGACGGCATTTATGGCAGCGCGCTCGGTTCGGCCAGTGGCGATGGTCCGGGCGGCATCTTCCTGATGGATGCGAATACGTTTGAGTTGAAGGGCCCGTGGGAGAAGGAGCGCGGCCCTCAGAATCTGGCTTACGACTTCTGGTGGCA